>CAZRMH010000441.1:0-6653 GCA_964600935.1 uncultured Candidatus Obscuribacterales bacterium
AGAAGTTGCCGAGGAACATGGACTTCACGAGCCCTTCCTGGCGCCAGTAGTCGTAGACGCGCAGCATGTCGATCAGCTTCGACTGCTTGCTCTTGTAGGCTTCGCGGCCGGCGCGGACGAAGTCGACGATCCGGTCATAGAGGTCGAGCTGACCCTTGAGGTCCGGATAGGCTTCGGTGATCGCCGAGAACATCGAGCCGCCGGTGCCGGGTTCCATCTTGCCCTCGTAACGGCCCTTGACCGCGTCCGAGATGATCTGGTCGAGCTTGTCCGACTTCAGGTTGGCGACGCCCATCTGCTCGTAGAAGGACGACTTGAACGAGGACAGCTCGTTCTGATTGTCGAGATACTGCGCGGTGAGCGCCGTCTCCATGCGGATGCCGTCGTTGCGCATCGAGTTGACGTAGCCATAGAAGCTGAAGGCGCCGACGACGAGGGCGGCGATGACGCCGAGGGTAATGAGAAGACCTTTGCTCATGTGAATGCTCCTTGAAGAAGTTGAATTGAGAGTTTCACGCCACCAGGGATGGTGACGCCGAGACAGAGCCGAGACGCTGGTGTTCAGCGTCAGCAGATACGCGAAGCGAGGTCAGTCCCGCGAAGGACCGAGCGCCCGGTAACCGAAACCGTTGGCCAGACCGAAGAAGACAACGGTCAAAGCCACCATCAGCAGGTCGAACGCCGAATGGATGGCGGTGACCGACATGGCAGCGAGGAAAGTCAGAATGCCGCCGTAGACGACGATGGTGGTCGTCAGTCCGGCGAACACGGGGCGGTGAGAGCCCACGGTGGAGACGATGGTGCCGATGACGGTGCCGAGAAACAGTCCGATGACAGCCGAACCGACAAGGCGGAAGGACGACTGGTATACGATCAGGTTGACGATGACATGGGCGGCGACGCTAGCAAGAGCGCAGCCGATGATGCCGGTGAGTTCGTTCTTCATGGCGAGAGTCCGCGATTCGAAGTTGATTTTTACCGATCAAATCGGCAGTGAGACATGCTTCAGAGGTGGGTAGCCGCAAAAAAATGCGGACACCCGTTCGATCTCTTCGTCATCCGGCGAAACCGGCGGCGACAGCGTGTGCCACCACCACCGGTTCCAACCAAGGCAGACGAAGTCTTACTTCTTGCCGCCGGGGACCTGCATGGGCTCGTCGATGCCGGTCTCGTAGGCCTTCTTGGTGTCCGACGTCAGCACGATGACGTACATCTGGTCGAGAGCAGCCTGGCCGCGCGTGGTGGTGGTGCCGATGCGGGCGACGAGCGCCTGCGACGGGAAGAAGTTGCCGAGGAACATGGACTTCACGAGCCCTTCCTGGCGCCAGTAGTCGTACGCCTGGAGCTGGCCGATCAGCTTCGACTGCTTCTGCTTGTACTGCTCGCGGCCGGCTTTCACGAAGTCGACGATCCGGTCATAGAGATCGAGCTGGCCCTTGAGGTCCGGATAGGCTTCGGTGATCGCCGAGAACATGGCGCCGCCGGTGCCGGGGTTCATCTTGCCCTCGTACCGCCCCTTGACGGCATCGGTGATGATCTGGTCCATCTTGTCCGACTTCAGGTTGGCAACGCCGACCTGCTCGTAGAAGGACGACTTGAACGAGGACAGCTCGTTCTGGTTGTCGAGGTACTGCGCGTTGAGCGTCGTCTCCATGCGGATGCCTTCATTCCGCATGTTGTTGACGTAGCCGTAGAGGCTGAAGGCGCCGACGACAAGTGCTGCGATCACGCCGAGCGTGATGAGGAGGCCTTTACCCATTTGAATTCTCCTTTAGGAAGATTGCGTTGATGAGCGCGCCACCGTCAGTGGTGACGCTACTCGGGGAGGATGGAGACGACTAGCGCCGGAAGCGACGGAAGACGTCGTCGCCGGCGTAGATGCAGATGCCCCAGGCGATGCCTGCGAACAACAACATCACAGCGAGGATGCCGATCATCTGACCGGTGGTCGGCTCGATTTCGGTGAGCAGGTAATAGAACCCGCCCTTACCGTCATCGCCGCCCATGCGGACGCGTTCGAACTTGTGCTGGCCCCAGAGCACCTTCTCGAGCACGCTCGAGCTCAGGTTGACCTGGACCTTATCCGTCGACAGCACTCGCGCCGTCGGATTGCCGAGCAGCGAGACCGGATCGAGGGCTACGCCCTTGAGGTCATACTGGATCTGCAACAGCAACTGTTCGTTGCCGAGCGGCATGCCGGTTGCAGCACGCGCCCATTCCGTCACTTTGCCGTCCTTGGTGCCGAGCACGACGACGACGCCGTTCTTCGACAGGGCCTGCTTGCCGAACTTGTCCGACTGCCAGTACGCGACCAGCGCACCGACATAGTTGTCCGGATTGTCGACCTTGTTGGCGTCGACGACGACGAGGTGCAAGTCGCCCTGCAACTGCGTCCCGAACGCCGCGTTGAAGCGATTGGTCGCCATCTGCCATTCACCAGCCGGCGGTGTGACGCCGACGAAGTAGGCACGGTTCAGGTAGTAGAACCCGTAGAGATTGGCGTCCTGCGCTATCTCCGGCAGAAGACCCGCCTTCGTGTACATCTCCACCTCGGTATTGAAACGCTTGAGGATGGACGACTGCGAGGCGAGGATGTAGTTGTCGTAGTTGCGACGTGCGGTCACCGGACCGGGGTTGCCGGCGGAGAGACGCTGTTCGACAGCCGACCAGAACGCGGGAACGCCGGACTCGTAGTGCGAGGGCACACGCGTCCAGCGCCGCCAGCGGTGGTTGTCCGGGTCGGTCGGCAGGTTGTGCCAGGCGATGGTGTATTCGCCGAGCGTCGTCTGCACCGTGAACGTCCACTCGTAGTCGGTGTAGGGGCAGGAATGGTATTCGGTGCGCTCGCAAGTCTTCGACACATAGCGCCGATCCTTGCCTTCACCGACGTAACCGCCGCATTCGTACGGGACCTTGTAAGGGTCGCAGTCATAGCAGCGCTTGCACCAGCCGTCCCGTTCGCATTTGATCTTCTCCCACTTGACGCCGGTCTCCCAGCCAGTCCAGTTCTCGGTGAACGTGGTCTGATTGTTGATGGCGACCTGACGACCGACATAGGCGGTGCCGGGGATGACGAGGACGAGCATGACGGCTCCGGCGATCAAGAACTCTTTGTTCGTGATCTGTTGAGCGGAGCCGACCTTCTCGAGGTATACCTTAGCTGCGTAGCCCACCGCGAGGGTGATAGCCGCAGCCAGCAAAACTAGCAGGATCATGGGAACTCCTTCGATAAAAGGTTACGAGCACGTCGACCTCTAATGGCGCGGTACAACCGGTCACGAGAAGACGACGAACTTCGCGCTGACCCAGGGTTAGGACCTGAGCGCAGATTTGGTTTCTAGTTGCCTATCGCCGACTGTGTGTTCACCCCGCCCTGACAGCAAGGAGGAAGAGAGTTGAAGTAATGGATAGAATGGGCGTCTGCGGGAGAAAAACACACCAAAAGAAGAGTTTGTTGTCAAGCGATAAGTATTGATATCACTAGGACACCGTGTGAAGCACGCTTTACATTGCGTTTTACACCTCTTCATACTGCAGAACAAAACCGGCAAGCGCCTCTGGTGACAATGCTTACCGCGATTGTACCGATCAGTTCATCAATCCCAACAACAAACTGTTGCAGACAAAATTGCGCCGACAGCCTCGCTCATCTTCGCGAGGTTTGAGGAAAAAAATCACTGATGCCAATCAAACAATCAAGTTTGAAACTGTCAGCGCCGAACAGTGTAACGATAGTTACAAACCAGCAATCAAGCGCATTACGAAAATAAACGTTCTTTTAAAAGATCAATTCGCTAGATTTGAATTCTTACTTCACTTCAAATTTTCAGTAGAAATCCAAGCCCAAATTAACAGCCAAGTTATCTTTGTTCTCGTCACAAGCCGCATCATATGCCGCTGGGGAACAAACGCTCTGGTGAAACACCATCTCGATTCGTCGCGATGTCTCATTCACCTCAGCCGATTGCGAAGCCGTTGTCCGGTCTGGAGATGCTCACCTTGTGCGCATTAACTGCTGAAGCCGAAGCCAAGTTTAGAGGAGGAGACTCTGGAATGACTCTGCCCGATGACGACCCGTTGTTGATGTTCGCCTGGCAGCTCGGTAAAGGCTCGCAGCACTTGCGCCTCACCGAAGAGCCTGGTTTCGACAGCCCCGAATTTGCAGCGTTCACCAGCTTCTGGACCGACGTAGCCAGCATCGAACTCAACGCCGAAAACGCGCGCACGCTGCTCGACCTCGCCAAGACCGTTCCCGGCTTTCCGGCCAATCGCATCGAATCTGCCGAGCAACAGCTCGCCATTCTCGCCGGTTCCAGCCCCACGGTCTCTGCATAACCAAGGCACAGCCAGTCACTCCGACTGGCTGTTCCAACCAAATTCCGCGAAGCCTGAATCCTAGCACCACTGCGGTGCGCAGATTCGCAACCACAGGATTACAGGATGCAAAAATCAGCCATCCATTCTGCCATCGCCCTGGACGTTTTCAACGCCGGCATCAGAACGGCAGTCGCCGTCGCTGTCGCCGACAGGCAGGCCGCCACCGTCACTCGTGCTCATCACGAACAGCGACTGGTCTCGCCCGAACGTCTCGACGAAGAAGTGCTGGTCCGCTTCCTCGGCGTGATCGGCGATGTCCCCAACAAGGTGTGCCAGGCGATCGGTGCCACCATGACCTGGGAAAACGACCACGTCGTGCCGGTTATGCTGCTCTCCACCCAGGAGTACCCCGGACCGAAAATGCGCTCGCCATTCCAGCAGCCGGAATCGAGCCTCTCTGTCGACCGTTTGCGCTTCGCTGCGCCGCTGGTTTTCGCCTACCTCGAAGAGGCAGGCTTCCAGCCGCATCTGAAGTACGTCTACAACGGCGACATCCGCACCTATTCGCTTCAGATCGCCATCCGGGTAAAGTCCGGTAAGTGATTCGATCGAATGCCCGCCGCGGACGACGCGGACTGCTGGAACGGTGGATTCTAGACCGCCACACCAGCAGTCTGCCCGCCCGCGGCTTCGTCACAAACATCAATAAGAAAGACTGAAACATGCTCAATCGATTTGGCATCACCTTGGCCGACAATTCCGGCGCAGAGAAGGAGGTCTTCACCTCCCGCCAGTCTGCAGTCAGTGTCAAGCTCGCCTCGAAGTGCCCCGAGCGCCTCGCCGTGCTTGCCACGCCGCTGCCCAGCTTCGACCCGACCCGCGATTTCATCGTCGCGCTGGTTCGCGACAACGGCCGCGTCCACTTCGAGACCATCCACGGACTCACGCCTGATTGGGCTCGCGAAGGCGCTTCGACCGTCCCCGCCGGTGCCGCCGTTCTGCTCGCTTCCAAGAGCAATTTTTAAGAACGCGTCGGTAACCGACAACTAATCACCTCGTCATACTCCGCGAATCTGGCTCCAAGTCAGGACGCGGAGTATGGCTTTCTCAAACGCTCTCCGCCCACTCCACGGGCATCACAATCATGCTGGTCCAACTTCTTCTTTTCCCTTTCGGTTTCTTCATCGTGCTCTTTATCGGCGCCTTCGCTGGCTGGAAATTCATGGTGAGGGTCGGCGAAACGGAAAACACTTGCGTTGACGTCGCTTGTGTCTTCGCAATCGTCGGCTTTTCCGTCTGGTTTTTCACCTCACTGACATTGCAAAACCCTACCCTCGGTGAGATTCTCCTCGCTATGATTTTGTGCGGACTGGCCGGACCGATCGTCAGCCTCTTCTTCTACGTACTGCTGTCGGGCGGCTATCACTTCCGCCAGTGGCGCTTGAGGATGTACAAGAAATTTTTCAACTACAGCGTAGACGACTAACAGTCCTCTGATGAACACGATCTCGGCTTCCGCGCCTATTTCGTGTTTCACAAAGCCCCATTCTACTATCCATTATCGTTTAACATCGAAGAACGAAGAACAAAAAATTTTCACAAAGGAGAGCCGCTGGGCGGCGGCATCTCCATTGCACTAATTTCACTGCTTTGTACGCGAGCAGTCTAGCCGACCGTCTTCAGCTCCATCGGCGCTATGCTCAGCTCAGGTCGAACGTCTGCCCCTGCTGAACGAAACCGCCGAAACCGTCCGCCTTCGCATCCGGAAGAGGCGTGTCGAAGTAGTGATAGAGCCACATCTTCGCCTTCAGTTCCGCTGGCAGAGTCTTCATGTCGTTGTAATGGGCATGCACCCCAGTCCGGAAGGGAGCGGTCTCGCAGTCATGGAAGATGATATCTGCCGCGTTATAGAACGTCTGAATCGACGACGGAGAGAACTGCGTATCGGTGGTCAAGAAAATCTTCTTGCCGTTCGGAGCAGTCCAGAACAGCCCGAAGGATGGAACGATCTCGGTGTCGTCCACGAAGTGGACGGTTTGCACGGTGCGGAATGACACCCCGGCGAACTTGAACGGACGGTTCTTCGGGCAGGTCCGCAGGTTGAAGAACGTGCTCAGGCTGGTCTTGATGTTGGGGATGCCACAGCCGCTCTTCAGCATGTCCCAGAGATCACGCTGCAGCGAAGTGCGCATGAACAGATCCAGCTTGCGCTTCTTACCGTCGGCACCAACGAAGCAGGGATCGAAGTACGTAGCCAGCGAGAGCCACTCCATGCCGCCGGCGTGGTCGGCGTGCAGGTGGCTGATGTAGACAGCATGCAGATCCTGATACCACAT
>CAZRMH010000442.1:0-6644 GCA_964600935.1 uncultured Candidatus Obscuribacterales bacterium
ACAACCCTGATGAGCGCTGCTCTTCCTTGATTCCGCCCACTGCAATTAAGTATCTGCTGGTCGCTGCCGGGTGATTGTGCGCAATCAGAATTTCGTTTAGAGGCCGCTGTTTAAGGACTTCTCCATTAAGTTCCAACTCCAATCGCAAAATTTTCTCAGGCTTTAATGCATCGGAGGCGATGTCATCCAATATTTGTGAAAAGTTGCTTTGATCGGCTAAACAAAAGTGCCCGAAACTCGATGACTTCGACGAATTAACTCCCAGCATCGGAGTGGAGCCGACGAAGTGCGAAGCATCTAGAAATGTGCCATCACCACCGACGGAAATCATCAAATCGATGTCGTTGACACGCGTGTTCATGTCAATTCGAGCAACGCAAGAAAACTCGATTTTGTGCTTAGCGAGCGCTTCTTTGACAGTTTCCAAACACTTAATATGTTCCTCGTGCGCAATCTTCACCTTGCGAACGGATTCATGTCCCTCTTTGAGCAATTGCAAAAATCGCTCATCTTTGAATTCCTCTGCTTGAATCTGATAGATGCTCTTTTTGTGAAGCACCAAAACTTTTCTGAGCAGCAAAGTAAAACACCCGAGAACAGGAAGGAAAGTGACGAAAGGTTAGCAGATCGACAAGTCTATTACCACATCTTGTCAGTCCCGCTAAACAGTCTCAAGAGGGTAAACTGAGGTTCACATGCCGCAAGAGGACGAGGCTGGGCACCCGAATTTCGGTTATACTGAACGTTTCAAAGGAATTGATTACGGCAATCCAGCTGGTCTTGGAAACAAACCGCCGGAATGTTTCAGGAGGTCTTGATGACACTGTCAGGCGCACAAATCAGAGATAAATTCATCTCCTATTTTCGGGATAAACGCGGACACTTGCACAAACCAAGTTCCAGCCTAATTCCCGACAACCCAACTCTGCTTTTGACCAGCGCGGGCATGGTGCAATTCGTGCCGATTTTTCTCGGCAACGCACCGGCAACCAATCCTCCTCGAGCAGTCACCGTGCAAAAGTGCGCACGTGCCGGCGGTAAGGACTCCGATATCGAAAATATCGGTAGAACTTCTCGTCACCACAGCTTCTTCGAGATGCTGGGCAACTTCAGCTTCGGTGATTACTTCAAAAAAGAAGTGATTCCATGGGCCTGGGAATATGTCACCAAGGATCTGGGATTTGACCCAGATAAGCTGACAGTCACGATCTTCAGAGGGGATGATGAAGTCCCGGCTGATGAAGAAGCATTCGAGATATGGCATAAGACGGTTGGCGTTCCCAAAGAACGAATCATCCGGATGTCGCGCAAAGACAACTTCTGGGGACCTCCAGGTCCTACCGGTCCATGCGGACCTTGCTCCGAAATCTACTACGACCGTGGTCCGGAATACGGATGCAGCGACGATCCTGAAAAATGCGGCATCGGCATTTGCGAGTGCGACCGCTACATGGAGTTCTGGAATCTTGTATTCATGGAACTCTTCAAAGACGAGCACGGCAAATTTACCCCTCTGGCAGCGAAGAACGTGGACACCGGCTCAGGACTGGAGCGTGTCGCGCTGATCATGCAAAAGAAAAACAACACGTTTGAAACCGATCTGTTCTTTCCACTGCTGGAAGAAGTTTCAAAAATCGCGGGCGTCAAATACACTGGTGGCATCGTCAAGACGCTTCCTACGACGCCATCCGAGAAAACTGACAGTTATTTGAAAATCATTGCCGACCACGCGCGGGCAATCACCTTCCTCATCACAGATGGTGTCAGAACAAGCAACATCGGACGTGGCTACGTGCTCCGTTTCATAACGCGGAGAGCGGCTCGGTTCGGTCGTCTGCTCGGTATCGATAAACCGTTTCTGTACAATCTGGTGCCAATCATCGTCAAAATTTACGGTGAGGCTTATCCTGAATTGATTAAGAACGAAAAATTCGTCAGCCAGGCTATTAAGGAAGAAGAAGAACGCTTCGCGAAGACCATCGATCGCGGAATGAAATTCCTCGAAGACTTGTTGAAAGAACCAGGTAATACCGTTGATGGTGCCAAGGTTTTCAATCTATATTCAACATACGGCTTCCCATTCGAACTGACTAAGGAAATTGCCGAAGAGCACAATAAAACGATCGACCTCAAGGAATACGAAGCGGCCAAGGAACTTCACAGCGGAGTCTCCGCAGGCGACCAGTTCAACGTGATCATCACAGGTGAAGAAGCAACCGGGAAGATTCTGAAGGAACACGGCGCCACCAAGTTTACTGGATACAAAGAACAGTCCGGTGAAGGCACCGTCCTTGGTATCTTGAAAAATGGCACGCTCGTTGAAGAGGCAGAAGAAGGCGACGAAGTCGATCTGATTCTTAACAGCACGCCGTTTTACGCAGAATCGGGTGGACAACTCGGAGACATCGGCTATTGGGAGAATGATGACTGCAAAGTTCTTGTTCTCGATACCAAGAAGCACGAAGGTCTGCATGTCCACCGCGTTCGCGTTGTCGCTGGCACTCTGGTCAGTGGTGGCAAATTGAACGCCACAGTGGACAGTGAGAGAAGAAACTTGACGGTGCTGCACCACAGTACCGCTCACATTTTCCACTCGGCAGTCCGAGAACGTCTGGGCAAGCACGTCGTCCAGGCCGGCTCCCAAGTCGGTCCGCAAGCGATGAGATTCGATTTTAATTTCGAACGGCAGGTCAGCAAAGAAGAAGTTGCCGACATCGAAAGAATAATGAATACATGGGTTCAAGAAAACGCTCCAGTCACGACAACCGAAATGGGAATCGAAGAAGCGAAGAAAACCGGCGCTATCGCCATGTTCGGTGAGAAGTACGGCGACGTAGTGCGTGTTGTTCAAATGGGCGACTTCAGCATCGAATTCTGTGGCGGCACGCATGTCACCTCCACAGGTAGTATCGGGCTAGTAAAGATTGTCTCCGAAGGCAGTATCTCTTCCGGTGTACGCCGCATCGAGGCGCTCTCCGGGCCCAAGGCTTGGAACTACATCAGCGAACAAATGTCTTATCTGGGAGAAGCGACTGAAAAACTGAAGGCCAAGCCTTCCGAACTCTCAGCTCAAATCGATCGCCTGCAAGCAGAGATTAAGAGCAAAGATAAATTGAATGAACAGTTGCAAGAACGGCTCGCCCTGGCTAATGTCGCCGACCTGATGTCCAACGTCGAGAAGCTAGGCAACGTCCATTTCGTTTGCGGAAAAGTGGAGAATGTATCCGGGGAAGGATTAAAGACTATCGCCGGTTCGATTAGAGACAAAGGAGATGACTTTGTGGTTCTACTCGGTTCTGTACAGGCACCGGACCGTCTATCTCTCGTATGCGCCGTGTCTCAACCGTTAACCAAGAAGGGATTCCACGCCGGCAACATCATCAATGAGGTCGCCCAAATCTGTGGTGGTAAAGGTGGTGGCAGACCAGACATCGCTCAAGCCGGTGGAAAAGAATCAGCGAAACTGGACGAAGCACTGAGAGTTGGACGCACTCGCGTTAGCGAAACGGCTTCAGCTGCCGCGCCACATTAGGTAGAAGCGGTGCGGAGCGGCGCTGATGTTCTTGATAAGAACGGAATCCCAAACAGTTCGAGAATTGTTTTCCCCTAATTAGGCAAACTGTTCCCGTAGTCCAAACGTGAACCGGAACGTGAGTCACGGATCACATGGACAGTTTCAAATGAATAATCCATATAAATAGGATAAAAGTAAAACAAAATCGTCAGGAGGTCTTCCGCAAATGTTCCGCACGAAGCAATTATGGTCCTTATTAGTAGCGCTGGCAGGCATGATAGTTTGCTGCTATCAAGCGCTGGCAGCGGCACCCCCAGTCAGAATTGCAGTCGTCACGGGCGGTGGCAGCGGCATCGAACAAGAGATCGTCGACAAGATCACAAACGAAATACAGAACAATCCGAACGTTTCAGTAAGTACTGTCAATCCTGATTGGTTTGTTGTCTGCAACGTCAAAGAGTTTATGGATCAAATGAGCGGACAAATCCGCTACAACGGCAACGTTATTATCAAGACTGCCGGGAAAGGGCAAATTCTCAACACTGTCGCCGTGCAACAGTACAAACAGGATTTCTCGGTCACTCCTGGTGCGCAGCTCAATAAGGCACTTGTAGATCGTGCAGCGAAAGAAGCTACTGCTGCGGCTGCTGCAAGAACGATTCCAGCAATAGAAAACGCAGTCGTTACTGAAATGGAAACGCGCGAGAAGATTATCAGAGCACAGATCATGGCTGAAGAAGAGCAATACGATGGTGCCATAAATTCTCTTCGTCTGGTTTCACCGGACTCCCCACACTTCGAGAACGCTCGCGACTTAATGGCTGAATTCTCGATGGAGAAAGCAGCGCTTGCCAACTTGAAGCAAGCTCAGGCCCAGGCGGCATCCGGCAAATATGGTGCCGCTTTAGCAACACTAAAAGGAATTCCTGCAAAATCAAAATATCGCGGCAAGGCCAACGCATTAGCCTCTTCTTATAAGGCTCACTCCGGTTCTGCAGCGCCGAAGAAATTAGTAAAAAATAACAAGAGCAATTCCAGTTCTTCGGCAACTGCCACTGTAAGCGGTGGGGATGCGGAACTCCACGCACTTGATAAGGTTTTGAAACTGGAAAAGAAAGCCATCGAAGATGCTCAAAACCAGGTCAACAAGAAGCTTCACAAATAAACAGTTGAGTCTACGATAACTTCAAAACGGGGCGACACAGCATGTGTCGTCCTATTTTTTCGGGCTAATGGCGAGATTAAAACGTTTATAAATCAATGCTTCCAAGCTTCTGTGTCGCAATGTGGATTTAATTGAAATCAGGCTAGAACTGCGGATCTAATGTAAATTGAACACAGTAGACTCAAGGGTTTGTACACGAGAAAAGTCTCGTTGCAAATAGTGGCTTTACAGCCTAATTTCCAAAAGCCGCGAGTTGGTGATAACGGAAGTGGTTAATACCAAGGAGTAGTGTGTTATGAAGTTTCGCAAAACTGGTGCTCTTCTAGCTGCGGCAGTTTTTCTCATTAATATGATCCCAATGCCGGCTCACGCTGAAGCGAAGCGCCGCATTGCAATTATGCCTTTCGATTCAGGTTCATACGCCAGCGCAATCGCCAACGTTGACCTCGGTCAAGCGATCGCGTCGATGCTGACGACAAAGCTCGTCAACGACGGGACATATAGACTGATCGATCGTCAAATGCTCGATTCAGTTATGAAAGAACAAAACCTTTCTGTAAGTGATCGTGCTGACCCAGCCACCGCCTGCAAAATCGGTAAGATTTTGAGCGTTGATGCAATCGTAGTTGGCAGCATCACCCAATTCGGACAAGAGAATAAAAGCTCCAGCGCAAGCCTCCCGACGGGCTACATCCCTGGCATTCCTTATGTTGGTGGATTTGGCGGTTTCGGTAGTTTCAGAAGCAGCAAGAGCAAAACCAAAGTTTCTGTCGATGCCAAAGTAATCGATATCAACACCACTGAAATTCTTGCCGCAATGCAAGGCACAGGCGAAGCCAAGCGCTCCGGCGGCGGTATCGGTGGATTTAGCTCCGATACTTACGGTGAAAGCGCCATCGCCGACGAGGCCACAATCCAGGCTGTAGACAGCTTGAGCGGACAAATTGTCGCCGCTGCCGCGAAGATTCCAGACAACCAATCTTTGATCGCTAAAAACGTCGAAGGCAAAATTGCTGATATCACGGGCAATACCGCAACAATTAACGTCGGCAAAAAATCCGGCATCCAAGTTGGCACAAAATTGAACGTTCAACGCTCAGTCAAGAAGATTACCGACCCGGATTCCGGCAAGGTCATCAAAGAAGTGTTCAACACGATTGCCACCATCACTATCAAAGATGCTGATGACACTTCTGCCTCTGGAGATATTTCCGGGACGGGAGTCAAAGTCGGCGACTCAGTGAAAGTCTCTACCACTTCCGTAACTGGCGTTGTGCTGGGCAAATAGGATTGGATTGACTGATCAAGTAACTGATTAAGCAAGCCGGAATTGAATCCGTCAAAAGAAAAAATTCAATCGACAGTTCGGTTCCGGCTTCGCAAATCGCTCAAGCACCTTCGTCCACGGCAAGTGATTGCCTGGACGTTTTTGCAAATTACATCTAATTTTCCGACCGATTGAAACGTAGATAAAATCAGTAGTTTTGAGGCAAAACATGAACGTGACTAACAGAAAAAAACTGGCAGTATCGCTGCTTTCAGCTCTTCTTCTGACCGGGACTTTCGCGACCGACAGCCTGGCAAAGTCGAAACCGACTGATTGGGACAAAGAACTGGCCAAGGGTTACCGAGATCTCGAGATTAACAATAAGAACGAAGCCGCAGCGTTTTTCGCTAAGAAATGCGAGAAGTATCCAAGTTCCGGAGCTTGCCACACTGCGTATGGCAAAGCACTCAAGAGTCTTGGCAAGCTCGACGAAGCAAAAAAGGAGTTTCGTACCGCAACCCAGTGCGAACCAACTTTCGCCAACGGCTTCTATGAATACGCTTGCTCACTGGAGAGCGACAAACAGTATAAAGAGGCCAGTGACAACTTCACGCAGTATCTGACCTTGAGTCCGGATGCCAGTAAACGGAAGAATATTGAAGACAGAATTAGATTCTGCCAGGACGCCTTACAATAGC
>CAZRMH010000443.1:0-6626 GCA_964600935.1 uncultured Candidatus Obscuribacterales bacterium
GCTAGCGGTTGAAAATATTTCGGCACGCAAGCGTCGCATATTTACTTGTTTAGAACAAATGGGCGGTTAATGTTATTACCGTATGTCCGGCGGGGTAGATATAGAGTGATACGATTTCGTCCTGTCGATCTCGAGACAAGGGAAGAGAGAGAGCGAGCTGTAGCGGCTGATTTAGCGTGGGTCGCTGGGGGAACGTATCAAAGAGCGAACAGAGTTATCCGAAACTTTTAAGCAAGAGGTTGGTCTAGGTACGGTGTCACTATTCAAACCAAAACAGTCAATTCAGCGAATGCCTCAGGACATGATGATTGGCGAGCTTCTCGTGAAGGCTTCGATTATCAGTCAGAAACAGCTTGATGACTGCGTTAGGCAGTCGGGCATGAAGCGCCTGCATCTTGGCCAGCAATTGATGATGGCTGGACACATTACGCCGCGAGATCTTCAAGCAGCTACTGATGCTCAAGACATGCTTCGTGGAAATTCGATTGATGTTGAGATGGCCGTTAAATGTCTCAAGGTCGCATACAAGCAGGGTCTCAGATTTCCTGATGTTGTGGACAGTCAACAAGCCGCGGAGCAAGAACGAGCTGATTCTCAGGTTTGGACCTTAGCCCATCTGTTAAGTGAAGCAGAAGTCGCCACGCAGCAGCAGCTAGATGCGGCTTTTCAGAGAAGCAATTCAACTAACATACCGATCGGACGCATACTGATTCTCAATAATGTGCTGAATGAGTCTTTGCTTTCGCGAGCTCTCGATTTGTTGGTTAAGGCTCGGGATGAAGTTTGTACACGGGAAGAAGCGATCGAGGCGATGCGCGCAGCTGCAGGACTATCGCCAGGCTCACCGCTCACCCAAAGTTTGCTTTTGCCAGTTGCAACACGCCGACCACGCCTAGGTCAATTGATGTTCATGGCTGGGATTATGAGCGAGACTGATGTCACGAACGCGGTTGAATTCGGTCTGACTTACAACATAATGATCGGACAAGTCATGGTAGAACAAGGCTACGTCTCATCTCAGCTCGTTGAAGCTGCTCTTGAACTTCAGAATTACATAGAGGCTGGGCAGGTCGATGCTGAACGTGCTGGCGAGGTGCTGCAGAAGGTTTACCACAACGGTGGTGACATCAGTGACCTGATAACAAGTCTTCAACCAATTTTACGAATGTCGGGCGTCGAAGAAAAGCCGAAGCTGACTTTCGAGAAATTGCTGGTTTTGTCTAGAGTAGTAAGTCAGGAGCAGATTCACGAAGCCTTCGATATCTGCAGGCAAACACCCGAGGCACTCGCCAAGATCCTCTGTTTGACTGGATTTATGGAAGGTCAGATCCATGACGCCGTCCTTCGTTGCCATGAATTACTCGATCAGGGACGATTAACGCAGGACGACGCTTTAGTGGCCCTCGACTATTGTTTTAACAAACCTCCAGAAGCTCGACCTAGCTTTGACGAAGCATTGTCTGAGCTTGGTTGGTCGGACAGCGGTTTAGGGGAAAGCGAACATGCGCAGCTCGCTCATGACCAACAGTTTGACCCGAATCGCACGGCGGATGGCATTCCAGCAATGGTTCCGATAGCACCTACTCCGGTCGAAGCTGAACCTGGCTTTAATCTGCTGGAGCATTTTGGTTTGAATGAAGGCGAAGAGGAGATAGAGGTTAGCCCGGGTTTCACTGAAGACACTGAGCCGGAGCTAGAAAACCGAGACGATGAGTCATGGAAATATCCCGATGATTCAGGTGAAGGACCGTCGCTCAGCGGGATGGGTGTCGCCACCACTGACACTCCTGTGATTAGCTTCGCAGACCGTGTCTTGGACGATCCGATGAGTCTGGTTGAACCGCCCAAAGCAGGCGGTAAGCTCGCTAACATTTTGGATAAATTGTCTGACGATGAAGGCGATGTAGTTGAAGAACAGGCTCCAAGCAATGGTAATGGTCAGAGCATTGCTCCCGTCGAGATTAAGAAACTTGATCCTGAAGAGGCTCGTCCAAATGGGGTTCTCGGTCGTGTTCGGCCGGATAAGGATGCACTCAGGCAGCAAGAGATGACAATTGCCCCGCAGAAAATGAAAATCGACGAAGCCTCGATGTTGATTAGACCAGATGATGAGTCGACGCCACCAGAACCGGAGAGTGATAAGAAAGCCGCAGTGGGTGCGGCGATGTACCGTTTGGCGGAGAGTTATTTCGAGCAGGGTGATTTTGCAGAAGCGCAGAAAATATATGAAAAAATCCTCGCTATCAGGCAAGCCGAGCTTGGAAGCCAACATATTGACCTTGTCGAAGATTTGAATAAATTGGCGGAAGTTTTGTGGGTGCAGGGTAATTTCAGGCAAGCGGAACCGTTCGTGCGAAGAGGTGTAACCATTCTAGAAAGTACCCATCCAGTAGACGGATTGAGGTTGGCGGAAGGGCTGCGGATCTTAGCTGGACTGTTCTTTCAGCAAGGCAAGTTCGAGCCCAGTATTCCATTCCTCGAGCATGCTTTGCTCTTGAAGAAAGCAGCGCTCGGAGATGACCATCGTGATGTCGGTAACTTGCTGCGAGAGTATGCAAAGTTGCTTAAAAAGATGGGAAGAACAGCTGAAGCTGAAAAGCATTATATGCAGGCGAAGCAGATTCTCGCTAAGAGTCCGAACGAGTCGGAATCCGCTAACTAGGCTGTTAGTTGCGGCGCGAAATTCGTAAGGGACTAGGCTGCTGGAGTAGCGCTTGCTAAAGCAGTGGGTATTGTGAGGTTTCGCCAAGTTGGATCTTTTACGGAAATAATTTCAACCGCTAGCGGTTGAAATTATTTCCGTCTATTGATGACGGTTGCTCTCCAATCGTGTTCAAACTTGCGCTGTCAGCTCCCCACTGAAAAACGCGAACCATCAGCGGCAGCCAAGCATGTCCCTTGATGATCTTCTTAAAGAAGGCCTCGTGCTCGAGTTCAACTGTCGACAGTTCCAGAAGGCTTTGTTCCATGGTTGTTAGACCAAGTTCGGCCGCATGATTCGCTGCTGTAAAGTATTCTTCGGTATTGTCATTCTCGAGTCGTCCTGCAAAATACATTGGAAAGAACCAACCGCCGACAAAGCACCCCAGGAATGCGGTCACGCCGATACATGCCATCATTAGTTCGCGCCAAAATTGGGGCTTTCCGTTTAGTTCGTCAAGCATCTTTCCGACTAAGGCGCGGTGCTTCCATTCGTCATTTTCTATCTTTTGAATGTCCGCCTTCTGTTCGGCGTCGCGAAGAGAACGCCAGTGACCGGCATATGCATACGCGGCAGCGAGTTCGCCCGAATATGCCATCTGGAGTATGTGAATCAATTTTTTTCGATGTGCTACGGCGTCCATCTCAAATAATTATGACATGACGACTCGAGCAATGTTTCGGTTAGAGTGCTTTTGCAACGGCTTTCAAGCCAATCTCTTGTTTTAAATCGACGAGATTGTGCGCTGTTTTGCCGAGTTCTTCGGTTTTGATACCTGTATCTATTTGATCTGCGGAAGGAGGGTTGTTTGTCGCGATCGATTTGGCGTCTGGGGGCGTCTCTGCTGGCGTGCTCGCAGCAGTTTTCGAGTGATGTGTTAGTTGTGCGGCATCGATTGAATTGTTACTTGGGGTTGGGTTATGGGTTGGGCTGCCATGAGCAGTGTGAGCATGTCGTGTAACGTCGGCGTTATGGGCGGTGGGCTGATGTGCAGGAGTGTGATTGGCATGATTCGCAGTTGTGGTTGCATGCGAAGTGCCATGACCACCGGCATGAGAGGTCGGCGCGCTATGTGCTACTTGCATATTAGTGCCACCATTGGAGATGGCAAGATTTTGGCCTGGGTGGATGAGGTCTGGATTGCTACCGATTACTTGTGCATTTTGATCATAAATAGAATGCCAATTTTGACCACTGCCAAGGTGATCCCGCGAAATGTTCCAGAGATTGTCTCCTGGTTGGACGACATAACTATTGGTTCCTGAGGCAACATTTTCAGCACCGGGAAGCTTCAAATCAGTTCCTTTGAAGATGAGATTTGGATTAGTTCCCAACACGTTCTTATTCAGTTCGTAAACTTCGGTCCAGCGCGCTCCAGAACCGAGATGTTCTTTAGCGATGTTCCAGAGATTGTCGCCACTCTCAACCATGTGGTGGGCCGGCATTTGAGTTGTGTTGGTAAATTCGGTGCCACTACTGGCGGTGTTGTCTTGCAGTAATGAACCTCGATCAGTCACGGGCTGCTCCACCGTCGACATTGATGCATTACTGCCAGATGGAGACTGGTAACTGTTTTGTGTTTGAGTGAATGTTGGAGTCTGACCGTTAGGCATCTGTGCCGTCGGAACTGATGTTCCACCCAAAGTCGGTCCAAAAGAATTACCACCCTCCATCGCTATAAATTTGTTGGAGGTTAGATCGATATTTGCGCTATTCCCGTTCATTAACTGAGAGCCGTCCACGGAAGTTATTTCGTATGCTGCGCTTCCGGGACTGGTCATCCCTCCGACATCGTAGGGCTGCATTCCGATGGATTGATGTTCAAGGCTGAGTGTCGCCGTGCTGCTCGTAGTAGCCTTTGAGCCGGCTTCCAGCATGCCGTTTTGCAGTAGGGATTGGAAAGGATTGTTCGAACCCATAGTTGTAAGTGTCAGTGGAAAATCATGCATGACAAAGGTGGAGACGGATGTGAGTGCTTGCTGCGCTACGGAGGCCCAAAGGGCTGGATCCAGCAATGACATCAAGCCGCCATCAGCAGGAAAGAAGAACGCCATGAGTGCTGAGAAGAAATCACCGACTACTCCGGTCAATCCCGGCATTTTGAGAATCATCTGCACAAGTGGTGACATCGGTTCACCTGGAGGAACACCGGCTAATGCGCCCGACTCAATACCGGGTATCAAGCCTTGTTGCATTGCAGCTGATTCAACACCGGGCACCAAAGACGGTTGCATTGCTGCAGACTCTACACCGGTGATTTTCGATACAGGTGTGTCCAAGCTCGATTCGATGCCGAAGGAACTGCTATTACCAATCGCGGACTCGCCACCGAACCCGTTGTCAATTTGTAGATCGGGAAGGGATGTCTGACCGCTGTTTCCCTGAAAAAAATCGCGGGCAGCATGAACGTCGGAGTTTTGCGAGAGCTCTGAACCAACACGTCCGTCTATAGCCGCTGACGACTCGAAGTTCCTACTAAAGATCTCGCCCGCTTCCGCGGGACTAAAGTCAGGTGGCATTTGATCGCTCAGAAAAGCGTAGTAAAAGTAAGAAATCTAAGTGCTCATTTATAAGTCAAAAAGAGCCTGATGTCAAGCGGTTGGCGTTGTTTCGATTTTGGAAATTCCTTCTAAGTTGCGGTGAAAGCTGGGTTTACAGCGAATTGTTGGATTTAATTTCAACCGCTAGCGGTTGAAATTCTTGAGCGAAATATCAAAACATCATTTAAAAACGGCATTTGCTTTTTCGTCCTTCACCATTGGTAGTGGCACAATCGCTGCGCAGTAGCGGTTTAAAATTTTGCGACCAAAACGGTTTTACGATGCCTTGTCGCCGTGCTCTCTAATACATTCGTCACATTTGACAAGTAGTCTGGAAATACGCATGCTGAGCCCTTGCGCGATGCTTGCTACGGCTCCGATGCTGGGATTGCGTTTGCCTTGTTCGACGTTGCTCAAAAATGCGCGATTCACGCCTGACAATTCTGCCAATTCTTGCTGTGAGAGCTTTAGTTGCTTTCGTCGTCTGGCAATCGTTTTGCCCAGGCAAACGTATAGGTGTTCGTGGACTGTTCGCTTGTTTGCCATCTCGTCATCTCCGTTGTTCGGTGTTTACGGGACGCGAGTTTTTTAAAATGGTTGCAACTATTTTGTTTCTAGTTGCGTACGCTATTAATAGTGACGATCTTGCTGAGATCCAGTCAAGATAAGCGTTTTGATCTATTCATTGAATCGGGGTCCTTTCAAACCGCTTTCTCCAGAGTCGAAAAATTTTGAACTTAACGTGTTCTGGAGAGTTGTTTGAGAAGTTCTTCTGTCGGACCTACAGCATCGACTTCGCCGAGCTGGCGGGCGAAACCGAGAACTCGTTCGGCTTGCGTAACCGCTTTATCGTGCTGTGATAGCCTATACAAGGCTGTCGCACGCTTGAGACCGGCTACAAGAGCTAGTTTTGGTAGTTCGCTGTTGTCAGCGAATTCAATGCATGAGCGACTTTCCCGTTCGAGGTACGTCCAATCCGCTTTCAGCTCCGCGTAGTGCATTAGATTTAGCCAGCAGAGTTGCGCGCTGTGACTATCTCCTTCGTCGGCTGCGATGTTCAGGGCTCTGGAGAATTTGTCATCCATGCCTTGTAGGTCTCCTAGTTCGCCTTGTGTATTGGCGAAGCTGAAGAAATAATCGAATAGAACTTTGAGTTCAAAGTTTGCCAGACAACTCTTGAGGAAGTCGGAGTTGAAGATGGCAAGAGCATCTTCGTACCTGCCCAAATCCATTAAACTCCATGCCTTGCGCATGTGAACTTGTCCGAGAAAACCTTTTGATACTGCAGGTGGTGGCGCATTGCCAGGCGACTGAGTTGAACGGATGATACCATCCCAAATCCTCAGGGCTTCATCGTGGAAACCCTCGCGCGCTCTGCCGGCGGC
>CAZRMH010000444.1:0-6600 GCA_964600935.1 uncultured Candidatus Obscuribacterales bacterium
TGTTTGAGCTGGTCTTCGGTGAGAGCGCCAGGCGCGGCGGTGCCGCTGATGGTGCTGTCGGTTTCACTGAGGAAGACAGTGATCGGAATCGCCTTCAGTCCGAAGAGCGTTGCGACGCCAGGGGCCTGGTCGACGTCGATGCTGATGAACTTGACCTTGCCCACGTACTGGTCGGCGACCTTGTGGAAGATCGGTTTGTACTGCTTGCAGGGTGCGCACCAGGTGGCGTTGAAGTCGATGACGACCGGGACTTTCGAGTTGAGGACCTCTTCCTCGAAGTTCTGGTCGGTGACTTCGATGACGTTGGTCGAGGCCTTGAAGGCTGCCGGTTGCGGTCCCTTGTCGAAGAAGATGAGGTTGACCGCGAGGACCGCTATGCCGACTAGAGCGAGAATGCCGAGGACTGATTTGAGTTTCATGGGTTTCTCCGTAGCTGTGGTTGTTCCATGCGGCTTCCAGAAGTTGGATAGACCGCCGTGAGGCAAAAATTCCAACGCAATCAGTTCCACCTGCAGACGAAACCGACCCGAATGAACATGTTGTTGCAACATGAACACTCGAGAGCTTTCGCCGCGATCTGCTCCGGGTGACGTCTTGAACGTCTTGTGAGAAGCGAGATTTGCGGTACGATGAAGGGTTTCGGGAGTTAGAACTCGATTGAAGTTAGAAAAGGGGACGCATTAACCTAGCTATTAGCTCTAAGCATCTTCAAGAAGTAGCTGTTGATCTGCACATTCAGTTTGTCTCATAGACTGTGGGTTTATGCAGCTCTAAAACACCTGCAATAGCTGATATTGACTTATATCGCGGAGTTTTTGATTAAACCGTGTTTGCTGCCTTTGTTATGGTTGCTTAATGCTTGATCTCGCGTGAACTCTTCCTTAGTCTCGACTTATCAGCTCTCTTAGTTCTTCAGGCAACCTAAACCAAAACTCCGTCAAACTTTCGAATTTAACCAAAGCCCAATGCATCCCTCGGTCGAGCGGATTGTGTTTGGCGCTGTTCAAAATCACAAGCGAGAGTTCTGACGGCTTGCCTGAAAAACGTTGAGTTGAACAGTCGCTGCTGATGACATGGTGTCACCGGTGGTGCAGTCGTTGCCGCTCCACTTTGGCACGGTACCGACTTTCTGACCTTCCACCCTTTTCGTGAGGCTAACATGACTCTCCTGGAACAGACCCGATTCTTCGCGATTCTCGACAAGGCTTCCGCGCTCCTCGCCCTGGCTGACTCGCTGCGCCAGGAATGCCGCTTGCCGGACCAGGCCCCGGTCGCGACCCGCGGTGCCATGTTCAAAGCCCGGCTGCAGATCGGCGTCGTGATCTCCAACGTGGCGACCGCGCTGTACAGCATGCGGAAGGGCCGCGGTGATCAGCCGCCCGTCATAAACCCTGAGCGCGACGCCCTGGTGTTCGACGAATTTGTATCCGGCTACTCCGGTTCAGAAGGTCTGAGCTGCCGCATCGTCTACGATGCCTTCATGTCGGCTGCAGAAGTCCTGCTGGACGGCGCCGAGAAGGCGGCAAAATCGGCCGAGATGCTGGTGCGAGCGGACCAGAAGACGCACGAGCGGTTAGCTCAGGCGATCTGTCGCCCGGATAAAGCTTCCGCCCACTCGCTCGCCGACCTGACCGGCACCGACTTCCACGCCTGAGCAGGACTCACAGCGTCCAAGGTCTGCTGACCAGCTACCAGCGACGACTGGCACCAATGGCGGTGCCAGTCGTTGGCTGGCTAATTGCCTAAACCGGGCAGCCAGACTGGCTGCTTTTTCCTCACAACCCCCTGTGACTTATGAGTATGCCGGTTCCACGCCAGTTGTTGACGATTGATCCGGAGATTGAAGCGCGGTTCGCCGAGTCGATGTTGTCGGTCGGACTGGACTTTCAATGCGATCACGACCTGCTGGAAGGCGCTCTGATTCCGGTTTTGAACCAGCGCTATAGAGGGTGCCGCGATCTGGACGTGCTGGAAGTCGGCCCCCACGCTACGACGATCGTCGCCAGCACGATGCAGCACCGTGTGCGGCAGTATCTCGGCATCGACTACAGTCCTTCGTGTGTGGCGAAGCTCAATCAGTTGTTCGCCCATCAAGGCATTCGCCGAGCGACGGCGAGGGTGGGAAACACATACGGGCTGGATCTGCCGGACGGCAGTCAGGACTTGGTCGTCGCTTGCTGTCACGACCCATTGTTCAGCGGCGGACGAGCTAAACTTGCTCAAGCGTTCGGAGAAATTTACCGAGTTCTGCGGCATGACGGTGAGCTGGTGCTGGGACCCTGGCTCGAGGCTAACTACGAAGGACCGGCGCCCTCGCAAACCTGTGCGATGTTCGCGCCGATTGCTTCATCGAGTGCGCCATTCCAGTACTTCCGCGCGGTCGAGATGGCGTTCTATCCAGACGGTTGTATTCCGCCAAGTTTTGTTGTCGTGTTGAGGAAGAACGAAATGTACGATTTTGGGATGGTACCGTCCCTGGTGCAGTACGACCATTACGAGGAAACGGAACAAGCCGGTCGCCGCCTGGTCGATGAATGGCTGGATGTTAACAAGGTTGCTGCCAGCGAGCGGATAAAGGAGGCGGTACAGGTCTGGAAGCAGAATCGGCTGATGCGAACGCTGGACCTCTCCGTGACCCGAGACTTCGCAGTATCCTGGAGCAGTCAGTACCGGTCGTGTCCCTGGTAAGGTTGATGGTCGCAGCGTGCGCAAAACAACCGGTCATCCGGATTGTTTTGTGCTTTTGAAAATCATACTACGGATTTTAGTAAGTGTCGGGAGAGCTGCGTTTAGTAAGATTCTAGCCCGGTGTCTGAGAGAAAGTGATCAGATTTTCGATGCCGTAATCGCAGACAAATCGGCCGTTAACGAATTGCCACTCAGCTTCTCTAGTTTCGTCGTTTTCCTGTACCCAGACTGCATAATTCTCGAACGCCGTATTGTTTTGAATAAACCGTTTGTCGATTTCAAAACATTTGGCACCCTCTACGGTATCAACTTCGATCCAGCCGATTCCAGGAAAGTACACTTGCGACCAGGTGTGCGCATTGGCGTAATCACCTCGCAGTGCGGAAAGTTCACCAATGCCGTTGGCAGAGTACAGGTCGAGTCCGAGAACGCCTTTGTAGGGGATGCCGGCGCGCGCACAAAGCTGTTTCAAGACGGTTTGCTGGTGTCCGCAGTGACCACGCTTGTTTCTCATGATCGAGGGACCGTCATCTGCTTGATAGGTGACGCTCGCGTCGTATTTGATGTTTGCTCGAATCCATTTACACGACTCGATAACGAAATCAACCGGGTTGTGGCGCCCTTTCAGTTGATCGGCGAGCGCGGAAATGTCAGGGTCTACTGTTCTTAATGGTTCGATTCCGTTGAAATCCTTTGCCGTGTACATCCGCCAGGTGACTGCTCTGCTGCCGATTTCAAACTTTCGATCGCATGAAAAAACCTCGTAGTCGGATTGATAGTATCGAATTTGTCCTGGTTTGAACGCAGCATTCTCTTCGAAGTAAACATGGGCGGAGAGCCGATCATCCTCGAATTCCATCCTTCCGGTTTTCGGCAAGTAGCTCAGCGAAACAACTCCCGGCACTCGTGTAACACGGCTCCACAGGCGGGTTGTGGGGAGTGCGTGCCAGACTCTAATCTGTTGGCAGTTTAAGACTTTGGTTGGCACGACGACTTTAGTACGCATTCTAACCCGGTATTTCACTGGATTTTTCGTTGATACACCTGGAGGTAGTGTGGGTGTTGCGGCAAGGGCGGCGCCATTTCCGAACGAGGGGTGAGAATCTTGTTGCAAAATCAATTCCGATTTTCTAATCGACCCATGCGATGTCCATCCGGTGAGGTTGCGGTAATCCAATCCGGGCTGAACGATCCATGCGGAACTCAAGCTCGCTGAGACCAACAGCGCAAGCGCTAGGAGGCGTTTGCTTGTGGACGTCTGCACCAAACCAGGCCTGTCTGGGCGGTAGGTTGAAGACAGCGCAGCAACCGCTGTGCCGTGTTTCATCCAACCGCCGCGCGGTTTGTTTTTCGAGCTCGTTCGGTCAAGAATCATCGTCTGGTTAATACGATAGCATTTTTAGAAGTGATACACTATTGCATCGTTTTGGAACTTTTCTCGTGAGTATGACGATGGAATGGGATACAAGCAGTTTTGGTAATGAAGGCGCGCAGGAGTGGCTCAGGGAGCTTGGTATCGCGAAAACTGGAGAGGGCATCACGCTCGCCATCGAGACCGTAGATAACTCCGATAATTTCATCGATTCCGGTGACGCCGAAAGAGCGATTGCGGCTTCCGAAATGGTGTGTGCCTCACGTGGAGTTCCTGCTAAAGATCTGCCTGAAGAGGCGGTTCTATGGATCAAAGCGCAACGTTATCGTGCTAGCGATCAGCTCGTTATCAAGGCTAGCTCAGTGATTGTCAGAGTATTGGCGAGCTCTGAACTTCGCGATTTATGGGATGGAACGGAGGCTGCCAGCAGCTGGATAAAGTCCGTCACAGATTTGCAGGATCGTCTCAATCAAATCGAGAAGACGGCGCTGAGTGAATCTCACGGTATTTCGGGTTCTGTTGATGTGGAGACTATTTTCAACGAAGCGGTTGAATTGATCTCGGAAGGCAATCATGCAGCGGCTGTTGAGAAATACGACCAGGTGCTGGCGCTCGATCCGAGTTTTGCAGTTGGTTACATTGGTCGTGGAACTTCATTTCTCGCTCTTGGAAGATTTGAAGACGCTGTCGTTGACTTGAATAAGGCTGTTGATTTGGAACCGACAATTACTGAAATTTATTACCTGCGAGCACAGGCACATTTTCAGACGGGTGGAACCGGTCGCGCCATCGCTGATTTGACTATTTTGATAAACATGGTTCCTGATCGTGCCGATGCTTTCTTCATGCGCGGTTTGGCTAACGGAGAAATGGGCCGGCATCAGAAGGCAATCGATGATTTCTCAAAAGCAATTGAGATTGAGCCTGAGCTTGTGAATGCGTATCTTCACCGATCAGAAGCTTATGAGCGTGTCGGTCGCTTCGATATGGCAGGCAAAGACCGAAAGCAGTATGAGCGGCTGACCGGAACAACCCGGACGCTCTAATTGCGCAGACCTTGCTCGCGTGATTTGTTTTTGCTGATTTTGGATGTTGGCGGGCTAATATGAACGTGAATCTCTTGACTAGTCGCGATTGAATTTACTCGACAGCAACTATCCGTTTCGAATTTGCTTCTCTTGGAAATGCGGTGAATGGCTCTGGCTCTGTGTCTTTTGGGTTTTCAAAACGGCTTGCTGGTGATCGGTTGTCTTGACAATTATCGCGGTCTGAAATTTTTGAAAGTGAAACTGTCTAGACTTGAGGGTCTTGTTTGATTGACAACCTGGTTGTCGAGTGCTTGTGAATGTCGTAAAGTCGTTCCTGTTCGATGCTTGATTCTTGGCAACGCGCATGGGCAGTGGCTTAGCGACTGCTAATCAACATCAGGTGTAGTCGCGCGAGGTACGCTAGTGAGAAGTTGTTCGGCCTGGGCGCCATTTCTTTGTCTGTGAAGCTCCAGGTGTTAATCATTTCAGGTAACTGCGCTTGTCATCAGATCTCAATAGCTAATAGACTTCGTCGTCAGTTTTTTTTCTTGTGACGTGAGGTTACGTACACAAAGTTTCCACTTCGAACCAGATGCTCGCCTCCGGTGTTCTTCCCTCCGCCAAGAAGGGATAATGGAACAGGCTTGCAGTGGACAGTGGATTGTCGACCATCCGGGTCAACCTCCGCGCGCCGCTCACAGTGAGTGCCGCGGAACAGAAATTCTGCCAAGGAAACCAAACACAATGAAACGATCTTTCGAACTCCTCGTCTTTTCTGGCGCTTCCAGCGCTGTCGTCGCTCAGGCTGCCGCTGTCAACGCCTCTGCCGTCACTGATACCGCCGCGACTCAGGCTGCTGTTGATACCGCCAGTGGTGTACACCAGGGCGCCAAGTGGCAGGAACGTGAAGCGACTCTCAAGGCTCTTGCTACCAGTCTCCGTCTGCCCATCCGCAACGAAGGCTCGCTGCGCGCACCGACGAAAGACTCGGTCGCCTGTGATGTGGAATGGCCGATCTACCAGCTCGGGCGTGACTCGATCATCCTGCTCGCCGGCTCCCCCAGTGCCGAACAGCTTACCTCTGCGGTCGCCACGTTGAAGAACCACGGTCATGACGTTGCCATCGTCGTTGACGCGCTCAAGGACCTCGGTGGTCTTCTCGAGACGCTCGCTCACCTCAATGAGCAGGCCGTTCAGATGCTCGCCACCGGTTCGGTGAAGATGCTGGTTACGGGCGATCACCTGATGTCGTACCGTTTCCCGAAGGCCGACTCGACGACAACGATCGCGGTCTTCGCCGATATCGATGAGGAAGACCCACTCGTGCTGACAATGGAGCGTGGCGCAGAACCGTTCAAAGGCAAGAAGAGCTTCCCCGGTGGCTTCCTCAACGTTCAGCTCGAGAGCCTGCCCGAGTGCGCCGCTCGCGAATTGATGGAAGAGTGTTTCGTCAACGGCAACAAAACTGGTCACCATGATCGGTTCACGTACCACATCTCCGCGAGCGACATG
>CAZRMH010000445.1:0-6563 GCA_964600935.1 uncultured Candidatus Obscuribacterales bacterium
ACCATTTATTCAGCTTGAGAGATAGGTTGCCATCACTGGCGGTGCATAACCCTGGTGATGGCATGTCTATTGAGCATATCAAAACGATCTTATTAGTTTACTAAACCGTGACAACTGGGAACGATCACCGTATCCTAAATATGAGCGTGCGGCTCCGCGCCAGAACGCTCTCGGACCATGATCTCAGGGAACACGATATCGGCTGGCACCGGAATGACAAAAAGCAATTTTCTAGAACGTCTCAAAGAAAAGGTCCTCATCTTCGATGGAGCGATGGGAACATCGATTCATACTTACGACCTCAGTCTCGATGATTACGCCGGCTACGAAAATTGTCCCGAGATACTAGTGGAAAGTCGTCCTGACGTAATCAGAGAAATTCACGAATCATTCTACAAAGTCGGTTGCGATGTCGTGGAAACAGACACTTTCGGTGGCACGCCTATTGTTCTTGCTGAGTTCGGTTTAGCAGACCGCACTTATGAGTTAAACAAAAAAGCGGCGGAATTAGCGCGCGATGTCGCATCGTCATATTCCAAGGATCAGCCGAGATTCGTATCAGGTTCGATCGGTCCGACCACGAAGCTGCCTTCGCTGGGGCACATCACATTCTCAGATATGAAAGATGCCTATTACGAACAAGTTCGTGGTCTCGTAGATGGTGGCGTCGACGTTCTACAATTCGAAACCGGTCAAGACTTGCTGCAGGCAAAAGCGGCTGTAATAGCGATGATCGACTATTTCAAAAAAATTGGACGCCGGATACCGATTATTACGCAGGTCACTATCGAGGCGCCACCACTCGGCACCATGTTGGTCGGCTCCGATATCAGTTGCGCATTGACCACACTAGCGTCCTTTCCCGTCGACATCATCGGAATCAACTGTGCCACCGGTCCGAGTGAAATGTTGGATCCTGTTCGCTATCTGTGTAACAACACAGACAAGTACATTTCGGTTTTGCCCAACGCCGGGCTGCCAGAAAATATAAACGGTGAAACGGTCTATAAGCTCACACCAGACGAACTGGCAACCGCTCTTAGACACTTCGTTGCGGACGACGGAGTAAACATTATCGGTGGCTGTTGTGGAACGACGCCGGCACACTTGGCTAAAGTAGTCGAAATAATCGGCAATCGCTCACCGAAAAAACGCGAACCGCTCTTTACCGCAGCAGCAGCCAGTATTTACACTAGTGTTCCGCTCAGTATCGATCAACCACCGCTGATCATCGGTGAAAGAACGAATACCAACGGTAGCCGCAAGTTTAAACGTCTTCTCGAAAAAGAAGATTGGGATGGCATGGTCGCAATGGCACGCGACCAAGAACGCGAAGGCGCGCATGTCCTCGACGTTTGTACGGCTTACGTCGGACGCGATGAAAAACGCGACATGACTACGTTTATCAAACGATTGAACACGGAACTACAAATTCCGATCGTTGTTGATACGACAGAGTATCCGGTGCTTGCGGCCGCGCTGGAGTTTATTTCAGGAAAACCGATCGTCAATTCAATAAATCTCGAAGATGGAGTCGAGAGCATGATGAAGAAGGTGGCGTTGATCACCAGATTCGGTGCCGCGACGATCGCACTTACAATTGACGAAAACGGCATGGCGAAAGACGCAGAAAAAAAAGTCGAGATCGCCAAACGCATTCACGATCTTGCCGCTGAGGGCGGTCTTCCGGCCACCGATTTGATTTTCGATGCGCTGACATTTACGTTGTCTACCGGTAACGAAGACGATCGAAAACTTGGACTTGAAACTCTTAAAGCGATCAAAATGATCAAAGAACAGTTGCCGGGAGTTAAAACTGTTCTCGGCGTAAGCAACATTTCGTTCGGCTTCGATCCTCATATTCGGCAGACGCTAAACTCCGTATTCCTTCACTATGCCGTTGAATACGGACTCGATCTAGCAATTGTCAATGCTCAAAAAATATTGCCGCTCTATAAAATTGAAGAAGACGAACGTGAGTACCATCGCAAGCTAATCTTTGACGAAAGAACCGACTCATACGATCCACTGTTCGCGATGCTCGACTACTACAAAGAGAAGAACGCCACCGCTGGCGATACCGTCGAAAAAGCAGTAGCGAAAGACATCGAAGAAGTTCTCAAAATCCGAATCATCGATGGAAACCGGGTAGGGTTGGAGAAAGACCTGGAAAAAGCACTCGAGAAGTATTCGCCCCTGGCGATCATCAACGATTTGCTTCTAGATGGCATGAAAGTCGTCGGCGATCTTTTCGGGGCAGGAAAAATGCAGCTGCCATTCGTTCTTCAATCCGCAGAGACAATGAAAGCAGCTGTCGCATTTTTGGAACCGCGGATGGAAAAGTCGGAAGGCTCACAACGAGGAACGATGGTTCTCGCCACTGTTAAAGGCGATGTTCACGATATCGGAAAAAACCTGGTAGACATTATCTTAACGAACAACGGCTATAAGGTTATCAACCTTGGAATTAAACAGCCGATCGAAAACATAATTTCTTCAGCTCTGGAAAACAATGCGGACTGCATTGGAATGAGCGGACTGCTCGTAAAATCTACCGTGATTATGAAAGACAATCTGGACGTATTAAACCAGCGTGGCATTAGCGTTCCAGTTATTCTGGGAGGCGCGGCTCTAACGCGCAGATACGTTGAAGACGATTGCAGAAATACATACAAAGGAATGACATTTTACGGCTCTGATGCCTTTGACGATCTCAAAATCATGGAAGCTCTGGCTGCTAAAAAGTCCGGTAGAGAAGATCTCGCAAATTTGTCGGAAGACGGCTTATTAGCGGCTATCCACGGCACAGCTCCGGCCGGAGAGCACGGCGATTCAGAAAACAACAATCCGGATGTAGACCCCGACGAAGATCGGGAAATCACATCGGAGGCGGACGTACGCGAGCTGGCAGCGGCGGCAGCACCACCGGACCCTCCCGAGACCGCCCCACCTTTGAAAGTGGCTAGCTGCCAACGTGTTTCAAGAACCCCGGCAGCGCACGTTGACACCACTGATAATGGCAGCTCAAATATTCGCTCCGACGTTGCTAGAAACATCGATATTCCCAAACCGCCGTTTATCGGGTCGAAAATCGTTGATGATGTTCCACTAAACGAAGTCTTCGAATATATCAACCAAAACGTTTTATTCAAAGGACAATGGCGCATTCGTCAAGGAAATATGCCAAAGTCTGAATACGACGAGATGATCAACCAAAAATTCCTACCAGTTTATAAGGAACTGAAGGAACGTTGCATCGAGCAAAAATTGCTCATCCCAAGAGCGGTTTATGGTTACTTCAATTGTCAGTCATCTGGCAATGATTTGATTGTTTATCACGAGGATAAAAAAACGGAATGGCTACGCTTCCGGTTCCCGAGACAAGGACACGGCAAGCATTTATGCATTTCAGACTTCTTCGCATCAACCGCTGAAGGCATGGATGTTGTAGCACTACAGGTGGTGACGATGGGAGCGCAGGCCAGCGAGTATGCGCAGGAATTGTTTAAAAACAATCGGTACGCTGACTACTTGTACTTCCACGGTCTCTCAGTAGAATCCGCCGAGGGACTGGCAGAGGTTATTCACAAGCGTGTTCGCGCAGAGTTAGGCTACGCAGCCGATGACGCGGCTAATCGCAACCAACTTTTTCAGCAAGGTTATAGAGGAACGCGATATAGTTTCGGATATCCAGCCTGCCCGAATCTGGAAGATCAGGAACAGCTCTTCGAACTTCTCCAACCGGAAAGAGTCGGAATCATTCTCACCGAAGAGTTCCAACTCGTTCCCGAACAGAGTACGTCAGCTATTGTAGTTCACCACCCGGAAGCAAAATACTTCAACATCGCCCAAAGCAAGAAAGCAGTCACCACGCAGGAGTAGCGTTAATGGCTCAAGACAAACACGGTATCACCGGCAACTGGCGCGGACACTATACCTACTCAAAGAATCCCGATGAGGGCAGTAATTTCGACGCGATTTTCGTCGAGAGTGAAGGCATCCTCAAGGGAAATATCCGCGACGAATCGATGCTCGGAGAGGCAGTTTTGAACGGCTCTTTCGCATATCCAAACGTTTCATTTACAAAAACATATTACACCCCGGGCATGTCACCTATCAAATACACGGGCACCATGAGTGGTGACGGTAAAACGATAACCGGTCGATGGGTCATAGATGCACCCAATCACCCAATCGAAGTAAAAGGTACTTGGATGGCTCATCGTACCGACAACGATGAGAAGAAAAAAGAAAAAGAAGAGCAGACCGAAAAACAGGATTTGGAACAAGTTCGATAGTGAACTTTACTTTCTGGTTCTAGTTTTGCCCCCACAAGACGTTTTGAACACCTTTTCGAACATAACTAGTCACTCCGCGCTGCATCAGGCGTTTCCCCATGCGGTTTCGTCCACTACGCACGGGTCTCTCCGGGACCTGACCAAGCATTTCTTGGCTCTTCGCGCCACGTTCATCGGCTAGCTTGCCGGTTTTCGGATCGCGAAAGTTCTCGTTTTTATCATACTTTGGACGACCATAATCCACATAAGAAGCAACATCGAACTGCGTGAACGGAATAAACGGACGCATCGACATGCGTTCATGCATCAAGCGATCGGTAGTTTTAAAGGCATCCTTCACACCAAACGGCGGTTTCTGCCCTTTCTCCATAGAAGCAAGTTGCACAGCCACTTGAGGATTGAGAATCGCATCCGATGCATAAGGACGATTTTTCGCTTCGTACTTCATGTCAAAACCCTGCATACGACTTCGTGATACCGTCTGCGGTGAATGTTCGCTGACGTGACGCAACTGCATATCACGATACATCTGTTTCTTTTGCGATAGGCTGTAGCTTGGAGAACGCCACAAATCATCAAGTCGTCCGGCAAATTCTATTTCGTGGACGAGGTCATTGGAATTCCAGTAACCCGGCAGGCAGTGCAATACAGTACCATCAGACGATAATAAGAAAGTTTGTAAGTTATGCGGTCCGGCACCATTAGTAGTGGCGACCGCATTCCCATCGACATCATGCTTTCCGGAAAAACCGGCATAACTCTCCCTGGAAATATCTCTATAGCCGCAAACTAGTTCATTGCTCAAAACTGAAAAAGCTGGTTCCTGCGAGAGCGACACGGCTCTCAAGCTATTCGCGGCGCTTCAAGTGGAGCCGGACATCTGACCAATCATTTGCACCCACAACACCATTTTGTTCTCTCGACGCGCCTGCTCGAGAGCCTGATAGAGCGAAGTGTTCCATCGGATATCACTATTTACTCGATCGATATTTTCTTTGGCTACCGAACCTTCAATCATTCGCGAGTGCGCCATCGACTTAGCGTCGACGCGACCAGGCACACTCGTAAAGGAAGTGAGAACAAGCATGCTCAGCAAGATTTTTTTGATCATGCCTCTGACCTCAATGAAAATGTGGAAAGACCCCTCTATCTTGTTAAACGAAATATCCGTTCAAAAAGTTCAATCAAATCACCAATTTAATTATTAAAAGTTCTGCCAGAAGAAATGCGACCCCGAGCACACTTGCCCGAAACCTAGTGTTCAAGGTCTTTTTAGTCTTTGAAGAGAGTCTTTAGAGCACTACTCAACTGCCTGAAGAAGTCTTTGAACCTTTGCACGAACCCGCGTTTGGTCTTCGGCAAAGGAGTTTCCTGCGTGATGTGTCGCGAAGATTCCTGCAACTGCGGCATTCGCGGTCGCGTAAAGTCAGCTCGACGAATGGTTCTATGTCTGGCGCTGCCCTCATTTGACGAACCAAACGGCGCTTCTTTCGGTTGGGCTCGGAGAATCATTTCTTCGAGCGACTGGTCCGAATCCATGTCTGAAACTTGGTTTAACGGGGCTGATGCCGGCGGTGGTGCGAAAGCTTGCTGTGGGACAACGGCACCACTTTGGGGAGCAAACGGCTTGGGCGGCGCGAATGGGGATTCCAATTCGGATGCTTCATGCTCATCGTCGAGTTCCGGCGACGCAAATGTCAACGGTGTTCCGGGTTGCGCTGGAAACGCTGGCGGTGCAGTCGGCGAAAGCGACTCTGGCGCTGGGACGGTCCGTGAAGCCTGTGCCGATTGAGGTGATGGCGCTGCTGGCGGAACTCCAAACGAACTGGGTGCAGGTTGCGATCGCGCTGCGGGTGGAGTTACAACCGGACTTGGTGCTGATTGAGATGGAGCCGCTGGTGGCGCGCCGAACGAACTTTGTGCCGATTGCGATGTTAAAGAGGCTTGTCCTGAGGGTTTCGGCGCTCCGCCAATCTGAGTAGGTTTGCTCGATGATGGCGAATGACCGGCAGGCAAAGGGGATTCCGGGGGAAGCCCGAGGCGAGGTGCCGACACCGACGAACCCGATTGCTGATGGGCTGGCAATCCGCCAGGAGTGGAAGTCTGTGCTGGGCGTCCCGAACCCGGTAACGGCGAAGAACCTGGCGAAGGTGTTCCTCCCGAACCCGACTGAGAAGAACCTTGTGACGCTGGGCGTCCCGAACCTGGTGACGGCGAAGAACCTGGCGAAGGTGTTCCTCCCGAACCCGACTGAGAAGAACCTTG
>CAZRMH010000446.1:0-6559 GCA_964600935.1 uncultured Candidatus Obscuribacterales bacterium
GATCATGTGGGAAGCAGCCATGCGTAAACCGTTGCTCGACGGCGTCGCTTATTCAGGCGATTTCTCGAGTGAAAAAGTTTCCGACCGCCTTGAAGATATCGTCCGTGAAGAGGAGGCGCTTGGCAATTTCAACTTCACCTCGATCATGAAAACTGAGAAACCAAGCCGCGTTCGAGAGGGTCTTCCGGGACAGGTTGATAATTTGCTGCTCAAAGCAGTGCGGTTGCGTTATAACAAAAACAACGAACTCGACGTCGACGATGGTTTTGAAAATTTCGAAGAAATCGCCAACGAACTTCGCAAACTAGCTCAAGTCGGCATTCACTATTTGTAATGACTTCACCTGATAGCAACGAGCAGAATTGCCCTTCTTGCAAGAAGACAATCGCTCGATGCCAGTGCGCAACAGTCAAAGTTAACATGGAAGAAGCGCTTGCTCAGATGCAAGCTTGCAGCACACTCACCGCCGGTGATATCGAAGGGCGTTATCGCATCCTTGAAAAAATCGGCGTCGGGGGTATGGGTACTGTTTATCGCGCAGAGCACGTAGTTTTACACAAACAGATGGCCATCAAGGTGCTGAGAACGGAGCTTTTGAATGACTCTAGCGCAATGGCTCGCTTCGAGCAAGAATCTCGTGCATGCGCGGCACTTTCACATCCGAACCTGGTCTCCGTCTACGACTGCGGCGTGACCGACAAAGGTCAACCTTATCTGGTCATGGAGTTTCTATCTGGAAAAAGTTTACTTGAGATTGTCAAAGAACAAGGCGCTTTACCTCTTTCAAAATTCTTTGCTGTCTTTATCGAAGCCACGGACGCCCTCGCGTATGCGCATGAACACGGCGTTATCCATCGCGACTTGAAACCATCGAACATTCTGGTCAGCTCCGATCCACGCGGTGGCGAGATTACCAAAATTGTCGACTTCGGCGTAGCAAAGATTGAAGACATGGGCGGCGAATTTCAGATGCTGACACGCACCGGCGAAGTTTTCGGCAGCCCGGCCTACATGAGTCCTGAGCAATGCCACGGCAGCCACGTCGATCAACGCTCAGACATTTACGCCCTGGGTTGCGTTATGTATGAGGCTCTTAGCGGAAAGCAAGCGTTCAAGGGCGCGAACATAATGACGATTATGAATAAACAACTGGAAAGTATACCGCCACCAATGGAACGGGCGAACATTCCGGATGAGTTACAGGAACTGGTGACTACTTGCCTCGAGAAAGATCCGAATCGACGCTTCCAAAGCATGCACGAACTGCGTAAACAGCTAGAAAAGGCTTGCGAAAACTCCACTTACAGCAAATCAATCAAGCTGGGCTCGTTCCGAATGCCTGCTGCAGCCTTACCTCTCCTGGTATCGCTGGCGGTACTAGCCTCGATTCTTGCATACCCGGCAATGCTGCCTGGAGGTTCGCTGCACGGACTGGCGAGAACGTTCAATTCGACGTCATCGTCCAAGCTGATGCTGGCGGCTTACGCAGGTCGCAGGCATATGAACGAATACTCGACCGAGTTATTCAAGTCAATTCTAAAGGAATCAGATGCACGCAACACGAATGTTGCAGACCGCTGCGCTATAGCCGTATTTTTTTTCGATCATCTTTACTATCAAGAATCCTACCGAGAAATTCTCGAACTATTCGGCTCGACCGTCTCTGAATTTCTTGATTCAATAGAACATTCCGTCAAAGCCAATCCGCAATCAGTCGCAGGCGCGGCATGGTCAGCACCATTGATTTGTTATTACGCAGGTGGAGCACAGGAAAACGAAAAAAATTACTCAGATGCGCAAAGAAAGTATCGCCGCGGCTTGCATCTAGCCAATCTGCTAGATTCACCAAAGTGGGTGAAAGCCAAGTTGAACGAGGAACTCGGCGAACTTCTGCTAGTTCAAAGCAATCCGCAACCGCAAAATGCAATCGCCCCACTGAAAGAAGCCCGTCGTTTATTGCTTTCAGAACGCGCAACAATCATTGCCGGCAAACAGAGCGCTCTGATTGATTCGACAAATCTTTTGTTCGATGCATACGAGAAATCCGGAAAACCAGGCGACGCTGCTGAACTTATGAAATCATGGGTGACGTATCAACAGTCGCAGCCCAAAATGAATACGCGCCTTGTATTAGACGGCATAAAGCAATTAATTCAACTAGCCAGAAAAACAAAAGACCAGCCACAACTTGAGTATTGGCTCAAAGAGCGAGACAAAATCGCGACAGTAGCACAGGTGGAGGGTGACGAGCGAAGCCGCCGCGCACCATATACGGTGCAACTTATACGCGCTCAGATCGCTAGAGCCGACAGGTTTGAAATCAAGGAGATTTTTGAACGTTTCAACAACGCCTTGTCGATGGCTGAAAATCGACATGCTCCCGACCTGGACAGAATCGCAATAGCTAACTCCGCTCTCGACGTTTGCACGGACTATTGGCTAGCCAAAGAAGCCGAGCATTGGTTCGACCGAATCGAACCTTCTCTGCAACGAATTCACGCCCGCCTGAAAAAAGCCAAGCCCGGCGAGTTTGTAGATGCTGGGCAATCGGCTTTAGTACTGCATAATTTGGCGTCGGTTGAACTGCTGCAAAATAATTTGACCAAAGCCAGAGAGTTTATTGAAATGGCAAAACCATACGCCCTCGGACAACCGGACGGCGAGTGGACCGCCGGACGAATCGATGTGATGGAAGCAAAAATTCTGGTTGCTCAAAACCAGGACTTAGATGAAGCCGAACAAGCGGCAGTCCGGGGAATCAATCGACTGTCGTCCATCGGAGACAGGCGAAATTACCGTATAGCCGATGGATACTGGGCTTTGGGACAAGTCTTGGCAAAGAAGAAACAATATCAGGCGGCCAAAACCGCTGTAAATCGGGCAATTTCGATTGTCAAAAATAATCCTGGAAATGAATGGCGCACAGCATCCGAGTATCAGCCGGAACTGGATAAAATCACAGCAGCAGAGCGTAATTAAAACGATAACGTTAGAAGAACCAGAACCACATGTCGCGTGTCGAAAGGCAATAGTCGAGCGCAAACCGGCAGACGCCGAGGTTCCTCATCAATCGCGGATGGGAAAATTTCTTCGCCGTAACGGCTCAGCCGCCCAGGAGCAACATCGGTTTGGGCACTGCTTCCGGCTCCTTGATGATGTCGAGAACAACTTCCTCTACTACGATCTCTAAAGGAGCTTGGGATGCGAACGTTCGTTCCTTACCTTCGTTAGTCCATCGCTTCTCGGCATTTTTGCCAGTTGCATAAACCGAAATATATCGACAACCGGCATGAACCGTGTACAAGACGGCTTGACGTTCAAAATCGTCCCACCGTTTCAAACCAAGTGCCTCAAGAATAGGGGAGCCGGGCTCCACGCTTTGTTCTGGCGTTGGGACAACGATGTTCCCCTCACTGAGAACCCTGTAGATTACAGACTTCCAGCCGTTAATATCTTGCACGGGAAATATCCTGACGGGTTCGACTTCGACAAAAAATCCGTCCTCTGTTTCAACCAACTCAGGAATGATGATTTTCTGTCCGATAGCGTACAGGTAGATTCGAACCATTGACATTAGGAGCGCCTCGGTTAGCCACTGTTATCAATGTAGCAGGCGGGAAGAAATCAAGGATTAAACTCGGTCGAAGAACATCGTCAAACCGATGTCGGTTCAGTTTCTCATCGGTTTGATGGGAAATCTAAACCGATATCGGGGTTCCGGTTTCGCGCACTTGAAGTTGACCTGAAATCTAAACCGATGACGGTTTAGTTTTCTCGCACAAGTTTGCGGTGGAATCTAAACCGATATCAGTTCAGTTTCTCGCACTTGAAGTTGACCTGAAATCTAAACCGATGACGGTTTAGTTTTCTCGCACAAGTTTGCGTTGGAATCTAAACCGATATCAGTTCAGTTTCTCGCACTTCAAGTTGACCTGAAATCTAAACCGATGACGGTTTAGTTTGCTCGGACAAATTTGCGGCGGAATCTAAACCGATATCGGTTCAGGTTTCTCAGCCATAAATTTGACACGGGACCGAAACCGAAATCCACTCGAATTTAAGCTCTATTTCGCCACCGCTTCTGTCCTGCTTGGCTCGCTCAGCGGTTTCATAGTCGGAAATGCAATCACGTCTCGAATAGATGCTGAATCTGTCAAGAACATCACCAACCGATCGATGCCGATGCCAATGCCCATCGTCGGTGGCATACCGTATTCCATTGCCAGTATAAAATCGAGATCGAGAGGCATCGCTTCTTCATTTCCAGCAGCCTTCTTTCGTGCCTGATCTTCCAGGCGAGCGCGCTGATCCAATGGATCAGTGAGTTCGCTGTAGCCATTTGCGAGTTCACGCCCGGCAACGAAAAGTTCAAAACGTTCGACCTCACCAGGGTTGGTTCTATGCGCTTTAGTCAGCGGAGATATTTCCACAGGATAGTCAATGATGAAAGTCGGCTGAATCAGAGTTGATTCAACTTTCTCTTCAAATATAGAATTGATTATTTCGCCGCGCGACTCTTGACCGTCAAGTGCGACACCGAGGGTGGTGGCAAGCTTTTTCATTTCTTCAAACGAAGAGATGCTTTCGACATCAACTCCCGTTACTTTCTTAATTGAGTCAGTCATTCTTACGCGTTGAAACGGTCGTGAGAAATCCAGCTCATGTCCCTGATACGGAACTTTGGTGCCACCGCCGACGTTTTTAGCACACTCAAGCAACATCTCTTCCGTGAAGTCCATCAGATCGTTGTAGTCACCGTAAGCACAATACATTTCAAGCATCGTAAATTCGGGATTGTGCCTAGTGCTCATGCCCTCATTTCTGAAGATCCGACCGATCTCATAAACACGTTCAAACCCACCGATTATCAATCGCTTCAAGTGCAACTCTGTTGCGATGCGAAGATAGAGGTCGATATCGAGAGTATTGTGATGCGTGACGAACGGGCGCGCGTCAGCACCACCAGCCTCAACTTGAAGCGTCGGCGTATCGATTTCTAAGAACTCGCGTTCATCCAAAAAATTTCTTATCGTTCGAACAACGACACTGCGTTTACGCAGTGTCTCTCTAACCTCAGGATTCATAATCATGTCTACGTATCGATGGCGATAACGCGCTTCGACATCAGTGAATCCATCCCAACTATCCGGTAATGGCTGCAAAGATTTGCACAAAACCTCGTAATCAGTTACGCGGATCGACAGCTCACCAGCTTTGGTGCGACGGATGGTTCCGGTGACACCAAGATAGTCGCCCTTGTCGAGCAACTTTCGCATATCCAATTTTTCTTGAGAAAGGCTTTCTTTGTGACAGAACAACTGAATCTTGCCGGTCTCATCATAAAGATCGACAAACATCCAACTATTACGCTCGTTCAAAACCTTGCCGCAGACCATCACCACATCCTGCGTTTCAGTATCATTGGCAAGGTCCTTGTATTTCTCCTGCAGTGAGATGGCCTTGTCGGTTCTTTCAAAACGATACGGATATGGCTTAACGCCGCGCGCTTTCAACTCTTCGAGTTTGCGCAATCTCTCTGTTCTGAGACGACCACCTTCTGCTTCCAAGCTTGTCACAAATCCTCCTCTGGTTTCCGATATTTCGACAATCGGCCAACCTAACGTTGACTGACTATAACTTAAGAAGGACCTTGTTGTGACCGTTGTTAAACGGTTATTGCTGCATGTTCGTGAGAAATCTGAACCGATATCGGTTTAGGTATCAAAGCGATCTTTATGCCGCCCCCGAAACCATGTGCAAATTCTCAATCGATATCGGTTGAAAATTTAAGTCAAACTTGAGCATGGCAAGCCACTGAAGAGAATTCATCGATGTGAAAAAAACTCTAAACCGATATCGGTTTAGAGTTTAGTTCGATTGTAAGCAAACAAGCTGAACCAGCAAGGACCCACGACTTAAATAAACTCGCAACCGATTCATTTGCAAATCTATTCGGCTCCGATCGCAAGAGCAGGAGCTCTCTTGCAAACTCCACCGATATGGGTCCGTGTACTGACGCAAAACCACCGGGACAAACCGATATCCGTTCCGGTCCAATGCACAATTTGCAACAGAACACCAACGTTTTCGCTGAAAGACACTTGTCAAAGTTGTCGATTTTCAGTAGTACTTTTTTAAGGAAGATGTTTATGCTGAAACGCGCTTCACAAGCTAAATACATCAGGAATGATATACTTTGTTTTTGATGTATTTAGAGGTAAATGCGGTCATTGCTAGCAGTGGTCGCAACAAGGAGTTTCGAACGTGACCCAATCAGCAGGTAGCGGCGGAGAGCGCATTATAGAGGTCGAACTCAGAGACGAGATGCGCAAGTCGTTCATTGACTATGCCATGTCGGTTATTGTCAGCCGCGCCATTCCGGACGTCAGAGATGGACTTAAACCAGTTCACCGTCGCATCGTTTATGCAATGTACGAAGCTGGTCTAGAACCCACGGCTCGTTACCGGAAGTCCGCGACTGCCGTCGGTGACGTCATGGGTAAGTATCACCCTCACGGCGACTCTTCAATTTATGAAGCCTTAGTTCGGTTAGCTCAGA
>CAZRMH010000447.1:0-6529 GCA_964600935.1 uncultured Candidatus Obscuribacterales bacterium
GCGTACCGGCGGTGCCACGAAAACTGCATCCTGAGGACGTTGATTGTCAACGCGAGCTACGACACCTTCTAATTCATATTGTTCACCGGTTGGACGTTGGAATGTGGTCTTCACTTTAATTTCGTTTGCAGATGGTCGACCGTATTGATCTCCGTTTTGATAAATCGGTTCGAACTCGAGATGGGACGGGCTTTGCGTGCGCTTGTTCATCTGTCTGATCTGACCAGCTAGTTCAACAAAATCTTCGCCGTTACCAAAAATGTTTGCGTCTTCTCTCAGTCTGTTAATCGCTTCGTTGTGTTGTCCGTTGCGCATCAAGTCATTGACGCTCAAAGCTTCATTGGTTCGAACCTGTTCGACCATTGCTTTAAAATCCGATCGTCCCATGGTGTTTGCTTCGAAGGCGAGGATGTCTCGGGCTTCTCTACCGCCGTCACCTTGATGTAGTTTGCTTGTTAGTACAGCGGCAGCTCTGTCTATTGGACTGCAGTTGTCTTCAAGCATAGGGGCGTTGTTCGTCATGAGATCGATTCCTCCATAATTCGCTTTTGCGAGAAGCGAGTGCAGCGCGAGCGGTTCAATAAAGTAATGCTATTTTTAAAATGTGACTCACTTGTGACAAGATTGGCACCCGTGCGTAATATACGCACTGGCGTCGAACTTTATCGTTTCTCTGTTTCGGAAAACGATGAATATGATCAGTGAATTGCCAATCTAAATGTCGAGAACGGTTTTGGGGTAACCAAAACTTTTCTTCTGCGAGTAATGAGCAAAAAAATTCTGTAACACGCCAAAGAAAAAGGGAAGGCTGCTTGAGGCCTTCCCTTTGATTAGCACTTGGTTTTTCTCTATCTGTACTGCTTTCCGATCAATGAACTGTGATTAGCTGAACAAGTTGGCGTCGCGAGCGGATGCTACGAGCCAGTTGATGCAACCAGGTGTCGCGAGACCACCGGTAACACCGGCTGCTCCGAAAAGTACTTTCTTCATCGCATCTTGCGAACCAGCTGCCATGTGCATGAAGCCCATGATCATCGTAGGTCCGCCCCAGGCGATGCCGAGGATTTCCATACCGTTGGCGATGATGTTGAGCAACGCTTCCAGGTTGGCGAGGTTGTTGACGCGGACCGTGCCGGCTGTGTTGACGCCCATAATGGACGTGGCATCTCCGCCTTGTGGTCCGATTGTGCCGTTAGTGGCGCCCTGAAGAATCGGGGCTGTCCCGTTTTGGATCTGTTCGGTCTGAGCACCGGTGTTGTTGAAGGAGTTGTTGCCTCCACCGACTTCGCCCATCGTAGCTTGCGATGAGAACGCATCTCCATAAGATTGCGCTTGTGCTGGTGCGACTGTGACACCGAGAATGAGAGCTGTTGCTAAGAAGAATTTTGTAAGGGTACGCATAGTAAAAATATCTCCGCTACCAGAAAGGTTGGAATGTTGGCGAGAAAAAAAGTAACGAACTTAGTAAGTTGCATTGAGTTTAAGTGGAAGAGAGTTCGATGTCAAGCATCTTGTGACTAAAGTGTGTCTAAAAACCAAATAAATTCAGTGATTTCGGGCACGACCCCGCTCTTTTTTGGGGTGATTTGCCAACTAGTCGGGCATTCGGGGAATCTGTCTATAATGGCTTCGGATATAACCGCTCCGGAGCTGACATGCAAATCGCTTATATAGGTATGGGAATTATGGGTTCTGCCATGGCAATTAACCTCGCCAGGGCTGGTCATGGCGTTAATGTATGGAACCGAACGTCTGGTCGTCCGACGACAGAGCAGGCGGTAGAGGCCGGCTGCACCAAATACGATACTATAAAAGATGCGGTTGCTGGTTGTGCCGTCATCTTCACTTGCGTAAGCGATGTGGATGACTTGCATGATGTTCTCTTCAGTGCAGGCGGTGTGTGCGAAAGTGCATCCGCCAATACTCTACTTATAGATACAGCGACGATCGGTCCTGACGCTGCGATCCAGTTTAGCGAAAAGCTCGCCTTCAGTGGCATCCGATTTCTCGATGCACCCGTCACCGGTGGTGACGTTGGCGCCCGCAATGGCAGTCTGACAATCATGGTTGGCGGGAATAGGACCGATTTTGAAGAAGCCCTGCCGGTGCTTAATGCGGTTGGGAAAAATGTTCAGTATTGCGGACCGGTCGGTAGCGGACAAGCGCTTAAGCTCTGCAATCAGATTCTCTGTGCCGTTAACATGGTCGCCGTGACTGAAGCTCTGTTGCTTGCTAAACGTTTTGGTTTGGATGAAAACATGGTGCCGAATGTATTAGGCACCGGTGCTGGTGGCTCGTGGGCTCTGCAAAACTTGGGACCGCGAATCATCAAGGATGACTTTGCACCGGGGTTTCGCATAAAGGACATGCTTAAGGATTTGCGTTTAGTTCAAGAAAATAGTTCTGGTGAAAACGATTTGAGTTTGCCGGGAACCGATGGTGCGCGAAAATTATTCGAGGCGGCAGCGACTAAAGTCGGAAGTGATCGAGGTACGCAGGCTATGATTCAAGGCTTCAAGACTGGCTCGACGTAAATTGCGTCCAGTTCTTTGTCAACTGATTATTGGGCGCGAGTGGCTTATTTAAATCAAGAACCTAAAGTTGTTTCTTTGCAGAACTTGGTTTGGTCGTTTTCAGTGCGTCTTTGAGCGAACCCATTGTCGCCGCTGCACTTGTCAGGCTGCCCACTTTGACATTTGCTTGAAGCTCTTTCACGACCGGTGAAATGAAATTCGCTCGGGCTTGCAGATTCTGACTCTCACCGCGTGCGCCGCAGTAATAGAGCACGTATCCATACTTCTTCAAGTAGGGAACGAGCGCGACGGATTGTGCGCCGTTATTGCGTTCTGCAATCTTCAGGGCGCGGCGCAGCACTGGTGCTGCCGAGCTGAATCTTCGTTGATCGGCGTAGAGACAACCAAGGGAAAACAGCGCGCGTTGTTCGACGCTTCCGGTCACGCATTTTTGCCAGGTTTGAATAGCCTGTAGATAAATTCGTTCGGCGTCAGAAATTTTGCCTTGTGCGACGAGGCTCGTGGCAAGCCGATCCATGCGACGATAAATGGTTGGATCTCCTGGCTCTGCGACGCGTTCCGTGATGTCCAGCGCCTCTCTGAAGTATGACTCTGCTTCTTTGGCATCGTTCTTCTTCAAATACAAACCGCCGAGATTATCGTAGCTGTTTGCCAGCGACAAATGTTTCTTGCCAAGGACAGTGGCTTTGACGTCGAGAGCTGTTTTATACAATTTGTCTGCAGTCTCCAAATCGTTTCGATCTCGATAAAGATCGCCAAGCTTATCGCAGCTGATAGCCCAGTCCAGAAGCGGGTCTTGAACTGCAGGTGCCGCGGTACCGGCCCAACCGATCAATGTCGTGCCGTTTTTCTGCGCTTCTTTGGCCTCTAGTTCTTCTTGCTCTCTGAATTTGCCCTGAACGAAGTCTAAAAGATCACTGGTGAGCGGTTTGGCTTTCTCAGCCGTTCCGCATGTCAAATAGAATCTGATCAACTCTTCCATATCGAGAACCATTTTGCCGACATCTTCGCCAATGGCTCGATCTTTGAAATAAAACTCTTCTTCCAGATATTGTTGAGCTTCTTTGAAACGCCCTCTGACAGCCAGAAGTCTTCCTAAATCGCCAGGACTTTTAGCGATGCGGATGTCGCCAGGTCCGATGGCGCGTGCTTCTTCGGTCGCAGCTTTGAGAATTTTTTCTGCTTTGGCAAATTGGTTGGCTTCGAACGCGGCGGCGCCTTCCTTCTGGGTGATTTGCCAGTGCTTGAATTCGGGCGGCTCGTTTTCAGAGGCGTAGAAATATGCGCTTGCTGGCTGCATGGACAGAAGAGCTGCCAGAGAGGCCAGCGTTTTTAGAACGACACGATCGTGTCGCCGTTTGCGATTCAAAGGTTTAGATAGGAAGGTCACAATAGAATCTTAGCGAATTGGAGGAGGGGCGGTGACTTAATAACGAATTGATGTGGTCATTTTAGGCGGTAAAACTTGATTAAAGCTTGAAACGTCGGATTAACAGACGCCCTGGTCCCGAGACTAGAACATCCGTCCATATATTGAACGTTCCCCAAGTTGAGAGTTTTTCGTCATCTCTTTCCACAAACTTTGCTATAGACCTTTCAATGACCTGGACAACTCGTGGAGGGTATATGAACCAGAGAAAAATAGGCGCCAGTTTGGCTTTATCAGCGATCGCCGTGGTATCGGCTTGTTCTATCGGATTTGCCAAGGACGTCACCACGTCTGGCAAAATGTCGACAGCCGATACGCAGGATATCGTGAACACCTTGAGAACCAAGGGTGCTTTTCACAAAATGCTTAGCGGACTGGAGATTGCTTTTGACCTCGATAATGAATTGAAGGGCAAAGGACCATTTACCGTATTTGCTGCCGATGACAAAGCTTGGGCGAAGATCAACCAAGCCGACCAAGACACCCTTTTCAATAATAAGAACAAGCTCGCACAAGTGTTGTCTTATCAAGTCTTAAAGGGCGAAAAGCTGGATTCGAAAGCGCTCGAAGGAATGACAAGCGTTAAATCCATGGAAGGGCACGAGATCAAGCTTTCAGTCAAAAAAGATGACGACAAAAAAGTTGATGGTTTATACGTTGACAAAGCTCACGTAAAAACCGCCGACATTCAATGCACTAATGGCATTATTCATATTGTCGATCAACCAATCATGCCAGTTTTGGCCGAGTAAACTAGATTCTAGTTTTATAACTCTAACGCGACTTCGCTGCGATTTTTCGTGGCGAAGTCATTGTTTTCTATCACTCGGGCTCAGTATTCAGTGGTCTTGCCGATCAGTGGGCTCCGGCTCCGCCGCTGGAGGATGTCGTTTTCTTTAGAAAAACGACGGCGATGACGCTTGCCAAAACAACTGCGGACAGAAGAAGAAACGCGTCATTATATGCTTGTATATATGATTCTCTTCGGACGATTCTGTCCAGCATTTTCGTTGCTTCCTGCATGGCAAGAACCGGATCAGAACCACGGCTGACGAACATTTGCGTCAATTGGTTAAGCCGTTCTTGCACCGCCGGTACTGCCATGTTTACCGCCTCGCCAATTCTACTGGAGTGGAGTTGTTCGCGTTGAGTTACAAAGGTCGAGACCATCGCCACGCCGATCGAACCGCCAAGGTTTCGCATCATGTTGAACAATGATGAGGCTGAAGCGGCATCTTTCGGCTGAATATCGCCAGTCGTCAAGGTTGAGAGAGGAACCATGATCAGAGGTTGACCCATGGCCCGCACCAGATTCGATACTATGAATTCTGGTCCAGCGGACAGGTTTGTCATACTGGAACTCATAAGCGAACTTGACGCGAAGAGCACCAATCCGATTGCCAGTAATACTCGCGGATCGACTTTTTGCATGAGTTTAGGCACGAAAGGAATCAGCAGTAGTTGAGGCAGTCCGAGCCAAACCAGGACTTCGCCAATCTGCAGCGGACTGTAACCTTGCATCTGAGCGAGATATGTCGGCATCAGGTATATCGACCCGTATAAGCCGATTCCGAGCGCTACGTTAGCGACGCTGCCCAAGCCGAAATTGCGGTTGGCCAGTAATTTTAGTTGCAGGAGTGGTTGCTTTGTGCTCAGTTCATGCCAGATTAGAATTGATAATGAAACGACAGTGACAATCGATAGGTTGACAATCAGTGGAGAACCAAACCAATCTTTTCTGTTGCCTTCTTCGAGTACGACTTCCAGGCAACCGAGGCCCAGTGCCATTGTGAATATGCCCAACCAATCGCCCTCTTTGAGGAGACTGAGGTTCGGTTTCTCCTTCGGCAAGCTGTAAAGCATCAGAAGAATCAGTACTATCCCTGGTATCAGGTTCAAGTAGAAAATGTAGCGCCAGTTGAACGTGTCCGTCAGCCAGCCACCAATAGCCGGTCCAATCGACGGCGCGAAGGTGGCTGTGATAGCAAATATTGCCATCCCAATAGTCCTTTTGGAGATCGGAAGACTCGTCATGATGATCGTCAGTGACATAGGGATCAGCGTCCCGCCTGTGAAACCCTGCAATGCCCGAAATACGATCATCGAATTGAGGTCCCACGCAAATGCGCAGCACATCGAGAATATGACGAACAGAAAGGCGTTGACCACGACGTAAAGTCTTGTCGAGAATACACGGGATAAATATGCGGTCAGTGGAATCGTGATGATCTCTGCCACCAGATACGATGTCGCCACCCAGGTGCCCTCGTCTAGTGTTGCGCCGAGAGCGCCTTGAATATCCTGCAATGACGAGTTGACAATCTGAATGTCGAGCACTGCCATGAACGCGCCGAGTGCCGCGCCGATTACCGCCACCCAGCTTTTAAGCGGAATGTGCTCGTCGCCTGATTTGTCAGGTGGCGAGTTGTTTTGAGGAGCGTCTTCGATTTTGTTCATCGGTCACTGTTCTTCATTTGTCGCGCAGTGCTCGAATCGAGCTATATAGTCTTTGCGCATCATAGCAATTAGTTGACTTAGCATCGTTCGAGTGGTGAATCAGTCGTGT
>CAZRMH010000448.1:0-6526 GCA_964600935.1 uncultured Candidatus Obscuribacterales bacterium
AGCACCCTCGGAGCGATTCGAACGCCCGACACCCTCCTTAGGACGGCGATAAAAGCAGGAATTTCCAGGAACAGAGAAAAACCAGTTTACACTAGAGAGTGAGCGCTGATGAGCGTTTATGGACTTCGCGCTGTTCCCAAGAGTTCATTGCAATACTCAGCGATTTCGTCATTTTGCCCTTACGTTGCCCTTACGGGAGTCTGGTTCATGAAAAGCAGTTTAAAGACAAGAAAGAGTCAACTCCACATCACCAACAAAACTGTTGATAGAGAGTCCAAGCCTGAAATCAAACCTTATGAGCTTTGGGACAATGAACTTCAGGGCTTTATTTTGCGAGTTCAACCCAGTGGCGTTAAAACGTTCTATTTAGAGTACGCAAGAAAGAAGCGTGTGAAAATTGGACCCGCTGACTCCATGACCCCGGAGCAAGCGCGTATGAAGGCACTGGCACTTAAGAGTGCCTTCAAAGTTGATGGTGTCATTCCCGAAACAGGGAAAGCAAAGCGGCAGCGAGAGCAAAAGGAAGAACTCGCAAAAGCTCTGGAACAAGCAAACAGTTATCTCAACTTCTTATCGGATAAGTACCGAAAGCATCTTGTGCAAACCTTACGCAGCGGTGTGGACAATGCCGAGAACGTCAAAGAGACAATGGACAATCTTATTAGACGTTTCCCGGAGTTCCATCAACTGCGGCTAAATGAGATTTCTTTGTTAGAGATCGACAAGTGGAAACAACGGCGTGCAGATGAGGGTGTGCGAACAAGCACGATTCAACGTCAACTGAATGACTTGCGTGCGTGCCTTAACATGGCAGTCGAATGGGAACTCCTGGCGAATAGCCCATTTGCAAGAAGCACTAGAAGGAATAGAAAGTCCAAAATTGACAGTAACGCAGTGGTCCGCTTCCTCAGTACAGATGAAGAAATCAGTCTTCGGAGTGCATTAGACAAAAGAGAAGCCAAGATCAGAGCAGGAAGAGAATCAGCAAACGAATGGCGCAGTAAACGAAATTACGTGACGTACTCTGATATGGAAGATCAATTCTTCGCCGACCATTTGAAACCGGCAGTCTTACTTTCGCTCAATACAGGGCTAAGACGAGGAGAGCTTCTCAAGTTGAAATGGAAGAACGTTGACTTTGAACGAAAAATGGTGACGGTTGAAGGTGAGACTGCCAAAAGCAACAAGACGCGCCACGTTCCTTTAAATGAAGAAGCTTTATTGATCTTGCAGGAATGGAAGCGTCAGCCAGGGGTCAAAAGTTCTTATGTCTTCTGCGATGCCGAGGGGAAACCGTTTCGAGACATGAGGACCTCATGGGAGACTGTAATCAAATTGGCCAAAATCAGCAACTTTCGTTGGCATGACCTACGCCACACGTTCGCTTCCAAACTTGCGATTGCTGGTGTTGATCTGAATAAGGTCAGAGCGCTACTCGGTCATTCGGACTACAAAATGACACTCCGCTATGCGCACCTTGCCCCTGAGCATTTGCACGAAGCAGTTGCAATGCTCACTCCTGTAAGCTATTCAGCGGCACCAGCCAATGATTCGTCGGCTGCAACTTGACTCGCCAACAACTAATCCGCTTTCTCGTTATGCTTGCGACTTTCGATATTTTCAAGGAACTGCAAAGAACAAACGTAGTATCAGTGAACAGATATGAACTGAGGAACTACCAATGCACTCTCGACAGAACTCGGTTGCAGAAACCATCACGATACTTGAAGAGGGGTTACCTGTAACTGTGTCGAAATCGGTTGAGGAAGAGTCAACACAGGGGCGATTACCGCGACTATTCACTGAGCAAGAGCTGTCAGCCATGGGATATGGCTCTCGATCAAAACTTCGCAAAGATCGCATGAACGGTGTTGGTCTGCCGTTCATTTATATTGGAAGCGCAGTAAGGTATCGAGAAACAGATATCCTGAGCTTCCTTGAGTCCAATATAGTGACTCATGCGCTTCAGCGTCCGCCTGAGATTTATCAAAAAGCCAGTAGAACGAAGGCCGCGAACAAGAACCCCAAGTGATCGAAAACGCGAGTGACTCATTGCGTTGAGGCCCATGCCTCCAAGCGTCGAATACTTCGTTGTCGAGATGTGTGTTTCCCCAAACGCACAATTGGAGAGCAATACAGCGCCTATATTAGCTTATATGCTAATACCGCATATAGTGGCTTCCGATCTTGTCACTTCTCATCATTCTAGGTATCATTGGTAAATAAAATACTGGGGGATGCCGTTCATGCGAAACGAGTCGGTGCGGGAAAATTCGTCGTTCAGGCGAAACGAACAAGAACTGCGAGTACTTCGAGACAAGTTATCTGAGACCCGAAACACCGTCATTAAACTCATGCCGGATGACTTAAAAAATATTTTGTCGAGTTACGAAGAGTGTGGGTCTCGACGCGAGATTGCGCGGTGGCTAGAGGAAACGGCTGACAAGATTGTTGAGTATGCAAAACCTTCGATACCTGGTTGCGAATATCTCCCAGGGCAATACTTGCCTCCGAGGAGCATTTGCCCTCTCTGCGGTCGCGGTGCAGATTGTAAGTACAGTCAAGGTTTCAGTTTGCCAATTGGGCTGCGTCGCCATATTACCGGATGGGGTACCAGAGTCTCGATGTGCCCTGTCTTCAAAGTGGTCGAGGCTCTCGCCTATGAGTGGGACACCAACGAATTTAAGCAATTGGAATTGGCTGAGGATGCTGAAAGTAAAAGACAACTGAATGAGTGAAAAAAGAACCACTATTCTTCTCGCACCAGATATGATCCCGTCCTTATCGATGACGTACATTTCCGTATGGTCTGCTTTCAAATAGACAGATGCGGCGCACAAAACGATCTGAAAGCTAAGTTCCAAGTGCGTTTGAACGAAGCGACTGCGAGCCTATTATAGAAAGCAGGGAGACACTAACGTTTAGAGTCATATATTAGCTTATATACTAATACTGCATATGGTGTCACAAATTGTTTCAATGCCGAAACAGCGTTAACGCACCTTTTAACAATGAAACAAGCGCCAGCAGGGAATCTTTGAGTTTGCCCATGATCAAAGAAAAGATTGGTTGTTTGGATAACGTTGCACGCTTCCTTAGTCTGTGGCAACTTTAGAAATAAGTGCACCTGTGTGCACAGCAGTGCACAAAACAAAAGGGGTGGATGACAATGAGTAAGCGATTCGGAAAGCAGGCACAACGAATAGTGTTTTATCCAAACGAACAAATTGACGATTGGTACCGTGGTCTGCCACTAAACGTTCGTTCTCAAAAGATTAACGATCTTCTATTGAGTGCGCTTGCACTCAATGAGAGCACACAAGACAACCAGCTTGATCTTCAGTCGCCTTCGCCAGTTGCTGACTTAGATCAAAGAATTGGATCGCTTGAAGACACTATTCAGGACCTATGCGATTGGAAGTCCAATCTTCCAGGGATTGCCATCTTTGAAGAGTTTGAGACAGATGCCATCCGGGACGGACTAGATGCAGTCGCTCGCATGAAAGATGATCTTGAAGACCTTGCCAGCCGCCTTGAGTCCTTGAGAGAACAAGAGAAGGAAGTGGAATACTTACGTTCCAGAGTTGAAGCACTTTCCCATCCTGCCGGCCAAACATAAAGGGATCTGAGTCGAAGTAGTTCATAGACTCAGAAACTGAATGAGACGCTCCGAGAGGTGCGTCTTTTCATTTGCGGCGATAAGATCGCGATTTTTCGTCAGTGTCATTGCTGACTCATCTTCATCAATCAGTTTCAAGTTGCTGGCTTTGAGAATGACCCATTTTCAAGGAGTGTCTTCATTCGACTGTACTCTGGAACTAGTCGTTTGAGGACATGCACGATGACATCGGAAAAGAGAACTCGCAGAAAGTGGACAGAGCCAGAGAAGGTTCGTCTTCTAGAAGAAGCGGCTCGCACCTCCGTGCACGGGACAGCCACTCGAAACAACTTAAATGCCAGCCAAATTTTCGTATGGCGCAAACAGCTAAAAGGACATGTACTCACAACACGGTGACACTAAAGGGAAAACCGCTCCCTTTCAACAAAGAAAGCGGTCATGGACAAATCAATGCAATCCAATAATACCAACAGTTTCTCAGGAGACCCAATTCCTGGTGATTTCCGCTCTCTAATTGAGAGATGCGATCATCAAGATTCGCTTACTGAGTTCAAGCTTAAATGGGTAATTGACCCCGATGATCTTTTGACTTGCCCTGAGAGCCTGCTTTCTGACAAGTTGCATCTACGCATTGATTATCTCACGGACGCTCAATTCAGCGCATGCATAGTTGATCTGAAGAAACTTCGCGAGCTCAGAATCACCGATGAACAACCGGCATCTCTGCGTACTGAGTCAGAGAGAATGGCTGACTTCTTCAGTTTTGATATCAGACGCGAATCGCTATCCGGAAAGCGCAAAGTCTCAGATCGTCCACAGAATGAGGGCGGAAACGCTGTAAGACCAAACGTTGCTCCGATGTCGTTTGGAAGAAGCCAGGAACTCGGTGAGGATGGGCTTTTCAAAGACATCATTGCCTGCTGTCTCATGCTCAAACGGAAACCTTCGCATCGGGAGTTCCGAAATTTTGTAAGGACAAGACAGGAGTATGCAAGTGCTGAATTGAAGCGCTTCTTCAGCCTCTCAAATCTAGCGTTCATACTGCAACAATTCTCGGTAATTTTTCGCATATTTGTTGAATACATTCTTCATAAAAGAATAACCAAACGTGCCTGCTCCAGCACTGCCCGCAGTGTCAACGACCTCGGGCACTCGTTTGAAAACGTCGCCCTCGAAGTTGAGAATGCGGTTCGCAAGCTGTTTCTTCGTAATCAGCTTGGGCTTCATTTCATAACTGGCAAGATTCCAAATCCTTCGGATGAAGTTTACATCGCCGGTTGTCTCATGGCTGACGAATCTGCTCAAAGACTTATAGAACTTATTTCGGAATCTCTTTCTCATGATTTTGATTTTGTCGTCGTATGGGAAATCGGCGACAAATGCAGAGGGCTACATCTCCATGCATACCTTCCATACTCTCTTCCTCTCACTCATCAAATAGTTGCCGACTGTTGGTTGGAGGTATTGCGTGGTATTCGTACAGCAACAGGAGTGAGCCCATTTCTCAGAGATACTTATGGGCAGGAGCAAGAAGTCGTTGATGTCACACTGTCCCACCACACCTCTGCATCGTCTCCTCGCACATATATCTCAAAACCCGAACAGAAAACACCCAGATGCATACCGTTCGCCGATGGAAAGTCGGTTGTGCTCTCACCATGTCCGTGGGCTTTGATTTCCCCTGGACTCCTTTCAAAGAATCACTTACCAAAGTAGAGGTACCGACCATGACATTAAGTTCCTATTCCAACAAATACGCACGCTATCAGCGCAGATGGATCGCTGGTCTAAAGCTCTGGTTGAACGGCCCTCCTGATGCCGATCTCCACAATCGAAAGCAATTCAATTTTCTCCTCTCATATTTCCTTTACCTCGGTACAGAATGCAGAACGATTCCCCGAATGTTCGGTGCACAGAGGCGCTTTGACGCCATCCTAGAATGGCATCGTCGCAATCTCTCTGGACTTGCTTCAACAGAACTAGAGGACCTGATTGCCGACATTCGAGAGAAATGCTTTAGGCGTCCGAATGGCGATCTCATTGATCCGCATGCTGCGCAACGACAACTGTCTGATGAAGCATTCACGAGAATCAGATCAGCCTTCTTCGAGCTTCTTACTTCTACTGGACGCATTCCCTCGAAAAGAGCTGTGAGGAGGACAGCAAAGGCACATCCAGACACGATTAGAAAACACTGGGCTGCACTGTCAGCACAAATAGACCAAATGAAAAATAGTAATTACTTAGATGGAGGTCAATAAAATGACTACTTTTTCGGAAAATCTTAGAAGGCAAACCCTCACGCTCCTGCTCTTTGACAAAACAAACTGCAAACTGGTTCGCGGGATAGTTCCGCTCAGTTGTTGGGAGAGTGATAGAGCTGTCCATTCCCTTGCTCAAAAAGTGTATGACTACATCGACACTTACGGCACTGCTCCTGGTGCGCATGTCAATGACCTTATCGTCGAATTGAAAATTAACGAAGACATGAAAGGACTTCTAAGAGGTCTTGTTGCGGAGTGTCAGGATGCACATGGTAAGCAGACTTACACGGTCGATTATGTTCTTGGTTCAATCGCAAAGTTTTTTCGCAAGGAGAAACTACAGAAGGCGATCATAGACGGCGCAAAACTATTTGAGCAAAACAAGTTCGATGAGCTTGAGGTAGCTCTAATGGAGATCCTTAGGTCAAACCTGCCGTCTTTTCAGAAGGGAACTGGATTGATTGACGGTTTGGTCGATCATCAAACACAACCAGATCGCGCATTGCGAGATTACGTTCACCTTGGCATTCCTGCACTGGATGATAAATGCTTGGTGCCTGCTCGAAAGGAATTGTGGATATTGGCGGCACCACCAAAATGCGGCAAGTCATGGGGATTGATTCACGTTGGCAAATGCGCTATC
>CAZRMH010000449.1:0-6437 GCA_964600935.1 uncultured Candidatus Obscuribacterales bacterium
TCCATCACGCAGAACAGCGTTACCAGACAGAGCAGCAGAAAAACCAGATAGGGCACGCGCGCGCGTTCCTTGAAACGGTTTTTATTGACCTGCGCTTTGGTATCGACAGCTTGCACTGATTGAGGATCTGCAGAGATTAGGGTTTCAGTCGCATTTGCACAATAACATCGATAATCAGAATATTAAATCGGCTATGCAGACTTCCAATTCTTCTTTGTGCAAATTTCCGACGAACTAATCATGATCTAACCAGCTTTATCGGACGGCATTGTCGGTTTGATGATATGACGGGCTGACAGTCAGGGAAAACCCGGTAGCTCGCCAACGATTCTAGAGTTATTCTCGGGACTCAAACTTACTACGGCGTGAACCTTTTCAATTCCCGCCGATAATCTCCGAAAACAGTATCGATCTCACTGACACTAAGGCGTTCTGCCGTTGGTGCCGACCGAGGCTTGCATTAAAACGGTCCGGCAATTTTTGTCGACCGCGACAAGGCTGCCGTGGGTCTTTCAGCCGAATGTCGGCGCGCATAAAACTGCGCGTCAGTCGATGGTGAGGACTTCGATTGTGATCTCAGTGTCCGCTGTGATTGGTTTTCTGAGGACAAGGAGGAAAACGCAATGATCGAGTTGGAAAATAGTTCGGCGACCGGCGAGGAAGGCGCGAAAGATGTTGGACAGGAGGCTCGCGATTTTTACGAGAGAACTCTCAGATCCTCGGTGGGTGCATCCGAGGATTCAGGAAAGCCTCCTCGGGAGTCACATTTTAACGATACACTCGGCCGGTTTGTGTTGGTTTTCGGGCTGGTCTTACCTGCACTGGCAATTAGCTGTGCCACCACGATGAACATCACAAGTTTCTGTGGAGTTCTGCTCCGGCACTGGGTCGAGACCTTGATTCAGTTTCTATTTTTAATTGCGATTCCTTTTGGTTTGGCATACGCTTGGACGAAGGTGAAGGCTGGTGATTTGCGCCGTACGCGATTGGTCGGGCATGCCATCGGCGTCTCATGCGGTTCTGCACTCCTTGCGGCAATCGTCACATCGGCCCTGGCTGTAAAGGGTAATCTAAATTCTGGGGAATCCGGTATCCATATCGGAATAGCTATTCTGCTTGCATTCGTCTCATGGTCTGCGTTCGCCGCATCTCTCAGTGTTGGTCGGAAGTATCGCAATTGGTGGCCGACCAAAGGTGCTCGCCGATCCGCCACGGTTTACATGTTGCTCGGCGCAGGCATTTCAATGCTCGCGCTTACCGCATCAGAAGCTCGATCCGCATGCATAAGGATTGCTGAAAAATTAGTGATTGGTGGCAACCAGCAACAACGAACTCAAGGTTTGAATTTTCTGCAAGCCCTGGGGGATGCTTCTGAGCTGTCCTTGAAGATTGACTGCTCGACCAGTCGAGCAATGGATGTTTCCGGATTGTTTCTCAATTTAAAAAACGAAGACTACAGAAAATTGTATTTCCTTACTACCGGTCAGCCTTTTCGACTTGATCTACAGAGTAGTTCCGATTTTGCTGCGCTACCTGATGAGCTACTCGGTACGCAAGTGATCGGTGACAAGATAGCAAACCTGGCAATGCACCGCTCGTTAATCAGCGGGACAATTCATCCTGAATCGCTCACCTCAACGATTGACTGGACTTTTGTGTTTAAAAACACAGGAACTGATGCAAAAGAAGCCCGGACCGAAATTGGTTTGCCTAAAGATGCCGTGATATCAGAAATGGTGCTCTGGATTAACGACGTTCCTAAGCGTGCCACCATTGCTTCCAGTGAGGTTGCCGCTCAGGCTTACCAAACTATTGTCGCTGGACGGCGTGATCCAGCATTGGTTACGGACCTGGGTAATGGTCGTGTGCTGGTTCAGTGTTATCCGGTTCCTGCTCAATCCGAAGTTCGAATCAAAATTTCGATGAAATCTTCCATGAAGCTCGATAAAGCTGGAGAAGCGATAGTCAGCCTGCCATCGATTCTGAAGAGTAACTTCGAAGTCGAAGGAGAACATCGTGTCAATCTTCGCGCCGATCGCAAGCTCATGCTAGAACTCGATAATGTTCGACAAGTCGTTGCCAACAATGGCCTGCATCTGGTTACTGGAACCATGAAGTCCGGAAATCGTTCTAAGGAATCGATTGAAGTTCGTGTAAAACGCGACAATCTTTTGGCACCGGTTGCGATCAAAGATCCATTTGATAGCAGAGGTTTTATCGTGCAACAGTACGTCCCGACAGTGGCTAAGAAACCGGATCATCTAGTTGTTGTCGTCGACGGCTCCCAGGCTGTCGCGGCGCATAAGCTGGAAATTATAAAAGAACTCGAGAAGATACCAGCTTCGATACCAACGTCTTTAATTGTCGCCTCCAAGGATTACAAAGAAGATTTGAAGTTTGCCAGCCTCGGCGAAGCAATTAAAGAGATGAAGGATATCAAATTTGTTGGTGGTCAAGAAAATCTAGGCGCAGTCATTCAGGGCGCTGAGCTAGCTGGCGAGACCGAAGGCGGTGCGCTTCTCTGGATACATGGACCTCAACCTGCCCTCGACAAAGAGTTGTACATAATCGCACCATATCTGGTGAAGCCTTCGTTTTTCCAACTCTCTATTGAAGACAACGTCACTGACGTCAACGAGATGTTCCGCGCCCACCAGGAGATTGGACCGTTCACCTCTGTTGCGCGCAACAGCACATTCGAGAAGGACTTGAGTCGATTCTTGAACAAGTGGCAAGCTGACGGTGTCGACTTCACGCTCAAGTACGCCAGAACATACACGACTCCGGCGCTGATCGACAATTCTGTTTACGTGCAGGATGAGATAAGCAGACTCTTTGTTGCCCAAAAAGTTAGAGAGTTGGTATCACAAGGACGACGTGGGGAAGCATCGGATCTGGCTATTCGCTATCAGATCGTCACCCCGGTTACCTCAGCTGTCGTTCTGGAAAAATCAAGCGATTATGTTCGTTTTGGTCTGCAAGAAGCACAATCGTCGGATGGCAGTGATTCCGTGCTGGCACGCACATCGGGTGTCGATAGAAGTGTTGGCTCATTGGAAAGCACAACGTCGTCGGACTCATTCAAAGACAACGTTGTTGCTTCCGAGTCTTATGGAAGCGCGCCGTTGCTCCAGGGGGCAACAAGCGGTACCGCCACCCCTGAAGCAACAATCATTGGCGTCAATACCTCTGGAACCGTGAGAGTGAATAACCTCGCTAATCTCGAAGCGTTGTTGAATATCTTCGCCAACTGTACTGAACTTTTTGGTCTGGCTAGTGGGTCGGTTCTCCTGCTTCTAGCCCTGGTGAGTGGTGATGGATTCATCCCCGGAACTACGATATCAGTGTCTCGCAAGCAGCGTGTCGTGTTGGGTGCTTTTCTAATTCTTGCCGGATTGGCTACTCCAGGGTTCCTCAACAATCTGATTGCCAGTGCACGTGACTCGAATGTATTCAGCTAGGTTTTCTCCGCCTGATGGCAATTAAAACTAGACATAAACTGGAGGTGATGCGATGAGCCAAGTCAGTTCGTTCTCAAAATACTAAAGCTCCCAAAGCGACAACAAAAGGGTGGTCTTCCGACCACCCTTTCTATTCTCTCTAACTGACGGCGGCACCCGTTTCAGCAGAATCATTTGTTCTCGGCCACATCGATCATTGCTTCGATTTCTTCGTTGACGCAAATCTGACACGACCAAAATCTGTTAAGTACCGCCCAAATGCCGCACTCGCGCTTGGAGCAAGTTATCCTCTTGCACTTGAAACATTCCCGACGCGTGTCCATCTGCAATTCTTCCAGGCATCGCATACAGTATCGGACTTCTGAGCTATCGATGGTGAACTCCTTTAAAACCGTCGCACGTGGATGTGATCTTTATTGTCCTTTATATAGGATGCCGGAAGCAATGGCGGCGACGACGGCATTCAAAAATTTTTGCTCCCTTGAAAATTTCTTCTGGATTCTAACTGTGTCTGTCAAATTCGTCGCATGGCTCTTCTCATGAGCGTATACAGGTGTACAGGAACAGTTGCGCGAAATTTATAAGGCAGTTAAGTGAATGACTGGACTCGCCCTCACGGTTCTTTAATTATTCTGGAAACCAGCATGTTCAGCCGCGATCGTCGCACTGCAGCGTAACGGTAAAGTTCATGCAGGGAACCTGCGGTCCACGGTTTCGTCAGAAAACGCTATGTAAGCTGCAGCATTCGAGCGAACTTTTTGGGAACAGACGTTGGAGTTAAGACAATGAACAGGAAGAGAGTTATATCGAGTTTGGTAGCCATAGGCATTACTGCTCTGGGCTTGCAGCCAGCGTCTGCGCAAAGTTTTCGCGACGTGCAAAATTTCTTGAGAGCACAAGGTGGAGGCGGCAGTTTTAATCAGGTCTCTAACAACATCAATATTGGTCTGAACACCGTTCAAAGTCAGATCTCGACAAAGGTTGCTTCTGGTCAGATCAGCAGTTACGATGCCGCCATGCTGAACTCCCGCGTGCAGGAGATCGCTGCTATGAGCCGCGCCATGGGTGCCGACAGGCAGTATTCCGGTAGCGAAGTACAACAACTCCTAAGCGAGATGAACGCACTCAACGCACAAGTTTCAGCATCGAACAGTTTTGCTGCATTCAGTCCATATGGCGCTGTTAATCCGTACGCGGCTGGTGCATATGGGATTCCAACATTCAATAACTTCAATGCCGTTCAGTTATATCAACAACAGTTGCTAAATCAAATCAATTCCAATCGCTTTTCAGCCGCTCAGAGGCAGGCATGGAGAAACGAATACAATTCGTTCGCTCCTTTTATCAATCAGAGATATATCTCCGGAAATTTCGGAAACAACCAGTATGTAAAACGGATGATCAGGCTGCAACAGCAGATTCGTGATAATCAGCGAATCGCTACTCGTAACGACTGGCGTGATGACCATCGAAACGACAACCGTTGGGACCGTTGCGATCGTCACGATAACGCTCGTTGGCGCTAATTTTTAGCTTGCAAACATAGTTCGCGTTGGCAAGCATTGGAAACGGCACCATATAGGGTGCCGTTTTCACTATTCTGAAGAAGAACTTTAGAGGGTCAGATAGGTTCTAAGTTGCCAGAGATCTGGAAAACATTTTTTATTGAGAGTGGAGCGCAGATAGCCTACACCTTCACTTCCGCCGGTACCTGGTTTAGATCCTATGATTCGTTCCACTACGGTGACGTGGTGAGTACGCCACAAAAGAATGAGCTCGTCGAGGTCAAGGAGCCGTTCTGCAAGATCGTGGAAGTCGAGATATTTATCAGGCTCGTCGTAAAGTTTTCTGAGTTCCATGATTCTGACCATTTGGTTTGCATCCTCTCCGCCACCAGATCCGGTGCTGGCAGGTAAGTTGAATCCGTGTTTGCGGAGAAGGTCGTAGAATACGTCTCCGAGCGAAGGATCGTCGAATCGTCTTTGCAGCATTTTGAATGATTCTTCGTCCTTAGCGAAGTGTTCGAGCAAGCGCGGTTCTCTCAAACCTGCCATAAACTCAACTTCTCTAAACTGGCTGGACTGAAATCCGCTGGCCGGGTTCAGGACGCTGCGGAAACCTAGAAAGTCTTTAGGTGACATCGTTTCTAGAATATGGATCTGGTTGACGAGCACTCGCATTATTTGAACAATTCGGCGCATATAGAAGGTCGCGCGTCGTGGATTGTCTGCATGCATCATCGCGACCACTGTGTCCAACTCATGGAGTATGAGTTTGAACCAGAGTTCATATGTCTGGTGGATGATGATGAATAGCGGTTCATCGTGGTGGGGGGGATCCGATTTGCAAATCTGCAGTTCTTTTAGCTGGTCGACCATCAAATAGCTGTTGTAACTCAGCGGTGTATGCCCGGCACCATATTCGGAATCACTTCCTCTTTTGGGTGGGTCAGATGGCTTGCTGGTCATGGGCATCCTCCAATGCATTGTTTTTGGGCGCAGCTCAGTCAGTTGAGTTCGAAACGTTACTTCTCACCCTTTTTCTTTTTTCGTTTTTTCTCGGAGTCGTTAGCCTTAGGAGGCTGTCCGGGTTTGCCAGGCTGCATTGCCTGTGGTGTCATGCCACCATAAAGAGGCAGTAATGCATTATTATCCTCTTTCGATCCGGCGCACATCTCAAGAAAATCCCGAGGTTTTTTCTTGCTGTAGTGATAAGCCAGGCTTGATTCCAACATTGCTTTCTCGGCTTTCTTGGTGAGAGCCTTGTAGCTGATGTGATGAGTTTCCATCTTGATGTCATCGTTGCCGACACGGAAGACTTTGAAAGCACATGGATAGGCAATCAGGCTAGGGCAGGAGACGTAATAAATACTTCCCTCCTTTTGTACCGCGTTAATTGGGACATGACCGCTGAGAGCCAGTCTTACATAAGGGCTCGATGCTAAAATCTCGCGGACCTCTGCACCATTGGTGATGT
>CAZRMH010000450.1:0-6418 GCA_964600935.1 uncultured Candidatus Obscuribacterales bacterium
GAGAGTATCCGAGTATGGTCAAACATCTGCTTCTGCTACTCGGGATGCCCGAGGGAGCGACAATTGCCGACATCAAGAAGCGTTATGCGCGCTTGCTAGAACGGCTCAGCCAGCGCGACTCCGATGCACCTGAGGTTATCGAAGAACTGCAACCAGCTCGTCAACGCTTAAGTGAAAGTTTCGAACATTGGAAAAAAGTTGGAGCACTCGATCAAGACTCGTACGCCGAAATAATGACAACCACACCGAAGCTCGGGCAAGTTTTGGTGGCATCGGACCGCATAACCCTTCGTGAATTAGTTACCGTTCTCGAGCTGCAGAATCGCTCTATCGGTCAGCGTTTCGGAGAGCTACTGGTGTCCAATGGCTACATCTCATCATCAGAACTGAATTATTTTTTGCATTTACAACGAATCATCGAACTGCCGCTCGATCACCCGGAACGCTGGGGTCAGCGGTTGGTCGATCTCGGCTTGCTGACTCACGATCAACTCCAGATCGCACTGATAGATCACAGGAGGACGGGAAACACTTTGCGCGCCGCAATCATCGATCGCGGCTGGCTGAATGTGGCTGTTCTCGATCGGATTTTCTGACAGCACCGCAGGCGATGCCTCACACCCCGCTGAACACTTAAATTCGAGCGGCTTAAAAATATCTCTTATATACCTTCATGTTTGCAATGGAGGTGCCTATGGTATGAAGATAAGTGCCACAGGTAATAAGAGAGTCAATCGTGATTATTAGTCGATTTAAGCAAAGCGCGCTGCACCTTTTTCTGACAACAGGTGTCCTGACCGTCGCGTTGGCGACTTCGGATCCTGCCCTGGCGCAGAAGACGCCGTCTACGCCGATTCCAACCGCACCAGCCGCGGCACCGAGTAAACCGGCGGCATCAGGACCGACGGGGACTCCAGCGACCGACAGTGCTCTCAATCAAGCGCCAAAAACTCCTTCCACGCCGACACCGACTCCTGCAGCGCAACCGGGACAACCTGCCACCGGCACCACCGTCATCCCCGCCGACTCGACAAAACCGGCAGCCGAGCCCGCTGCCACAGAGACTCCAGCCACATTGCCGGCAGCTCCTGGAACGCCAGTAGCCGTGCCTGTTCCAGTAAAAGTCGCTCCTATAGATTTGAAGGCAGTTGAGATTCCCAAAGACGGGAAAACTCTAGACACCAGATCAGAGATGCCAATCGCTCCGAATCCAGCGATCGATGGATTGTTCACATTCTTCAATTATGCGTCGATAGCCGCTCTTGGTGGTGCCATCGTATTCGGCACTATGTGGTACTTTAGACACAAAAAGCGGATTGCGCTTGGTCTCACCGATGATGACGACGATGACGATGATGATTATGATGATGACGAATTGGTAACGGGCAAAGTTACTGTTGTAGAAACCAAGTCAATCGAATCCAAAAATGAACTGCCCTCGAAAAACTCAAATGAGGTTGAGGGCAAAGCCGTCGAGGTTGTCGAATCACAATCGGACCAAGTCGCCATTGCAGAAGTTAAAAACTCAGAACAACCGGCAAACAATGATACCGCCAGTGATGCTGAGTCAAAATCAGAAATACCAGAGGAAGTGGCGCAATCCGCTGAACACGCCCTCGCGACTGATGCTGCTAGCAGCGGTGGTCCAGCACCGGCTAGCTCCTCGTCTGAGAATAACAAATCCGGTAGCAGCAAAAGCAACAAGAAAAAATCAAACAAAAAGAAAAAATAGTTCCCATCATTCCATTCAACGAGGCCAAAAATTTGGCACGTTTATACCTAAAGTATTCTTGCTTGTTCTTAGCGGCTAGCCTGTCATCGAGCTGCTCGCTAACGGACATTACTAAAATGGCCATTCCAAAAAATGACCCTGCTGCTGAAGCCGTCACTGCACAATGGAAAAATCAGACGGATTGGCTGGAGGCTCAAAAAGATGGCGAATTCTTTCTTGCCATTCAAAGATTTGACAAAGCAGAGGAAGCTTTCCTCGCGGCGATCAATAAAGCGGCACCGTTCGGCGGACGTGATGCGCGCCTGGCTCGCAGCAAAACTGGCTTAGCAAGGACGTATACAGCTCGACGGCGGTGGAGCGACGCGATCTCACAGTATCAAGAAGCACTCTCCATAAAGAAGAAAAGCTATGGAGATGATCACATTGACGTAGCCGATATTCTAAATGAGATGGCTTTTGTTCAAGTTTGCTCAAACGAGTATGCTCAGGCGAAGAGAACCATAGAAGAAGCCTCTTCTACTTGGAAGCATCTCAAAATCAACAACCCCCCAGAACTTTTGATGGTTGAAGCGATTATCGACGCTGACGAGCAACGCAACGACTCCGCTGATCGGAAATTCAAATCAGCATCAACCACCCTGCTTACACAAATCGACGTGCACAAATTTCCCCAGCCAATTAAATCAATGCGCACAGCGCGAGAATGCATAGACAGATACTCCGACTGGCTACAGTCGCATGGCAAGCCTGAGTTAGCGAAGGAATACAAAACTAAGTTACAACCGATCAACGATTGGTTGATAACGCTGGGTGAGTCCGGCGTTTAGTGTAAATCTGCCGATGTCCGTTTAGGTTTTCAAAGACACAGCGACCATCTCACCGTGAACCCCTGGGATTGAGGTGATGCGCATCTCAACTGGATCTCCAAAATTGCGCGTGACGAACTTTTTGTCTTGCGGTCGGTCCGTTATTGTTGTGTCTAGACCCGCCATGCTCTTCAAGCACAGAATCAGCATTACTTGAATTTGCGCAGGAAGAATAGTTTCATCAAGCAACTCGCCCTCGAACATAAAGCGCAAAGCGAGCCCGTCGGCGAGCGGTTCAAAGTGAACATCCGAACAAGGCGAGCTCACGGCTTGAGTTAAAATTTGAGTAGCAAGGTTCAGAATTGATGGATCCAAATCTTCCGGACCTAAAGTTGGAGCGAGGTGATGTTCCGGCGGTTTAGCAATAGACGCAGCAGGTTGCGCAACCACTTCAGGTTTGGCTTCGATTGCCGCGGCTGGTTCCACAGGTGACACTGCTGATGGTGCAGCATTCTTATCCCATGGTTCTTCAGTCAATGCCAGTTCTGATTCGACGATTTCTTCGAGGAAGCTTATTTCAGTGCGATTTCCAGAGAGATTAGCAAGGTCCACGTTATCCATAATCTCGAAAGTCACACTGGCTAGAACTTCTTCCAGCGCATCAGGCAGTTCAGCCGCAGTCGCAGGTAGTGGCGGCAGCTCGGATTTATATCCAGGAGGTGGCTCTGATGCTGAAACAATCGGTACTTCGGCGGATTGCTCCGGAAGTGATGTTAGAGCTCTCAACCGATTCTTCGGTTTAAATGTCTCGGCCGCATCCGGTTCGTAATCATCAATTTGCGATGCAGTATCCAGGGAAACTGGCTCGGAAGCGACCTCCGGAGCAGTCTCCACCGGAGACGTCGCCATGGTCGATTCTGGATTAATCGCTTCGTTAGAGACAAACACAGGAGGCAGATCTGTCGTAGAAGATCCGTATGTGTCACTTAAAACTTCGTTCTCTAATGGGAGTTCTTCAAAGTCAACGCGACCAGCAGTAAGTAACTCGCGCAATCCTTTGGACTCGGCAGGCTCCTGATTCTCCGCGACGACTGGCGGCGCATCCTCTTGTTTAGAAACAGTATCCTTGGCACCTAGGGACGCGAATTCATCTTCGTCATCGAGGTCCGACATCAAGGCTCTAAGCCGACGCGCTTTCGGTGCAGGTGCGGGCGTCTCAACAGGGGCGTCTGGCAAGGCTAGAGCGGCTGGTTGTTCCGCCACCGACGCGGGCTCAGGCTCTGGTGTTGGATCTGTTTCAGGTTCTGGTACAAATTCAATCTGCGGTTCTGCTTCAGGTTCTGATGCCAGTTCAGATTGAGGTTCTGCTTCCGGCGCTTTTTCCGGCTCAGTCACAGTTGGAGTGACAGTTTCATCTTCAAGCTTCGAAAACATTGCCGGAGCTTCTTCCGCTTCCAACTCAGCAATAATGCGATCGGCGGAGAATTGTTCGCCCGGCTCCAATTCTGCGTGAACTGGCTCAGCCGCTTTGACTTCGGTTCTGACTGGTTCGTCAGGAACCTGCTCATCCAGCGCGGCAAGCAAAGCAGAAACAGCTAATTCCGCGTCTTTCTTAACCGGCTCAGGCACGGCCGTTTCAGCAACGAAAGCAGGTCCTTTGAACGACTCCGGAGCAGGTTCTTCATCACTATCATCCTCGTCGAATCGAGACAGCAAATCTCGAAGTTGAGGTGCGCCTTCAGGAATGGGATGGGAAGCGCTTGCAAACAAACTATCTTCATCCATGTCATCGTCGAACGATGCATTGTAGGCAAGAGGAACCTCTTCGAATTCGATTGCTTCGGGTTCATCGCTGGTAAGCGGCTCCGTCAAAAGTTGATTGCCAAAATCTGGCTCGAGTGACTCTTCAGGCGGTTCTGAGAGACTCATTTGCGGCTCAGCCTGGAGAAGTTCGATCGTCTTTTCGGTTTCGGTAGATGCTTCGCTCGAACCAAAAATCTCATCATCATCTTCGTCGTCGAATAGAGACTGAAACGGTCTATCAATTGCGTTCATTAGCGATTCGGTGGAATACTCACCGCTGCGCTCGATCTCAGCTTCGGCTTCAGCCACCATCTGCGGTGGCTCTTCTTGAACAGGTAATTCGTTTTCTGCGAGCGATTCGTCAACAACCAGTGGCTGACTCGTCAAGGTCTCGACTAGGGCAACAGGGTCATTGCCGAAGAGATCATCTTCTTCGACGTCATCGTCAAAAAGAGACCTAAACTGTTTGCTCGCCAGGGATTTTTTCGAAGATGCTGACGGTGGCTCTGCTTCCGCCAGTGGCTCCTGCTCCGGTTCTGCAAGAAGGTTTGAAAGTGTTTCTGAAACCGGCTCAGTGTCGACTTCCGGTTCTTGCTCAATCTCCGGCGCTTGCGCCGGTTCTTCGTCCGGAACTGCTTCTACTTCTACTTCAGTATCGGCACCGATACCAACGGCAGAAGCAGAGGCTGACTGGTCTTCGTCGTCTCCGCCCAGCCCCAAATCCTCGTCATCGTCGAAGAGGGAGCGGAAAGATTTGTTCTTGCTGGTCGATGGTGGAGGAGCGCCCCTCTCGCCTTCCGATACTGTTTCATGGAGGTTACTTTCCGCCAAAAGAGCAGACAACGAATCTTCGTTTCCATTGGCAGTTTCCAGGTCTAATTCATTCGGTTGAAGAGATACAGGCTCTTGATCACCTGATGAAGTATGCGTTTCATCACCAAAACTCATATCATCTTCGTCATCGTCGTCGCCAAACAAAGAGGCCATCGATTTCTTGTTTTTAGCTTTTTTCACAGGCCCAGGCTGTGTGTCGGCCTCTTTCAAGATGTGCTCGAGCAGCTCATTTGGGGGGGACTCCTGGTCAGACTTCGCGCTCTTCTTCGATCCTTTCTTCAGTTTAGCGATTGACGAGATTTCTTCTTCAATCGGTTTGGCTTCAGATAACGTAGCTGTTTCTAGCAAAGTCTCAGCTGGCTCAGCATCCTGTTTCTTTTCATCAAGAGCATCATCCTCATCATCTTCATCGAACAATGAGGTAAAGGATTTTGCTCGTTTCTTGCCGCCTTTTTTAGCTGGCGACTTTGAAACGGGCTCAGGCTCGCTTATTTCAGCCGCTGGCTTCGTCTCAACTTCATCTTTGACTTCCGCCACTGCTTCGAGGCTGTCACCACCGGCGCCACCAAACATATCATCGAGATCGTCGTCGCTGTCCGCGCCAAATAAATTGCGCATATGCGATTTCAGTCTTGTCTGCGACGCTTTCGGAGAGACGGACTCAGGGCGCGTCTCCGCTACCACCGGTTCCTCGGCAATGGACTCTTCCCTTGCGACAGGCTGCTCGACTCTCTCGTAAATCTCTTTCATCAGATGATCGAAGTCATCTGCAGTGCATACAAGTTTTTTGAAATTGTTGGTGCCGAGATGCAATCGGACCATCTCAGCAGCGTTGGCGTCGTCGGGATCGACCATAGCGACTGTGTGCTGATTGCCAGACTTGGCAATCGGCACAAAGCGAAACTTGCGTTCGATGTCTTCAGGAACCGAACGAACTACAGTTTCCTCGGGCGGCGCCTTGCTCAGGGTTACGAAATTTACGCCGAACTGCAGTTCCAGCGCGTCTTTGAGTTGACGCTCCGAAACGAGCCCCATCTCTGCAAGCACCACAGTGAGCCTATGCCCGGAGATCTGTTGGATACTTATTGCATCTACAAGCTGCTGGGAATCAATTAGACCAAGGTCTATTAGCAATTCACCAATCTCATTACTGCTAACTGACATTGTCACTTCACTGCTTTCTCTACGTGATTCCTTGTTCGGTCGGAGCCCCGGTTAGGTGCCCTCAATTCTAGTTAATCCC
>CAZRMH010000451.1:0-722 GCA_964600935.1 uncultured Candidatus Obscuribacterales bacterium
CGCCAGCAACTGCTGAAGCCCCCGTTCGGGCAAAACCGACAGATTTGCAAGAACAGCAAGCCAGCGCAGCGGTCGTGGTTAAAGGAAAACGATTGTTCGTGTTCCATGGAAATGTTCAGGGTCTAAATCCGACAGAACGAGCCGAACACACCGGAGAAGTATTACGGCAGATTGCCGAGACCGGAGATTTCGATCCTCACAAAATTAGAACGCTGGAGCGACCGGACGGCACCGATATCATGTACGGTGGCATCCGAATTGCTTCCGTCTCAATGGAAGATGCGCGAATCGCCCAGGATTCCACCTTTCGGATGGCCAATGATTTCGCCGCAAAAATCCGCGTTGCTCTAGCCGAACGCATCGAAGAATCGACAGCAGGCGACTTCGCCGCAGGTGTCGGTCTGTCCATTATCGCGACTGTAATTCTGCTGCTTTCCATCGCATTCACAAGCAAAATTGCAGGCTCGGTTTCCTCCAAGATCGATACCTGGAGAGGAACCCGTATAAAGGGAATCAAAATCCAGGAGGCCGAATTGATAGGCGCTCACACAATGAGCGACATCTTCGCATCGATAATCAACTTTACTCAAGTGGCTATCTACATTCTGCTGGTCGGAGTCTATGCTGTCCAGGTTTTAAACTTTTTCCCGCGCACAAAAGGTTTATCGGCGGCCTTAACTGCTAATGCAACAGCCCCATTGATACTGGCATTCGATAAGGGT
>CAZRMH010000451.1:732-6380 GCA_964600935.1 uncultured Candidatus Obscuribacterales bacterium
ACAATCGTGCTTATTGCACTGGCGACATATGCAATCATCAGTTTTGCTCGCTTCTTTTTTGATTCCCTGCGCGATCAAACGATTAGATTTGCCGATTTCGATCCGGATTGGGCGGAACCGAGCTACAAGCTCTCACGATTTGTGATAATTGCCTTTGCTCTTATGGTGGCACTACCATATCTGCCTGGTTGGGAATCACCAGCCTTCAAACAAGTCGGTCTTGTCCTCGGTGTTCTAGTATCACTCGGATCAAGCGGAGTCGTCAGTAATGTCATGGCCGGGGCAGTTTTAACCTACACGAATGCGTTCAAAATGGGAGATCGGATAACAATTGGAGAATGCACCGGAGACGTCGTTCAAAAATCACTTTTCGTCACTAAAGTGAGGACGGTAAAGAATGAAGTCGTGTCTGTTCCAAACGCATCGATTCTCAGCTCCAATGTCATCAACTTCTCGACGATGAGCGCGCAAGGTCGATTAATTGTTCACAGTACGGTCACGATTGGCTACGAAGAGCCTTACGAGAAAATCGATAAGATCCTACTCGAAGCCGCAGCACGCTGTAGTGGCGTGCTGAAGGAACCAGCACCGTTTGTATTGCAGACATCGCTGGATGACTACTACGTCAGCTACGAAGTGAACGCATTTACGAACCAGGCAAATAATCTTCAACAGGTTTATTCTGAACTACATAAACACATTCAAGATACGTTCAACGAAGCGAAAGTCGAGATTATGTCACCAGCATATACGTGCCTGCGCGACGGCAACGACATCGCCATCCCTGTCAGCTATCGAGGCGAAGGCTATAAGTCGCCGTCTTTCTCCGTCACCACTAACAGTGGCAAAAGTTAACGGTGAGAAAGATCCAGAAATCCGTTTGATTAAGCGATTTGGAATAGCAAACAGCGCGACGCCGGTTTAAACAGTGCGATTTGAAGATGGCAGGGAATATAAAAGTCGACGACTCGATCGTCGCACCATATGCTCAAAACTTATGCCGGAAGAAGTTCCTTTGTGTCTTTTTGGACGGGCTCTCCGCCTTCTTTGGCGAACAGTGCTTCCAGCTCTAAGCGTTTAAATTCCGTATTCAATTTCAGGGCTGCCACCACCCAGAGTGTGGAGGAAATCACGCCCATAACGATGATGCCTGGAGTTCCGAAACCGCATACGGTGTTGACCAATAAGATCATGATGCCGGCGAAGCCGCGAGCGAATCGATAGCAGAACATCTCGATCACCGGTTTAACGGTATAAAGAACGTCGCGGCTCGTGACTGTGTAGGTGAGTTCCTTAGCGGCTTTGAACCAGGAGTGACGCAGTGCTTCGTCGACGTGGAAGATAGCGACGACAATCATTGGATTGGCAAATACCGCAAATGTGAGAAGACTTCCCGCGATGCAAACACCCGATGAAGCCAAACACGGAGCGGAACCAACTTTTCTAAGCACGATTCCGACAAAAAACAGTTCGATTACGAATTCGCAAACCGCTCTCCAACGTTCCAGATTGGCATCCAGAGCGGCAATCGCATTGGCGCCATGAGCCATGTCGTGCAGCACTTCATGATAGATGTATTGAATCAAATCCGGCGTTATGCGTTCAAAACAAACTACCACGGTGAGCAACATCAGCAGTTTGTTCGTCATTAAAACGTTTAATGCCTTACCCAGACCCGAGACTTTCTCTTTCTCGAAAGCTGGGGACGGGACGCGTTTTACAGGTTGATCTTTCTCAGCGTTGCTCTCGATAAACAGAAAAATTCCCAGAGTGCATGCGATTAGACCAGCCGCGACTAACAGCATATTAGTCGCGCCCAGGATGTTCACCAGAGACGCGGTGATTGTACTGCCGAGAACCGCTCCTAGACCGCCTCCAGCAGCGACAATTCCGAACAGTCGCTTGGCTGATTGGCTGTTGAAAATGTCATTGGCGTACATCCAGAAGAGCGTGACGCCCATGATTGAAAACACATCGAGCCAAATCCAAAACAATCCTGATGTAATTTTGGATTCGAATTGAAACGCCTGCCACCACATCAGTAGATTGACGAAAAAGATTCCGTAAATCGAGCCAATCAGTTTTTTACGAGGCAGGTAAGCGAACTTGGAATAAACCCAGACGACCAGACCGGTAACGAGCGCCGTGCCCATGTAGACAAAGGGCATATACTCGTTGCCCAATCCTTCCAGGACCATGCCGCGCCGTATCGGCCGCAACACGTAGTAGACACAGATAAAGAGAAACAACCACGAGAAGAGAGAGAACGTTTTGAGGCGCTCGCCTTTCTGCACGCTGAAAAAGTCACTCAAAGAAGACGCGTTCGACATGTCTCACACTCTATCCAGCACTATTCGCCAAGCCAATAGTTTAATCGTGATATTGACCCGGACGTCAAGAGTGGATCAGTTCCGTTTATAATTCCGCAGACGCTTGAGGCATCAGCGCTTCCAGTCGAAACCGTGGAGTTTTTCTGATTAGATGTCTCTGAACTATCAAATCGCTGATCCGAAAACTTAACGTCAAGGCTGATGACCAGCTATTCTGCGAATTACTGGTCAGCTGATATCATTATTCTCATTTTTGCGTCTACTGTCGAAATCAACGAGATCGCTGATGTCCAGCCGTGTTCCGTGCGGTTGAGGACGCCATATTGAGAGCAAGGCCAGCAGTTTAATTAGTAGACGTTTAACTAAAGCGCTCATTGTCCAAGTGCTTTTCGCATTGCCGCTTCGGCATCAGGCAAACCATATCCGAAGAATCTAGTCCATTTGTGACGACCGTCCTTGATGCAGGTGTCGATCAAAATCTTTTCGACCTCTAAATTCGTTAATTTGGGATTTGCCCCCCAGACCAGCGCGGCAATTGAAGCGCAGAGCGGCGAGCTGAACGAAGTCCCACTGACGGTTACGACCTGTCCGGTATTGTCGGTGCAGACGATATTCGTACCAGGCGCTGTGAACCATAATGGCGAACCAGTGTTCGAGAAATATGCCAATGAATAGTTTTCATCGATCGCAGATACAACAATCAGGTATCGAAGAAACCCTGACTGGTCACGCATCGCGGCGTTACCTGCCGAGTTGAAGACCAGTCCGCCTTTCTCATCGTGATACCACTGGAGATACTGGTGCAACACCCGATTAAATTTGCGCGAAGCAAAAGTATACGGCGGATCACCATTCGAGCTTATATTGATGATTTTGACACCGTTGTTTCCGCACCTCTCGATGCCTCGGATGATCGCAGAGACTGAAACCACACCGGTTGAATAGCCAACTCTGACTGGATAAATATCGGAAAGCGTCGCTGGTCCGGCAGTCCCCTCGGCATTATTAGCGGTGGCAGCAGCAGTGGTAGCGACCATGGTGCCATGTCCGTGCACGTCAGACTGACCTTCTTTTTGATCGATAGCGTCATAGCCGTCAGCACACTTCTGTTTCAAGTCCTCGATTTGATTGTTAGTTCCTGAATCAATCACGCCGATGACGTTTCGGCCGCCCTTGCTGAGTTTCCAGGCCGGCAGCACATTAAGCGCGTTGAAATACCATTCCGAGGCGTAATAGGGGTCGTTCGGAGTCAGCGCCGCCAGCGCAGAATCGTCGAGCACATTGGTTTTGAAAAGATAATCGCGCTGCAGATTTTTCACACGAGTATCATTGACCAGTCGTCTCTCAGCTTTGATAAAGCGTTCAGTGTTTTGAAATTTGACCACCCATACGGTCAGCGGACCTTCGCCTATGGTGTCGACAACCATCCCCCCCATGCTTCTAATCGATGAAACAAGGTCTTCACCCTGGTTCTCATCTTCCTGTTCGTTGGTTGCACTGGCACTGTTGGCTTGTGACGTCGGGCTAGCCAACGAAGAATTTATGGGCGACGAACTCCCGAACACAGACGTCCTGGCAGACTTTGCGGATGCAGTCGTAACATTTCCATAGTTTCTCACGCCGGAATTGGTTGAAACTCCATGCTTCTCAAAGGTTGCCGCCTGGGAGGCAGAGTTTTTAGAGTTGGAAACCGCATTGGTGTTCGATTTTGAATTACGTTCTTGCTCGGCAGGCATGATCAGCAAAATGTTCGGCACCGTTTGAGGCTGAAGATTTCGCGAGGGAGTGTCGATCCGAGTCGGCGTTTTGAGCTGACGGGCGGGAGCCTGCGCCAAACAGTTCGAGATGCTGCTCTGCTGAAACAGCAGACATAACAGCGTGAAAAGCACAAATTTAAGGGCGAAAAACCGCGAGGTCATCGTTTAGCACCCAACCGAACCTGAAAGCCCTTTGAAAAGGATACGTTGAGACAGAACCACTGTCCATACATTTACCTATAACAGTACGATTTATGAAGCCTGTACTCGCCTCGATCGCGAGGTGATGTGCTACAAGACCGGTTGATCTGAGACGCGCTGACATTTGCAGATTTCCGCGTCGCCGATGCAATTAACGAGGTGAAACTTATGAGAATTTTAGTGGCGATTGACGGTTCGGAGTGCTCGACCAGAGCATTAGATTATGTCGCCAACCGACTCTGGGAACAGGAAGACCAGTTCATGGTTCTCTCTGTAGTAGAACCCGTCCCGTCTGATTATGGAATGGGAGCAATGCCACCACCGGTGGGGAGCATCGAAGACCGCATGTTCGATGAATGTGCCGAGATCAGTGGCAATGGCAGTCGGAGACTGCAGGAGGCTTTGCCATTTAACGCGGTGCACGTGAGTGTGGAGTCAGGCCTGGTTGCAGAGACGATTTGTGATACGGCAAGTCGCTGGGAAGCAGACCTGATCGTACTGGGCTCGCACGGACGAAAAGGGATTGCCCACTTCCTGCTCGGAAGCGTTGCTGAAGAAGTTCTTAAAAAAGCTTCTTGCTCGGTGGAGGTGATCAAAGAGAAGGGTCACGTCACCTCATCACCAGAAAAAACGCAGTTCATGCACACAAGTTGAATGCGGACATGGTAGCGCCGACGGTGCGCCACTTGCCACTGTTAGACCAATTTTCCTGTGATGGAATTGTGATCGGAGGGTGAACGAATGGGCATCCTCTGATAACCTAGTAATTGGTATTGCAGAGGAATCAATGAAATGGCAAAAGTTCTTCTAGTCGAGGACGAAGTCGATCTCTCTTCACTGATAAACAACTGGTTAGCCAGAGAGCATCACCTCGTAGAAGTTGTACACGACGGCGCCACAGCGCTTCACAGACTCAAGGTTGCTAAGTACGACGTAATCATACTCGACGTAATGCTGCCCGGAATGAGCGGCTTTGACGTCTGCAGAGAATTTCGCCAGTCGCGCGGTGCCACCCCGATTCTTTTTCTGACGGCAAAAAGCTCTCTCCAGGATAAGGAAATGGGATTTCTGGCCGGAGCCGATGACTATCTGACCAAACCGTTCCACTTAAAGGAATTGGAGTTCAGAGTCAAAGCACTTCTTCGCAGAGGCGCCGTGGCGGGCTCCAATACGTTCCAGCTTGGCGACATTCAAGTAGATTCCGATCAGCATAAAGTGTTGAAAAACGGAGCTGAAGTCCACTTGTTACCAAAGGAATTCAGACTTCTCGAGTTCTTTGTTCGACATCCCCAAAGGGTGTTTAGTCCGGAAGAACTTCTTGAAAACGTTTGGGAGTCAGACACTTCGGCACATAACGATA
>CAZRMH010000452.1:0-6376 GCA_964600935.1 uncultured Candidatus Obscuribacterales bacterium
ACCACCAATGGTGGCACCGTCGTGGCGGCGGCCAGTGACATCGAAGTCGGCAAGCTCGCTGCCGGACTGTCGGGTTCCGCGTCGCTCGTTATCGAAGCCGAGGTCAGCAAGGCTGGTCTCTACAATATCAACTTCCTCTATGAAACCGATGGGCTCGGCTGGAATGCCAAGCACACGCTGGTTTACAACGAGGAGAAGAAGGTCGTCGAGAACTTCAGCACCACGGTCAACGTCGTCAACAACTCAGGCACGTCCTTCGACAACGCCAATCTCTGGCTGATCGCCGGCGTGCAGAACCAGCGCAAGGCGAACTTCCGCACAGCCGACGTTCAGTACGCGCCCGCTATTGAATCCGCCCCTGGCGGCGGCGCCGCGGTCCAGTCGGTCGGCGAGAAGAAGGTCTATCGCATCCCTGGTCGGGTCAGCATCGGTGACGGGCAGAGCCGCCAGCTCCCGCTCTTCTCCGGCGCCAACGTTGCGGTCGAGCACGAATATTATGTCCCGGCCTCGCCGTACTACGACGGCGAAGTCAGCAATTTGGCTCCTGTCAGCGTCCGACTGAAGCTGAAGAACTGCCTCGAACACAACCTCGGCACCCCGCTGCCCGCCGGCGCCGTCAAGGTCCTGCAACGCAACTCGGAAGCCAAGCTTCAGCTCACTGCCAACAGCTTCGTCAAGGAGCTGGCCAAGGACGAAGCGTTCGAGATCGGCATCGGCACCTCCAGTGACGTGAAGTCCGAGCGCTCGCTTACCAAGGCGACGACGGTCACCAACAACGGACCGGCGCCGCGCCTGCGCCCCGGACAGGACGCCCCCGAGTGGCAGGACCAGGAGTTCACGGTCAAGGTTTATAACTTCAAGGAGAAGAAGAACGTCACTGTCCTGATCGAGGTCGCCACGACCGCCGACCAGAACATCACCGTGCCGCTCACCAAGGTCACCGGCCAGCTCGCCACCGGCACTGTCACCGTCGGCGCCGGTAAGAACGAGACGCTGACATACACTCTGCGCGTCCGCACCCGCTAATCATCTCGGGTGAGCGAAACAGCATCATCGCTGAGTAAGAGAAAACAGCGTGCGCACTAAGTAGCGATGGATTTCGTTGCGCACGCCTGAGCTCTTGCGGGACCCTCGAAGCCAAAAGCTTCCTGGGTCCTTTTCGTTTGTGTTCGCACTACGACATGGGTGAGTAGATGGAAGGTGGAAGCAAACGGAATGGCACCAGACTCGCTACTAGAGTCAGTTGCCATTCCGACAAAACCATACAAAGAGCGGGCCCGTATCGACTTCACCGTTGTCATTTCGCAACTAGCTTGAGTGCCTCTGCGAACGTGTGGACGAGGTGGAGATGCTGCGGTGCGCCCTTCTTGCCCTTATTGGGGCGGCTCGAGATTTTGTAGTTCACCAATGTGTCGGCCGCCGTGCCGGGCGGGATGGCACCGCCGGTGAGGGCCGAGGCGATCGAGGCGGCGCCGCCCGGCCAGATGGCGAGCGAGAGGTTTCGGTAGCTCGAGTACCACAGGATTGTGTACCCGAAGAAGGTGAAGAGCTTGTGGGTGACGTTGTACTCGAAGTACCAGCCGCGTCTCGTGTCATGCTGACCTTCGATGGTAAGACCGGGCACTTTGCGCAGCTCAGCCGCGGCTTCATTTAGTTCGATGCATTCGAAATCGCTCATTAGAACTCCAGTTGGTGTGTTGGAAAAAAAACTAGAAAACAGGTTGGTCGGGTGGTTGCCCTGGTATTCAGCACGACCCACTCGCGTGGCTCGTTATCTGGTGTTGGTCCGAGCGCTCCTTCGCGCGCCGGTTTAATCTCGGTCTTCGCGGGGAGCGGTCCGCCTGTGCATGAGTTGGAATGCGATGTCGTTCCTAAGGTCAGGGTGAAGAAACAGAGCGCGGTCGAGATGACCGCGCTCGCGTGAAGGTTAAATCCGTGGCACACGGACAGGGAGTTTTCCGATTGCTGAATGCGGGCTGTGTGTTTGTCTGTTTATTCGCCTTGAGTTTTGTGATGTGAAAGATGTTCTTAAGTGTGCTCAATGCAAAGCTCTAAAGGCAAGAGATATAGCGTTTCAGCTAAAGTTGATCTGAAAGTCCGCATGATTGAGCGCGTGAACGAATGCATCGAGCACATGCTCAGTCACTGGCGGAGACAGTGGTGGAATTCCCGCTGCACTATCGGTAGTGTCACGACATACTCTGATATTGAAGAGTATCAGAGTCGCCGAATTGTTTAGGGAGCGCTAGCGAGCCGATTTCATTCATCTGAACGCTTCCACAGTTGAGTGACTGTCACCTTTTGCCGATCGATAACAACTGAAGGCGCCGACGAAGGCTGTCGATACTGACTGGAATCTCGGCATGGTTTGCTACATTGTCGATTGCCGCAGGGGTGATCGCTGGAATTTGTCTCCCGTTCGCCGTTTTAGCGTTTATTTTGAGAGATTGATGTTGATGAGCGTGGAGCTCGTTTTCGCTGATGGTGAGCGCAAAGTCGCTTGCCATCAGTTCTATTGCTCCTCTTTTGTTTTTGCTCGAATATTATACTGGGTGATGTAATAGAACTTCGAGGCGTGCTAGTAGTCGCGGGTGTGCTGCCGAAATACGGAACGGTGTTCGTAAATGTCTCAGCATCCTTGATGATGACTGCGGGATCAGATTCCTGGCGCGGAGCGATGACCTAAAAACTTTGATTCATACCAGAATTAATCGGTGCTGTCGACGGGCTGTTAACGTACGAAAATGCTGAACTCAAATTCGTCATTATTTGTCAGGCTTTGTCACTCTGAGCTTATAACCCACCCTGTGTACTGTTTGAATTAATGACTCACCATCAACGTCATCGATTTTTTTCCGGATTCGTTTGACTGCGGATCTGAGCGCTTCAGCAGTTGGGTCTTTATCGGTGTGCCATACGCGGTCGAGAAGTGCTTCGTTGCTGAACACTTCTCCAGGATGGCGCATCAAAAATTCAAGAAGTGCAAAGTCCACCGGCAACAACTGAAGTTCTTCACCGTTTCTCTTGATTTGAAAGTTTTGTGGATCGAGCGTGATATTGCCTACCTGGAGTACACCGGGACGATAATTAGGCGCGCGTCTCAGCAATGCTCTTAGCCTGGCGGACAATTCCTTAATTGAAAAAGGTTTGGGCAAATAGTCGTCCGCTCCGGTGTCAAGACCGAGTGTCCGGTCCGGAATCGAATTGCGCCCAGTTAGCATGAGCAACGGTGTGACGCCGCCTTTGGCGCGAAACTGCCTGCATATCTCAAGACCATCGACATCCGGCAAGGTCAAATCGAGAATTATGGCATCGTAGTGCCCGTATAAAATGCGTTCGAGTCCATCTTTACCGTTATTGACGACCTCCACGACGTTGTGACTTTCCTCGGACAACGACAGGGAAATGGTGAAGCTCAAGTCTTCATCATCTTCGACTAAGAGAAATTTGGCCATTAGAGAATCAAACCAAGAAGGCAAACCACTCTAGTATACAGGGCAGAATTTCAAAATCATTTCTGTTTATCAACAACGCTTGGGGCAAGCATCGCCAGAATTAGGTCTGGTCCAGCCCGCGCTCGTAATTTCCGCTTTCCCGCCATAATTCCGCCATACAACGGTGACACAATGCCACCACCGATGGAGAGGAATGTTGAGAATGGATTTATTGATCGACCTTGAAAGCTTTACGGCTGGTGCAGTCCCCTCGCCATTGCACAAACGGCTTTCCAGTGCCATCCGGGATGCCATATTGGACGGCCGTCTCAAACCAGGTCAGCCTGTTCCGTCTTTGCGCCGATTGTCCAATCTCGCCAGCGTTTGCCGCGCCACCGCACAGAAAGCATATGAGGACTTGCAGCGCCAGGGATTGATAACCAGTGACAAAGGCCGAGGCACCTTCGTATGTGATCGTGCTCTGGAAAACATAGAGCGAAGCTCCAGCTTCGACAACGTTTGCACCGGCGAAGATCAAAGTGTACCGATATCGTTATTTGCAAGAACGCTCTGCGACGATTCGGTCGACTGCCAATACGCGGATCGATCAGGTGGGTCCGCGCTGGTAAAGGTGTGGAAAAGGATTTCACAGAAACACGTTGAGCGGATTAATGCACCGCTTGATCAAAGGGCAGTGCTGACGTCTGAAACTCGGGTCAGAGCTGTGGTGCAGGACTACCTGATCAGATCGCGCGCAGTGAGCGCGTTGGGACGGCAGTTGCTGTTTTCTTCCAGTAACGAGTATTTGCTTTTCCTGGCGACCCGCATATTGATCGGATCAAGCCTTAAGCGCTTTCGAGTCATACTAGGGACAGGAAGCTCGCCGGCAGTGAGAGCGGGCTTCGCCGCGCATGGGACCGAAATTGTTGAGTGTCCAGTGGACGACTATGGACTCGATCTCGATAAGGTTAAAGATCTGGTGCTTGCCGATGCCGATCGCTGTTTGACATGCATATATGTAAATCCCTCTCACCATCACTCAAATGGGGTGGTGATGTCGCTCGAGCGCCGACTCGGGCTGATCGCTTTTGCAAGGGCAACCGGAGCGCTGATCATCGAGGATGATATCGAGTCCGAGTACCGCTATGCTACGCAGCCGCTACCTTCTATTCAAGGACTGTCCGGTGGAGACAATGTCTTTTATCTGTCTTCGATCAATTCGCTGATGCCGCCTCCGATCCGAGTGGCACTAATGGTGGTGCCACAAAGTTTCGTCGCCGCATCAGCTGTGCTGACCAACGAGGATGACGTGGCCTTTTTGACTATGGCGATTCTGGCGGATCTTATCGAAGATGGTCATTTAGAGGTCTTCATCAGGAAAGAAAGAAGGGCTCGTGTACTGCTCAAGCAGAAACTGATCTATTCGATCACCAGACACATGCTGAACACAGCCAGAGTGATCACCCAGACAACTGCGAATCGTCAGGTGCTGCATGTCAGTTCACCGCTTCGTACTGAAGAGATTGTGCATTTGGCTAACAGTTGTGGTCTTGTGGCAACTAGCACAGCAGAATTCTACACTGACGGTTGCGAGCGCAAGGAACTCTGCGTGCGACTTGACGAGATTGACGAAGATCTGGAAAACAAAATTGCCGCCTGGTCTGGCCTTCTGGCTGTCTAGCGTTGAGTGATACTAACCCTCGGAGTCGCTAATCAGATGAATAACACATTGGATTTAATCGCAGGACTGGTCGATTCGGATGATCACAATTTCACTTCGTGCCAGATCGCAAGAGCATTGAGAGGGGCTATCGATCGAGGAAAGATTCTTCCCGGTACTCGACTGCCGTCGGCGCGAGCGCTGGCGGAGCGCCTTGGTGTCTCGCGATCGACTGCACATAGAAGTTTTCAGACGCTGACGAGCCAGGGATACATCAAGTCAGCGATCGGCAAAGCCAGTCAGGTGCAAAAACCATTTCTAAAATCGTGTATGTCGGCAGTAGTTGCAGAAGATGATTCGATCGATTGTTCACCTTCGATAGCGGCAGTCGAAAATCCTGCTGCCGGTGTCGATCACTTCGATTCAATAGACACGCCTATATTAAACAGGCTGCGCTTGGTTATTAGTGAACATTGTCGCAGTAACCTGAGCGGCGCGACCGTCAAGAAGGAAGATGTGTTGCTTGGCAATCCGTCGTTGCGACAGTCTATGAGCGACTATCTCCTGCGGACCCGGTTGGTTCGCAGCACCAAATACGATATCGCTGTCGTCTCCGGTCCGTCTACAAGAATCGAGCTTCTCATAGCACTGCTGGTTAATCCAGGATATCAGGTCGCGGTGCCGGAGGACTCCAATGAGAGGTTGATTCGGAGCTTGAAATTTCAAGGCGCTGACACTCTTATAGTTGGCTGCGACAGGGACGGCATGCGAGTAGATCTTCTTCCGTTTAACGAGAAGGCTCCTGCGCTTGTGTATATCACGCCCAGCCGCGGAGCGGTTCTCAGTATGGAGCGGCGCAAGCAGTTGTCCGACTGGGTGCGGGCAACCGGATCATTGATCGTGGAAGACGATTGCGACTCTTTTCGAACTTCTGGAACCGAGTGTTTACCAGCCGTTCATTCATTCCAAACAGATGGACGAGTGTTATATCTACCGGCCCCTCCAACAATACTTTCGCCACTGCTGAAGGTCTGTTGCGCAGTGCTTCCGGCACCACTAATGCAAGCTTTTCTGCGCTTGAAACAGTATGCCGATCCTAATCCTTCCAGTCTTGAGCAGATCATGTTGAGCGATATTCTGGAGTCAGGACATTTCGAATCAATGATGGCGAAGAGTCGCTCGAGAACACCTTTTCCGATTGAAGGAAATCTCGATTTCGAAAGCTCCGGCAAGCTGTTCGCCGATTTTGAACCCACCGTTGAACAGGTCGTGCCGAATCTCG
>CAZRMH010000453.1:0-6370 GCA_964600935.1 uncultured Candidatus Obscuribacterales bacterium
GGTTGCTCTTGCAGATGACTCTGTTTGATGCTCTCGAAAGTTTTTCCTGCAAAGGGTGGAAGTCCGGTGAGCATGCCGTACATGACGGTTCCCAGGCTGTAAACATCAGTCGCCGCATCCGGCTGTTCTCCGGGTTTTAGAAATTCTACCCCTAAATACAGCGGGCTCAGTTCGCTTTCGATTTCTGAAGACGCCACCGCATCTGGTGGCGGGTCGACAAATCTGGCAAGAGCGGCATGACATGAAATTAGAATATGCTCGGCCGTGTCGGAGTCTTCCTTGCGGTACAGATGCGCCGGCATAAGATTGCCGTGGACTAGTCCGATTTTGTTGACTTGTTCCAGACCGTCGCACAATTGCAGGAAGTATTGAATCGCTCTGCTCGCGGGCAATGTTCCGTGTTCATCCAGAAGGACCGTTAACGGTTTTCCGTGTGGTGACTCGGAGACGACGTACAAATACGAGCCGTCCGGTGACGCACCAGATTCGGTGACGGGCAAAACATTGCGGTGTCTGATTCCTGCCCACTGATCGACAAACTTTATCAGGCGTTTTGTATCTACCGTTTTTGCATTGAAAACCGAGATAAGAAACTCGGTGCTGCTGGCGGTTTCTATAACTTTGAATATTGCATGTTTTTCGCCAGGCAGAATGCAGGCCGTGGTTTGGTATTTGCCAGCAAAAATTTCGGCGATCGGATCTTGCACTTCACGCTCGAGGATTTGAAAAAAATCACGAGGGCAGGAAGTGCGCCCGGCCGTGATGGCGTGCGGATTAAGCGCGTCAGACCTGTGACAAGCCGGGCAAAATCGGCTCATACCTTTGCCACTAGCTTGGTCTCCATACGCCCTTCATGTTCTGACCGATACGAAATCCTGTAATCAGGTTATGTCGCATAAGTTGATAGAGCTCGTGGAGTGTTTCTTGGTCATTGATACCATGCTTCACGGCAATGGTGTTGACCTGGTCCATCGCGATCGCTGAGAAGTAAACCAGGACATCGTCATGCACCTCGCCGCGTCCCTGATTGGGCAAGCGCAGAACAGCGCGACCAAAGTCGTTGGTGAAGGCATCCGCCAACTCGGCCGTGAGAAGATCCGCATAGAAGTTATCTGCTTTTGTCGCCATGTGATAGCTCACCAGTTCGTTCGTAAGGAGTGGTCTTACGTTGTAGATCCGTTAAAAGCGTCCAACGCTCTCTTCACCTCTTTGATGTCTTGCCACATCAGCCACTTGGGACTGCCGGGCTCGCGAGAATCATTTCGGAGGAGATAGGATGGATGGAATATGCACATTACTCTAGCACCATTCCTATATTCAAACCAATTACCGCGCACCTTGCTTATTGGGTTTTTATTTTGGAGAACATTTTGCATTGCTGTTGAACCGGCTAGCAAAATCAATTTCGGTGCGACTAACTGAATTTGTGCTTCAAGGAAACCCTTGCACTGAGCCGCTTCTTGCGGTGTCGGCAGGCGATTTCCGGGTGGTCTGCATTTGACCACGTTTGTTATGTAGACATCTTTTTCTCGATCGATTCCGACTGACTCGAGAATTTTATCGAGTAGTTTGCCCGCGCGTCCGACGAACGGAATGCCCTGTTCATCATCGTTCTCAGAGGGGGCTTCGCCTATGATCATTAATTTAGCTTGGGGATTGCCGCGATAGAGTACGACGTTGGTGCGGCATTTGCAGAGATTGCAAGCTTTGCATGCACGCGCTGCATCATAGACACCATCAAGGTTTTCGAAGAGAGAGAGTTTCTCCTGGTTGAGTTGTTCGATGGCTTTCGTCAAGGTTTTCTTCTCTGGCATTTGCATTTTAACGATCTGATAATTGCTCAAGCAAAATGAACCGGCTTTGATAAAACACTTCCAAATTTGCGTTGGTATTTCCGGTCGACCAACTGAAAGTTTCAGAAGACTCCGATCGTACATTTGATCTGTTTTAGCGCAGCAATTTCAAGGATACCGTTTTTGATCATAAGATCTAATGGCACATCGATCAGCAATTTCGACCAATTTGCTCACCCGGAGCGGCTCTATATTTGATGCTTATGCAGTGGCTATGTCGAGAAAGTTCTGATCCTCGCTCTGTTTGGCAGTCGCCGAATGAGACGTGGTAAATTGAAGTTCAAATTCATGTGGCGAATTCGAACTAACAGAAGTTTGACGAAGAATAAGCTCTAACTTATGACACCGCTTCTGATGCCAGGTTGATCGGCGTGGGCATCGATGGTTTGTGCAGTTTGCGAAGAACGAACGATGCAGCCAGTTCGCTCATCGACACGGAAGCGACTGGTCCGATGTTCTGTTTTAAACAACGACTGGCGACGTGAGCAAAGGTCTCGGCATCACCGGTAGTTGCGAACTTGGTCGAAGCGAATGAATCAGCTTGCCACTGTAGCGTCGCAGTCGACTTTCCTGAAAGTGTGGTGGCCAGGCAATCGGCCGGGTCGATAATCAAGGCTGGATAAGCCGTCTCGTTCAAAACTGCTTTTAGCGCCGTGTCTAAGAACGGGTAGTGAGTGCAACCATAGACGATTGCTTCGACTTCGTTTTCAATCAACTCTTGGACATAGGGTCGGAGCGCCGCTTGCGCTTCCAGCGAATCGGCCAGACCGCCTTCTACGACCGGCACCAGAAGAGGACAGCCGATTTCAGTGACAGCGATGGTCGGGTCGATCGATTTGATTGTGCTGCTAAATGCTTTTTTGTTTGCCGTTCCGACTGTGGCGATTACTCCAACCTTTTTGATGCCGCGCTGAGCGATGAATGACGCAGTTGGATCAAGTAAGTCGAGAACCGGCACTGGTGAGTATTCGACCAGTTCGTTCTTGCCTGCCGCGGCGCTTGTGTTGCAAGCCATGACGATGGCATCGATGTTGTGTTGCAGCAACCAGCTGGTCAGCTGTTTCACATAACCATTGACCTGTTTCACTGGCCGATCGCCGTAAGGACAACGGAGCGTGTCGCCTATGTAAACGAATTCCTTTTCAGAACCATGCTCGAGTCGAGAGACGAGGCTGCGCAGTACAGATAGCCCACCGACGCCGGAGTCGAAAAGACCTATGCGCTGTATATTTCTCCAGGTTAATCCTGAGCACTGAATCATCTACGTGGCGGGCTCCCTTTCTATATAAGTGGGACTATTGATGGCAACGGACGGACTGGAAAAATTACGCCGTTGACTACCATCTTAAGAGCAACCGGGCTTATCGCCTGTTAAAACTACATCTCAAGCGGTTAACAATCTGTTAATTGTCGCTTGCTATTAGTGGCTCTTAATTCCCAGTCCCTTTTGCGCCAGCTCGGATGCTCGCGGAATAGTGTTTCCTAGCTGCTTACGGCTCAAGGAACCACTGGGCTGTTCTGAAGTTCTACTAATTTTTCCGGCTACAGAAGAGTGTTGTTTCAAGTAGAGAATAGCACCTTTAGCCAGCGCCCCTGCGACCTTTTCCTGATAATCCTCTGAGACTAATTTGTCTCTTTCGGCTTTATTGGAGATGAAGCCGACCTCGGCTAGCACAGCCGGTACTTCCGCTCGGTTGATAACGTAGAACTTTGCCTTGCGTATCGCGCGATCGGGAGCTGCCAGTTCAACTACTAAGGAATCGTGAATCTGTTGGGCGAGCGCCTTACTCATATCGGTCTGGTAGTAAGTTTCGATACCATGAATATCATTGGTACTCTCGAGCGAATTGATATGCACGCTCAGAAACATATCCGGTTTTGAACTATTGGTTATGTTGACTCTCTCCGGGAGTGGGATGAAGGTGTCATCGCCGCGAGTCATTACGACTTTGATTCCGTTAGCGATCAGCTTCTCTCGGGTTTTTTGAGCAATGGCGAGAGTCAATTCTTTCTCTTTGACGTATCCGCGCTGCGCACCGGGGTCTGTTCCACCGTGTCCGGCATCGAGCACGACGACGCTTCCCGGCGGCGGAGATAAACCTACTAAAGGATCGCTGGACTGCCCGATAGCGAATGAGACCTCATTCACACTTGCCGCATCGCCCGGGATAACGCTGACCAGAGGTGTCGCTAAGTCGAGAACCAGACGACCCGTGTTTTTGCCAGGTTCCGGGGCGCCGACACGAATCGACTTCAGAATCTCGGTGTTGTCCGGTTGCGGCACATCAATCGTTTGAACGCTGCGCAAACCTTCCAGGTCGATTACGAAACGCTCAGGATTGTGCAATCTGAAACTGGAGAAATTCAAATCGCGCTTGTCAGGCGAGACGATTTTTATTATGTATCCGGTACCCGAGCTGTTTTGGGTCAGGAAAACAGCAGGCGGTTTTCCATCATCCGGTTGGTTGGGAAACTGGCTATCTATGCCGTTCTTCTCTTCATCGCCTGGCGAGATTTCTTCCTTCTTATCTGGCGAAACTGTCTCCAGTGATTTCTTTGAGTCGTTTTTGAGGCTCTGAACTTCTTGCGTTTGATTGTCCGGATTTTCCGAAGCTAAGAGCTTTCTGGTTTTGTCTTTAACCTTGGCGAACCAATCGGAAACCAGACCAGGTCTCTCTTCCGAGCGTTCCTCGCTGACCGTGTCGGTGACCACCGGTTTGCTCTGAGGCGTTGTGCGCCCACTTTTGTTAGATTTACTGTTTGCTGATTTCTCGGAAAGACGTGCCGCCGCGAAACGATCGGGTGCGACTCGCGGTGCTGTGTCAGCTTTAGCTAAGCGTTGTGATTGTTGACTGTTCGAGTCATCTTTCCAATCCGTCGAGTTTTCTTTTGCAGTCTTTTGCCAGGAACTCTTTGGGGGCGAAACTGGCGAGGATGCTTTTGGAGGCGTTCCATTCAAGCTCTGCGCCTTCGCTGCTAGACCTTGACCGGAAGCTCGTTGTGGATACAGGGGATTGTTGTATTCGCGACTGTAGTTCTGCGGATTGACTGGTGCCGGCATAGCGCCGCGAAGACCGAGGTTGTTCGCCGAGGCAATCTCTGGATCGATTCGACCCTGTGAAAGTTGTGGTATTTCGGAAATTGCAGGGTCCATTTCGCCTGCCGGTTGATATACCGGAGGCGGGCTATAGTTGGTCTGATAGGCCCGGCGATGGGGCGATTGCGAGCGTTCCGCGAATGATGGCGCCTGTGGTGGCATGCTCCCATTGCTTGTTATTCTGAAAGATTTCGGCCACTTGATCAGCAAGCTGCCGGGACGGGAGTCAAACGTGACCGCACGTAATTTGTCAGGATCACTTGAGACTATTGCCACCCGGCAAACAGGCGGACTCTCTTGGAATTTTCCAATCCGCACAAGTCTGATTCCGTCACGCTCTGCACTGCCCATAGTGGCGTGACCGGCAATTGGAGTGGCGTTGACGTTGATTACGCGAGTGGAAAACGGAAAAACTACGTCGTTGAAATCGGCTACCAATACGGTGTTTCCGTTTTCTCCTGCAAGAAATTGAATTATCGGACGCGGTAAGGGTTTCTTACTCGACGTTAGAAGGGCGGCCGAAGTTTTCGCTCGATCTTCTCTGATCTCGACGATACTGTTTTGCCCGATATTAGACTGCGCGAAAACGGCGCAGGGGCTACAACTTATTAAGGCTATTAAAAATGAGAGCTGAGCAATCCGCACGATATTTTTTTTAACAGGAAACATTGCCACATGAATGTACCTTAACTTTCTGGTGGCGCGCAATCCTAACACTGACGGTGAGGCATTCCCATTGTTTCCTACTCGCTACTTGAAAACTTGAAGTTGACCAATTGCCACCACAGGCGAGGCGTATATTAAATAGTCTTTGAGATGTCTTGTAGTAGATCCTGATAAATTGAGGTCGTCTGAGGGCTTGCCGCTTTGCAAGCGCGGACAATTGAATTCGTTTGCTGTCAGAGTTCGAGGCTACCAAAGTGGGCCGCGAGCTGGTTACTAACTAAGGGAGTTTACTAATGGACCAGACCAGCATTTTATGGACGTGTATGGGAGGCGGCGCCGCGGCGCTCCTGTATGGCGGTTACGCCGGTATGAGCGTACTTAAGCTCCCTGCCGGTAATGAACGCATGATCTCGATCGCTGGCGCAATTCAAGAAGGCGCCAGTGCCTACATGAACAGGCAGTACACAACTGTCGCTGTCGTCGGAGCGATTCTCGCTGTAGTCATCTACGTCGCACTCGGACAGAACACTGCTCTTGGATTTCTCACCGGGGCTATCTTGAGTGCTGCAGCTGGTTTCATCGGGATGTACGTTTCTGTACGAGCCAACGTTCGAACAGCTGAAGCCGCTCGCGATGGTCTGGAAAAAGCTCTCAGTGTCGCTTTCAAAGGTGGAAGCGTAACCGGTCTTCTCGTTGTCGGTCTGGGTCTACTCGGCGTTACAGGATTCTACTGGGCAACTAAAGATGTTAACGC
>CAZRMH010000454.1:0-6368 GCA_964600935.1 uncultured Candidatus Obscuribacterales bacterium
CAGCCTTCTACTCGGACGAGGGCGTCACCAATCTAGCCGAGATCAAAACCGCGATTCAGCTGGAGATGGGCACGTAAACACTACTGCACGAATAATTGGAAGAGGCCGATCTATTCGACCTGCCTCCTCCTCTTGTTTTTCGTGTTTGTGACTGCAGCTCAGCAGCACTACGTTTTTACACCTCGTCGCTCCGGCTTTTCATTGAATAGAGGTGAGCGTCGATCAACTTTGCGAGATTGCAATCTCATTGGTTGCTAACATGTGTCTGTCATCTTTGCGCAGGAGACTGCGAAGTTTTTGCATGGTGTTTTTGATTCGAGTCAACCACAAATTTTTGAACATATTGCGAAGGCGCACTCGGGATAAATTTCGGTGGGTTGTTTGTGAACTCTGGAAAGCGGTCCATTTGCGGATTCTGTCGGAGCATGTTGGAGACTCGATTTGCAGAAGTTTGAATTTGAAGTTCGATATGCATTGATTGCGTCGCAGCCAGAGGAGCAAGCCTCTTTCTCTAGTTTTTGGATCAGCAAGCTCAAAATTTCTCATGACTGTGTCCTCGAATATTCTGGTAATTCGGTTTTTCGTTTAGTTCTAAAAACTAACTACGCAGAAGTTGAAAGCTCTTCTAATTCGTATTCCGGTTTGCGCCATGGACGCGGTCTCCGCTTCAGAGGCTCAACACCTGCGAGTTTTTGAATGTAGAGGGAGACGTCGTCTTCGGACATGCCGACAATTGATTCTTCGTCTTTTACGTATGCGTCCTCATAGCAGGCGCAAATCTCATCGAAACGCTCAAATATAGCTTCCAGAATCAAAGCTTCCTCAATACGACCGGATGTAAGAGCTTCCAAATATTTCAAGAAAATCTTTTCTCTGGCAAGCCTTCCATCAGGGCTTTTCGGTAACTGCACGGAATCGATTTTGTCCCAGTTACTTTGCAGGTAAGGAATGATAACGTCGCGAATCTTGTCTTCTTTGATCTTCATTTTCTATAGCCTCTTCTTTAACTTTCTCACCGCTGGTAGTGGCGTCGATATCAGGTGTCAATCAATCGGGAAGTTCTCTTGAAACCGATTGACTATCGTTTAATTTAAGCGCCACAGGCGACAAAAGACATCGCACTGGAGTCTAGACTTGAGTTCTCTTGCAATCACACTGCAGTGTGATTAATGATCAGCGGCTTATAGGGAGACGATTCCGCGTCGCAGTGCCATTAGTGCCGCTTGAGTTCTGTCGCTGGCTGAGAGTTTGTCCATTATGCGGCTCATATGAGACTTTACCGTGTCAATAGTGACACAGAGCTCTTCGGCGATCTCATTATTCTTCAGACCTTGGACCAATAACTGTAAGACTTCCAACTCTCGCTCTGACAGCTCATCCGAAGGACCGATTGATTGTTTTCTCCGATTATTTTGCGGACTATTGTTAGCAGTCTCGAGTTGGGATTCAGCCACCGACTTCTGTTCTTCGTCACCGAGTGAGGCAAATAGCACGCCTGCAATCTCGGGATCGAGCCATACATCTCCACCGGCAACGGCTCTAACTGCTAAACATAAACGCTTTAACGAAACATCCTTCAGGCAGTATCCGCGCGCACCAGACGCCATCGCGGCAAAAACCAGTGCACTCTCTTTGTGAGAGGTTAGCATCAAAAGCTTCAGTTCTGGATAGTGTAATCGAATTCGCCTACCGGCCTCGATTCCATCAATAAATGGTAATCCTATATCCATCACTACCACATCGGGCCTCAAGTTTACGGCTATCTCCACGGCGCTCTCACCGTCAGAGGCTTCTGCAACAACTTTCATATCGGGATTGTCGTCGATCATCGCCTTAAATCCCATTCTGGTGAGTTCCTGATCTTCAACTATCATCACGCTAATCTTTTCAGTCACAGTCACTTCCTCACACAGTCATCTGAGCCAACTACCTTGTTATATCGACGCACCTTGATGCATGCTCTTGCACTCGAGGCAGCGTAATGATGAAAGTATTGCGCCCATTAGAGCTATCGAGTTCCAGGCTGCCACCATGAGCCTCTGCCGTCCAACGCGCGAGAAACAGCCCCAGACCACTCATGCTACCCGTCTCAGCGCCATTAATTTCTCTCCAGCGGCTACTGAAAATTGACTCAATCTCAGCTGCGCTATGAGTCTTGCCTTTGTACTTAACCGTTATTTCTAGAGCGCTTTCGGAGTCTAAAGATCGGATAGACACGTCAACCACTTCCTCGTTCTTTGAGCGCACCATCGCCCACTCCAGAACGTTTCGAAGCAGACGAGTCAATAGTTTCAGATTGGCATCGACGCTCAGTTCTGATGACTGATCAGGCTCGGTGAACAACAGTTTTGGTTTTGCATTCAGACTGGTCATTTCTTTTAGAATCGTGGTCAGAAGCTTCGCCACCTCAACCTTTTGGAAGTGCAGGCGGTCACCAGGTTTTAGCGAGTAAACAGTGAGAAGATTGTCGATAATCAATGCGAACTCGTCATTGTCTTTTTTGATAGCAACAAGAATTTTCTCCAGATCTTGCCGCTCAAGGACACTACCAGTAGTACTAAGTGCCGTAGCGACTCGATTGATCTGACTAATGCTGTTTTTGACGTCGTTAGAAAGCACTGAAAGCAGTTCGTCGCGGTCGCGCTCGAGCCTCTCGGTTTCTTTCTTCATTTGTATTTCGCCGGTGATGTCGCGAGATATGGCAGATACGCCAAGAAGCTTGCCAACCTGATCAACAACCGGAGATAGCGTCATAAAAACAACGATACTATCTCCGTTTTTGGTCAAACGCGAACTCTGAAAGTGACTTTTTTTCAGTTTCTCAGTAGCCTCTGCTAGATGTGATGCGAATTCTTCAAAGTCTTCGCTTTTGTAGAGTATGCTCACATGGCGCCCAACTATTTCGTCGTTGCGATATCCGTAAAGCCTCTCCGCCGAGGGGTTCCAAGCGACTATTACACCGTCTGGAGTCTTGAAGTCGATAGCATCGAAACAACTATCAAAGATACTGGCGTAGAGTAATGTACCTGTGGACGGCTCAGCGCTAATTGCTTTTCGAATTTCCTCTTTCACATCTTTTCCTCTCATTCACTCCGGGTGTCACAACGTCTTTAGTGGGCAGAGTTTGATTTTCCAACTTCTAAACTTTCCGTGTTTTTCTCTTCACATGGGTCTCGATTGATATGAAGTTCAAAACGCGAGCCTCCTCCTGCGACTGCGTGATATGAAATTTGACCTCCAAGCAAGAGGGCCAGTTGACGAGAGAGGTATAAACCGACCCCGGTAGATCCATTTGGAGAGTAACCTTCTTCAGAACGATGGAACAGAGTCGGGACTTTGTCTTTATCGACTCCGTCCCCGCAATCTTCAACCGAGAAAATAAGCTGATTCTTGTTCTCACAAACATCAAGCTTGACTTGCGAGTCATAAGGAGAATATCTGACTGCGTTATCCACAAGATTTTTTATAATCTTGGAGAGAATCAGAGGATCGGTAAAGTATTTCTTGCTAGCGCAATTAAAGCTGCTGACCAGCGCAACTCGTTTAGTCTCTGCTTGATGCGAAAATGATTCTAAACAGCCGGATATGAGCGCTCGAATCAGAACCGGCATTTTGTTCGCTTTGAAAATTCCGGCGTGCATTTTATAAACATCGAGCATATCGGTCAACATCGAGATCATTTGTTTATTGGAATCGGTCACCTTGTTTAGCAGATCGTAAACTTCGGGTTGCTCCGACCGCGCGTTCATCAATTGCAAGAGTGCATGGTTGTTCGCGATAATTGGATTCTTCAGGTCATGAGTCAGAGACGCGATAAAGTCTGCTTGTTGAAAGCGAACATTTACTTGCTCCGTGACGTCCCTTATCACAAGAGTAAAATGAGATGACTTGTCTTTTGTTCGCGAAATTGGCGAGATCGACATAGCCCCCCAGAAAACCGTACCATCCGAGCGGCACAACTCCATCTCCAGAGTGGATACCATTTCTCCTGACTCTAGAGCCTCGGTGTAACGCTTGCAGTCGCTCTGTTTGAATATCATTTCCTGAAATTGCTGTCCTAAGACAGCCTCTTTTTTGCAGCGAAACATCTTCTCGCTGCCAGGATTCCATCGGTTGATTAAACCCTTGTCGTCGACACCAAAAATACTTTCCTGACTAAACTCAACAAGTGTAGCGAGATCCTTTATAACCATTTGAGCCTTTCTCCGATGTGCTTCAAAGCGGCGAAACAAGACAATCGCCAAAACTAGAATCACCATCGCCAGGACTTGAAGACCGATGACGTTTGCCGATAGGAGCATTGCTTCTCGGTTCCATTCATCCTGGGCTTCTCTCAGTGCTTTAGACTCTTCGCTACGTAATGACTGAAGGTTGACCCCAAGCTCTTCCACCTTCGTCAGAAAAGTTTTTCCTTCTGGGACCGCCTCAATCTCCTGGTTTGCAATGCTTCCGGAATGGAAAACTTCGATTGATTGTTTATCGAGTTCTTTTAGTCGTTGAGAAGAAACACCGCAAGCCAAAGCGGCGCTCTTTAAGTCAGTGAGAGCCTGGGTTAAAGAGGCAATATTTTTTCTGGCTAAATCGGTTTGTTCGAGCCTGGTCTTACCGGAATACAAAGTGGAGAATCGATTAACAACGGTGCAGACATCGTCGATCTTCGATATCAGTTGTTCTGTCATTTGGATTGTCTTCGATGACTGCATAACCAGAAAACTGACGCGCATGCTGATCACTACGGTGGCAGCCATGGCTACGCAGAGCGCTGCGATGACGATGATCGCAATTCGCTCAGGCTTGTCATTGTTAAACCGCGGCATGACATTCTCCCCTTCTTATAAAGTTTAACATATCTATATATTTGAATATGCGCAGATATATTAACCGGAGGCTGGTGTCATTTGCCGAGTGGGCTGACGGTGCGACACTCTAAGCCCACTCGGTAAGTCAGATCAGACCTTAAAGAAAGCACAAGATTTGGAAACAATCACAGACTCAATTAGCTGCTCTCGAGATCGGCATGGTCAAACCGTGGTGCTGTTTTAAAAAGGTGCTAGTATTCTGAAGCCGCCTGCTTTGAAGTCATCGAAGTGGATGATTTAATCCGGTGCTAAATGCTCGATTTTGCTTCCAACGGTTTGAGGTGAATCTTTATGCCTATGCTCGTGCTTGACCAAAGTTTTTCTGCAGTTTGCAGCCGTTCCATATTGAGAGAGTCTCTTGTCGCTATCACTGCAATTCTTTTGGCTACATCCATCGGCACTTTTCCTGCTTTCGCACAAGATGATGTTTCAAACGCCTCCGAGTGGGACGCTTACATTGTCGATCTTGAAAAACAAGTTCTTGGCAAATGGTTTCCACCACCGGGAATTAAGGCCTACAAAGCCGTGAAGGTCGAAATGAGAATCCGCAAAGACGGTCGACTTTCCAGGACCAGCATGACCAAGTCCAGCCAAATTTTAGTTGTCAACGAGGCGGCCGTAAATGCAGTCAACAAAGCGGCTCCATTTAAACCCTTTCCGGATAGCCTCAAAGGAAAGGATTTCGCGACTTTTGAAGTTAAGTTCGACAAATCCGACATCGCCTTAAAGCGAAGAATTATCAGAAAAATCGATAAGTTCTCGAAACCTGATAAAGATGATCATGCTAAACACTCGAAAATTTCCTTTTAGCAATTAGCGGATTAAGTGGGTCGATAGAGTCTGGAAACGCCAGTTCCGACAAACTTGTTTCGCACTTCCAGTATGTTTTGCGAACTGAGCAATGCACCAATTGCGGTGCTTTGCCTGAGACCACTGTGTCTTGTCCTTCAGAGGCGTGAGACTCTGGACAATTCTGGCCAATCAAGCTATCTAAACTGAAGAATTTCCCCAAGAATCCTAAACAGGGTTGGCACCGCATGTGGTTTAACATCATTAGTCATACTGAAGGGTAATTGAAACTGCACACTCCAGTGTGATGACGTCACTGGTGAAACTCTCTATTGTAGGAGATATGAACTCCGAAGCGAATCTGCAAGGTGCGGCATAAATTCGATCCAGTGCTTTGGCGAACCGCGAAGTTTAGTTCTGAATACAACAAACAACTGAAGACGGGGTAAACCAAGATGAATTGGCTCGATAATTCAAAGAGGATTCGATCAAAAACATCTAATGGGCTTCTGGCTGCGTATAGAACTTACCAGCACTTGAAGAACTGCACCTCAAGAAGAGAGAGCTCTGTCGCGATTGAGCCTCGTTCCTCGTGGAACAGTTCTGGAAAAGATGGGAGCGGCTCAGTCAGTCGGTCGGAAAGGCTCAGGCTCAATCGACTGAGGAAGTTCAAGAGCCGAGACGGTTTTTCACGTCGCCGACAAAAACTTAGCGAGCGCG
>CAZRMH010000455.1:0-6357 GCA_964600935.1 uncultured Candidatus Obscuribacterales bacterium
TAACCTGAAGAGGTCAGGGGGCAACGATAATGAAAAAACAACAGCTAGAAGTGTCCACTAGAGACAAGGCACTGAAAAAAAATTCTCAATCGAAACAACAGACTTCGCTCGAGACGAAGATCGGCTTGTACTGGCTTCATCGCCTCGGGGTGGTGAGTCTCGTTTTCGGTATCATGTTTTTGATTACCTATTCTATTCAATTATTTGGCAATCCATTTCTCGAGACTTGTTTGAAGCTCGGCGCCGGCATTGCAGTATCAATCATTTTGATTTTCCTTGGCAGGCATATGTCTAAGACAGACAGTCAAAAGTGGTTCGGTCATGGTCTGACTGCGGGGGGCTGGTCGCTTGCTTATTTCACCACTTATGCCGCCCACTACATTCCGGAAACCAGAGTAATTTTTTCGTTGCCGCTGGAGACGATTTTGTTGTCGACTGTCGCGGTCGGTTCTTTCTTTAGCTCATTGCGAGCGCGTTCCGAGCTGATGGCGATCTACTCTGTAACGCTTGCAGCGCTGACGATATTGATGAACGATCCGGCATTTTTCGGCGCGATTTCCTTCTTGATCATCGCCATCGTCGCATCTATTCTGGGTAACACTCAGTCCTGGAGAAAGTTATTCTCCTTCGCTCTCGCGTCTTGTTACATTGGTTTGTTCTATTGCAGTTTCGATCCTAAAGCAGATCCGTTTGTAGCAACTGGATTCTTGTTTGCGATGTGGACGATATTCAGCATCGGAATCGGTTTTTCCTTGCGAATTCCGGAAAGGGCTCGCAACTCGATGACGATGCTCGCCTGTGTGAACGCAGTTATATTCGCGACTGGTTTTGCCATGAGTGATACGGCGCGGTTAAACTCATTACACCAGGTTCTCTTCGTCTTCGCCGGCATACTTTACCTCGGCATGTATAAGTTTCTCTCCCGGCATAATCAGGAGCAACATAAACTTGTGCATTCATTGCTCGGTTTGTTCTTCATAAACATATCCAAGTGCATGCACTTTTCCGGATTGACGATGCTTAGCGTGGATGTGCTTCAAATCGGCCTGCTCGCTGTTGTCGGTTTGAAATACAAAATCAAGTCATTTAGCTGGAGTGCTGTGGCTTTGACTGTGATGTTCATGCCGCTATGGTTGCTTGGAGCTGAAGCCCAAACAAGTGATATCGCATTTGGCTTCAATGCCTGGGAGTACGCGCGCATCGGACTATCAGCTGCCGCGGCGATGGCAGCGCTTGCAATCCTGCACGAGAAGTTCGGCGAGAAGGAAGCGAAACCGGCGAATGCGGAACGCGATTCGCTCGATGAATTGCTCGCCAACGAACCGGAGAATTCTTACACTTACTTCTATCATCTGGTCGCGAACCTAATGGTTGCAGGAGTAATTGTTACAAGAGTGGTCGAGCCGAGCTGGCAAGTCTTCGGACTGGCCGGGCTTGCGACCGCCAATCTGATCGTTGGTGTTAAGCGTAATTCGAACTACTTCTCTTTCGTTGGACTTGTTCCGCTCATCCTCGCAGTCGGTCTGGCGTGCGTTTCGATTCCAGGTTGGAATGCGCTTCCATTAACGCTCGCTGCGGTGTTGCTGTTCGTTCATTACGGATTCAGCAGAATCTTCTCCGGGAACGAGCGTGCTGAGAATGTCGAAATCGCGCACTGGGTAAGTCCGACCACAAGTATCGCTCTGCTCACCGCTTTGATCCTTCTCAAGGCGCCAGCGGACTATGTTTCGCTTGGTCTCGGAATTGAGGGCGCCGTATTCGTAACTGCTGGTTTCATTTTGAAAGAAGCATTCTTCCGCTATTCCGGATTGAGCATTCTGGCGATGCTGACGTTCAAACTGTTGTTCGTTGATCTTGCCAATCACAATACGTTAGAGCGAATCTTGTCGTTCATCGCAGCCGGGGTTGTTTTCCTCGCGTCATCCTATCTATATTCGCGGTTCACCCAGAGTGACAGCACGGATGGAGAAAGTGGAAACTTTGGCGCCGACGAGGGTGATCACGAGGGCGAGAGCGATGATGACGCAATTGCAGTCTTGATTGATGATTTCAATACCAGCGTTCAGAACGGTGCGGCTGCTGTTCAAAGCGTAATCGAAACAGATACGGCTCAGGCAGAACACAGGGTATAACACGCAAAGACCGACATGGCAGGACGGTGGATAGCTTTAGCTATTCACCATTTTGCTTTTCCTGAGAGCAGATCCTCAACCACGTCGAATTTCTTTGATTTTATGGATGAATCTTCTTAAAAATAGTCAGACTTTCGCAAGAAATTTTTTGACTGCGGATATTTCGCAGCTTGACTCGCTAGGATTTTAACTGAGCCACCGAATATGACACCGCGAATGCGCAAGCAGCCTGCAGGCCTGATGGTGGATTTATCCTGAAAATCCGGACGCGGGGTTGAGTGTATATGCGAACCATATCGCACCGGCGTCGTTTCTCCAAAGCACGGATCCATGCATAATACTTACTTGTACAAAGGTCGGAAGATGTTCCTAGAATCACACACTTCGCAGAGCACCATTCAGCTTGCATCTGAATCGCTCGCCGATGGCGTTTTCCAGCGTTCTGCCAAGCCATTTTTGAAGTGGGTTGGTGGAAAGACGCAGCTGATTCAACAGCTAGACCAAAACTCACCGGCGGAACTCAAGATCGGCGCGATTGAAACGTACATCGAGCCTTTCGTCGGGGGAGGCTCGTTCTTCTTTCACATTGCGCAGAGATACAACCTGGAAAAACTCATAATTGCCGACAGTAATCAAGATTTGATTCTGGCTTACTGGACTATTCGAGACCGAGTTTCATCGCTCATTCAAACCCTGGAAGATATGCAATCGAAATATCTGGGTCTGGCTGAGTCGCAAAGAGAAGATTTTTATTACGCAACCCGAAAAGTCTTTAACGAAAACAAGGTGGCTTTCGATTTTGAAACTCCATCAGAGGCTTGGGTGGAGCGCGCCGCTCAGCTTATATTTCTAAACAAGACCTGCTTTAACGGATTGTTCAGAGTCAACGCAGCCGGCTTATTCAACGTTGCATTTGGAAAGTATGTGAATCCGAAAATTTGTGATCCAGGTAATTTGAACGCGGTTGCGCAGATTCTCGCGCGCACGCAAATATTGCTCGGCGATTTTTCCAGCGTACTGTCTCTGGTCGATTCGAAATCGTTCGTCTACCTGGATCCGCCATATCGTCCACTGTCGGAAACTTCGAATTTCACTGGCTATTCGTCAAGTTCTTTCACTGACGAAGACCAGACGAGGCTTGCTGCGTTTTGTCGAAGTGCCACCACCAATGGTGCAAAGCTGATGATAAGCAATTCGGATCCGGAAAATGTCGGATCTGATGATTCGTACTTTCAGGACCTTTATCCGGGCTACACGATCAATCGAGCCTACGCCAGCCGGATGGTTAATTGCAAGGCCGATAAGCGTGGCAAGATTAGCGAGTTGATCATCACGAATTACGCTACGGGTAAGGAACTGTTGGAACCTTCTTCTGCCGCCGAAGTAAACTTTGTCGCGGTTGCGGATGTGACGGTTGCGTCATTAAACTCAAAGGTAGAGGCGAACAGTGCTGGTGAGACGGAAACGCTCGTTGCTGAACCTGCTCATGTTACTTCCGAGGTTGAATCAAAGCCACCGGTTTCGTCTGCGCCGTTCAAACGAAGCGCGGCAGCCCTGGGAGCTTTCAAGCTGCTGACTGAATACGCCCGGAATGAACAAGGCTTCGAGATTGCTGAACTGTGTGAGGCTACAGGCTGGAAAGAACAGACCGCGAGAACATACGTTTCTAAGAAGTGGAAGGACTATCTGGAGCCCGTTGACGGGGCGAAGTCCAGACTTCTCAAGGTGAAAAGGGCGTTTTTGAGCCATACGGAAGACAGTTTCCTCGCTGAGTTTTCGCAAGCGTTGAGCGTGCAGAATGCCAGACCTCAGAATCTAGATGAGGCTAAGAGTAGGGCTCGTGCGGCATTGCTGACATTTGCCGAATTACTGGCGGAGTCTCGACAGCCCTCAGAAGAGGCGCGTATCCGAGCGCTTGCCGACCAACTTTAAGCGTCTGACCTTTTGCACATCTTTGTGCAGGTGTATTATTTCTGTCGGATCACGACAGCGAGTTACTTCGGCCTGCCATAGTGCTTACAACTTCGAGCAGCAGCGACATTTTTGATGAAGAAGACATTCAGGAATCAGACCTGAAGAACGATCTGGCCTGGCAAAAAGTTTTTGACCGGACGCCGATACTTCGCGAGATTGACGAGCACGGGTATTTTTTGATCTCTGCAAAAGAAATGCAGAGTGCCAGTGACGAACGCCAGCCCCGCCTAATGGTCAAGTTCGATTTTAACTTTCAACGTCCGGCATTGTTTCGCACACACAAGCTCAACATTTTGCCATTGAGGCGGGGCAACTATGTCGTGTTTCGCGACCCGAAAAACATCTGTTATTTCGCGTTTCCAAAGTCGGGAGAAGCCGGCCGACCGATTTCGCACGCGCCGACTGCGGATGTTGAAATTTATGATACTTTGGAACGCGAGCTCTGTGCCACTGAATGTGATGCCGTCGATCTGGCGCACGCCTGCGGTCTTCTGCAGAGCTTTTGTGGGACCAACGCGCTTATCTTGACTAAGCGAGGGCGTTTTGGTTCCGGTCAGTTCAACGTTCGCCTGCCGGGATGCGGCGTCGAAATTTCCGTGGACGGGGCGCAAATCGAAGTCGATTCGGTATACGAGTCTGACGATGCCGTTGTCCTCATCGAGGCCAAGCGCGGCTTTCATGAAGAGTTTCATACCCGCCAGCTCTACTACCCGTATCAATGGCTTGCAGCGAAGACCAGGAAGAAAATCATTCCTATTTTTCTGTGTTATTCAAACGGCAAGTTTCAATTGAACCAGTTTGATATCGGCACCGCATTTGGTGATATGAAACTTGTGCGACAGGAGTATTTCTTCATCGGCAAATATGCCGTAGCGCCTGGCGATATAGAAGCAATGCTAGCCACGAGCGCGGAGGCTGAAGAGAGCAACGTCGCGTTCCCGCAGGCTAATGATGTGGACAAAATTGTTGACGTTGTAAGTTTGATTGACGCCGGAATTGTAGATAAAAAATCGCTCGTCGACGTTTTAGGCTTCTCGGAAAGACAGGCTCATTATTACCTCACAGCTGCCAAATATCTAGGCTTCCTTAAGTCATCCACCGAGCTTACCCCGATAGGCGAGCGCTTAGTCTCCACGCCACAGCAAATTGTTCGATCGAAATTAATACTTGATTGCATGTTCTCTCGACCCGTTCTGCGTGAAGCCATTCAGGCCTTCAAATCCTTGAACTTCGACAAGAATGAGCTTTCCGAAGACATGATCGTTCCCATGATTTTGAGACATCGAATCAGAGACAACTATTCGGTAAGCACGTTCTAACGTCGTGCCGACTGCGTGATTCGGTGGCTGCGCTGGCTGCAAGTCAACTGCGATTTGCAATAAGACTTTTCATCACCTAGCTTCCTTCCGATATTTTCGTACTCCGGCGAATCAAGCTTCTTGCCTGGCTGCCATTCTAGGACCTGGCAGATCTTTCATAGCGTTACTTTGAATACTTGTATGAAATTGTCTTGGCTTCCGAGAAAAATTCCAGGCTATAGCGTCCGCCCTCGCGACCGACACCGGAGGACTTTTGTCCGCCGAACGGTGTTCTCAAATCGCGGGCGAACCAGCAGTTAACCCACACGAGACCGCTACGGATGCCCTTTGATACTCGATGGCAGCGATTAACGTTTTCACTCCAGATCGAACACGACAGACCGTAAGGTGTTGAATTTGCATACTCAATTGCCTGTTCTTCCGAGTCGAATGGCACCACGGGCAATACCGGGCCAAAGATTTCCTCTTTTAACAGTTTTGATTCAATTCCCAGACCTTCGAACATCGTCGGCGCAATGAAGTAACCGTTTCCCAGCTTGGTAAGCCGTTCTCCACCGCACAGCAGTTTACCCTCTTTCTTGCCGTGCTCGATGTATGTCAGAACCTTTTCCATGTGTTCTTTTGAAATCATCGCGCCCATTTGAGTTTTAGGATCAAGCGGGTCACCCACGTTAATGTTCCTCACTCTTTCGACCAGAGCATCTACTACCTTCTTATAGGCGTCCTTGTGGACAAACAGACGTGAGCCCGCGAGGCAGATTTGACCCTGGTTTCGATATGCTGCTCTGACTGAAGTTTCAATCGCTTCGTCTAAATTCGCATCATCGAAAATGATGTTTGCGCCTTTGCCACCAAGTTCAAACGACAATTTCTTGAGAGTGGCCGCGGCATTTTTCATAATGGCGCGCCCGGTAGATGTTTCTCCGGTGAAT
>CAZRMH010000456.1:0-6326 GCA_964600935.1 uncultured Candidatus Obscuribacterales bacterium
CTCTTGCCGAGGGGCTGCGATAGGCGTAAGGGATTTCAGCCGCTAGCGGTTGAAATTCTTTTCGCAATCAATTTAGGCTCCGCTCAAACGTCTCTGCGGTCGTCGTTTGGAACCTGTTGAAATTAGAATAAAGGCCAAATTGGCAGTCACGCACAAGCCGCTTTTTCGTTGCGAATGAGGTTATTTACTGCCACTACATCTAGTGTCGGATCTGCAGACAGATATCCGGCAACTTCTGCCGTGATTTCAGGGAGTCTGAAACTCACTGGTCCGTCGCCATCGAGCAACAGGTCCGGCTTCGCGCCGATTTCAGTTTGATCGGGCGCGTATGTGCCGGAATTCAAGCCCACACCGATGACGTGCGGGAAGATTGCAGGCTCAGCGATCGTCATGGGATCGTAGTGATCGAGGAAGCTGGAATGACATTGAACACGATTGATCCAGCAGTCGAACCGCATGACGTCCAGTTTTTTCTTGGCGACCGCGAGCAGAGGTTTTTTCGCGCAAAAGGAACGCGACGCTTGCTCTTTGTCGAGCGCTTCATTTGACGAAATCAGCCCCCGGGAGAATTCCATCAAGTCGCGATAACGCGAGTCGGCGCCCCAGAATCGGCTTGTACGTATTTTGACTATCCCTTCGCCTTCGACGTTGAAGGTTACTTGTTTGCGGTTGTTCCAAAGGTTCGGAATCAGATCTCCGCTAAATTCTTCTGAAATCTTATTGCCGTTCAGGAAGACCTCAAGTAGCCAATTGCTGTATTGCAGTGAACCTGGATCAGCTGAAGACCAGAAATTGTAGGTGGTGAATGCGTTCTGCTCGGCTGTAACCTCGGTGACCTTGCCGGGTTCGGTCCGCCAAGACGCGTGAATCGCATCGCCGGTGCCGGTGCCGGCTCCTGCCAAAATGATATGTCCGGGTTTTCCTGGTCCGGTAACTGTGGCAAGACAGTGTGACTCCCAACCGGAGCCGTCGGCCGCATGGGTGTAGCCACCAAATGACATATTCGCTACCGTCGAGAGGCCGAGTCCTTTGCAGAGTTGAACTGCCCACAGGTATGCTTCGGTCCAGCCGGGTTTGGCGACTTTACCTTTGTAGAAAGTTGTTCGTAGCAGTCTAGCGTCGTCAAAGGCACGAATAAGAACCACCGGGAGATCCGGCGCTTCGCGCATCAGCGCCGACAAAACCATGCTGCCGTGATTGTAAGGATCGCCCGCAAATCTCTCGAGGACATCCTGATTGCATTCCCAAGACAGTGTTGGATAGCCAGGAGTCATCACTCCTGAGCGCACATCGATCAGGGCAAGAATGTTCTGCGCTGATTGCATCGATTCAGCGGAAAAACCAGTATCGATTATTATCGCAGCGGTTCGTTCAGTCAATGCATTCATAGATCTTGGATACCCTTTCTGTTTCTTGTTTCTGACGCGTGGCTTGGTGGACAATGGACAACTACATGTTGATAACTAGCGCGCCTTCGCGTTCACGGTAGTGTAGCTTGCTTGAAACCGTAATGTGTTCGAATTTGGTGTCGCAGGTGGTGGCATGGTTGGACTTTGGTTGCTCCGGAATTGGATTCTTGATCTAACAGGCTTATTGGATTCTTTCAATGTGAGCGTCTTGGTTGCTTGATTCTGACGATTGAGATTGTCTTTTCTGTGGTCTTGAAGGTTTTCCATTTTGACCCGAATCGCACCCCGTTTCTTTAGACTTTCTTTTTATTGTTCCATTTATTATCAGACGCCAGTCGCTTTAACGAGGGTGGTTTCAAATAGGTCCAATGTTTGGAAACCCTTACTCCGGAAGCCATGTCACCACAAAATGAGGTCTCGGGGCTTTTCGGTTTAATCTACTGAGCCGAAGCCCGAACTATCTAATTCGTACCCTTAATGAATATATGTATGGCACATCTCTGATCAACGAATGCTCTGTGTGGCGGTGAATGATTCTGTTGGACGGATTTCAGGTTCTAAAGGTTCACTCTGGTTTACTTTTGGCGGTTTTCGGCGATTGGGTGTTGGCTCGATTTTCAACCGCTAGCGGTTGAAAATCCTCCCTCCACCCAAATTCTGGTAAGTCTCTGTTTCAACGGTTTATCATCGGAAACTCCTGCCGTCTTCGTATTCGGCAGACACTCGAATGTGAAAGCTCGCGGTTTGGGTACCTAGAGAGTTAGAAAGCTTGTACGGTTTGGTGCGATGGATAGCGACGCGAGACAACATACTCATGATCATGAACACGGCTTCAAGGAGGTTTGTAAAACCTGTCTTGGCCAGGTAGATGAAACTGCTCCGAAGGTCAAGAAGGCGCGTTCGATTCGGGGCGTGACGTTTACGACCGTCTTACTGATTACCGCCTTTGGCTTCACTATTTGGAAGCAGTCTCACCACTCGCAATCGTCATGGCAGACTTACTATGATGCTGGTCACAGGGCGTTGAAAACGCAGGATTTTGCTAATGCGAGAAAAAACTTTGCTCTTGCAGTTCAAGAATCGGAACACTTCAAATTGACAGACCATCGGCGACTTAGCTCAATGCATCGATTGGCCGATGTCGAGTTTTACAATTTGCACAACGCAAAGGAAGCGTTGCCTCATTTTGAGAAAATTGCCACTGTTTATCAAAACATTCTGCAGCATGATGATCCTGAGTTGGCTGAAGCCTACAATGATTTGGCTCAAGTTTATGCAGTAGAGGAGCGCTATCCAGAGAGTGAGAAGTACTTCCAGAAAGCCATGAAAGTGGCGGAGCGAACAAAACCTATTGAGGAGCACGCTAAACTGTCTGACATTGTGAAAAACTACGCAGAGATGCTTGAGAAGACAAACAGGCACAAGGAGGCTATGCGTCTAATTGAGCAAGCTGAAAAGGCAAGACTTTAACTGCGAATTTTTGATGTGGAACGGCGGAGAAGTAACAAGGCGTGACAGAAGAAAAACTCGACCCTCTCACATATGCGGAATTGAGTGAATGCCTGGCTGAAACCAGGAAAGAACTCGAGCTCTTTAAGAGAAACCATGCCTCACTCAGTGTGCGGATTCAGAAAATAATTACAAGTTTTCCGCTCGGTTTAATTATCGTCAATCGTGATATGCAGATTGAAGCGTTGAATAAGCGAGCGGTGGCGTCCTTTAACTACATGCCGGAAGACCTCGCTCGTAAGCCGGTTCAGGTGATTTTTCCAGAGATGGATATTATCGAGCCCAGTTCAGAACCGGTTCGAGTAACCGGCAAACGGAAAAATGGCGAGACGTTTCCGTGCGAGATTTGCGTGAATTTATTGGAGATTAAAGGGCAAGAGCGGTTCTTCGTAAACGTTCAAGATATTACAGAAAGGCAGCGTTTAGAACAGCTGCGCAAGGACCTCCTGTCGATGGTCAGCCATGATATCCGACAACCGCTGACGGCGGTGCGTCTGGTATTGGATATGGTGCTCAAGGGATTCTATGGAGCGATCAATCCGCGAGGTGAAAAGAACGTTAAAACAGCGCTTTCGTCCATCGACTACTTGATCGGTTTAGTTAAAAATTTGCTCGATGCCGAAAAGATCGACAGTGGAATTATTGAAGTCGTCCCGGCGGAAACCACTGTTGGGGCAATAATCAATAAAGCAGTCGCCACTGCGGATGGTGCTAAACAAAAAGCGTCAGTCACGATTGAAACCGATTATACAAATGAAGTTTTTGTCGCTGACGAAGACAGAATCGTGCAGGTGCTTATAAACCTGATATCCAATGCTGTCAAATACTCGCCGGACAACGGAACGGTTAGGGTTCTGGCCGGTTTGGACGGCTTAAACATCAAATTCAGAGTGGTCGACAATGGTCCGGGAATCGCGAAACAGTCCCAGGAGTTGATCTTCGACCGTTACCAACAGTTGGAGCAGCACAAAGCCATAAAAGTAGAAGGTTTCGGACTGGGACTGGCTATCTGCAAAGCCTTTGTTGAGAAGCATGGTGGGCGCATCTGGGTGGATAGCGAGATTGGTCGTGGCAGCACGTTTTGTTTTACTATTCCGTTATCGCCAGTCTAGGCTGTGGTATGCTCGTTATCGATTTCAAGTTGGTGTAAACGAAAAATATGGGACGCATACTTTTAGTTGAAGACGACGAAAAAATCGCCTCAGTTGTTGAAGATGCTTTGTGCGCTTACAACCACGTAGTCGACGTCGTAATGACAGGTCCGGAAGGGCTTGAGCACTTGCTTTATCACCACTATGACATGGCTATTATCGATTGGGGTTTGCCTGGCATGCCTGGCTTCACCGTTTGTGAAAAATATCGTGGAGAAGGTGGAAAAATTCCAATCCTTTTTCTCACCGGACAAACTGATGTCGTCAAAAAAGTTGCTGCGCTCGACTCGGGTGCTGACGATTACATGTGTAAACCATTTTCGTTAGACGAGCTTATCGCTAGAGTTAGTGCCCTGCTTCGTCGCCCACCGGAAGAAGCCGAAAAGGTGGTTGCATCGGGAAGCATGCAATTGGATCTGGTCAACTCTGCCGTGAGTATTGGTGGGGAAAGCGTGCCGCTCACTGCTAGCGAGTTTACCTTGCTGAAACTATTTATGCAGAATCCGGAAAAGGTTTTTACGTACAGCGCGATTGTCGACAAGATTTTTCAATCCGAAGCGGAATTTGCGGAAAAAGCCGTGCGTCAACGGGTTATGGTTTTGCGGAAGAAGCTTGCTAAAGACGGTCATGGTGACTCAATAGTCACAGTGACGGGTCAGGGCTATAAGTTTGAACGCAAGTAGAACGTGTTCGTTCCCAAGCGCGGCTTCGGCACTATATACGGTGCCCGAAGTAGGCTTTGACTTCTTCGGCGTCCCATTTTGCAAAGGCGCATTTTCTCATTTTGAGGAGATCCTCAAGTTCAGTCTGAATCTGTTGCTGAATTTCTTCGGCGATTCCCTTAATAAAGTCGTGGTCCTCTGCCTTTTCTGGTGGATAGTCGAGTTTGATCGGCTTGCCGACGCAGATCAAGAATTTGATCGGCAGTGGAATGACATTGAATGGAAACGGAAGCCACGGAAAGAAAGGTGTGATTGGCCAATATGGAGCTCCCATGAGCTTTGCGAGCGGTTTTACATTGGCTAGCAGCGGGTAAATTTCGTCGCCGCCAACGGTGGTAATTGGCACGATCGGTGAACCGGTTTCAATGGCAGCTTTTACGAAACCAGGATTGAAATCAATGAGGTGATAGCGGTCTTTGTAGAGCTTGCCAGTGCCTTTTTCAGCCTCCGGATAGAAAAGTACCAGCTCTTCGTTTTCTAACAACTCCACGGCGATATCGTACTTCGCCGGAATGCCACCGAATCCTCGAATCATGTCTCCAGCAACGGGCAATGTTCTCACGAATTCGGCGACCAGAAACCGCAAGCGCCGAGGGTTAGGGTGATAGTTGATCATGCCGTCGTAGAGCATGAATCCGTCCAGCGGCAATCCACCCGAATGGTTGCCGCAGAGTACTGCTCGACCCTCGGCAGGAATGTTTTCTACGCCCACCATCGTCACACCGAACCACTGCTGATAGAGGAATCGGATGCGTCTTTCCCACGACTTATATGCTGCTAAATCGAAGCCGTATTGGTCGGTAGCGTTGCTATAGCGTTCGAAGAATATTTCACGCGAGGTTTGCGGCATCGACGACTCCGTTAAATAGCGTAAGTAAACTCTCAGTGTATGTAGCACATTTTGAACTTGAAGCGGTTACTCCTTTTCAAGAACTTACGGATTGGGCGCAATCAGGGGGCGAATCGGGATGCGGCAGTCGAACCAGTTCCCCGAAGAGCATTACGGTCTCGCGAGACCGACCTCTTTCTAAGCGATAAGTAGTTTCGATTGCTGGGGAGAATACGAAAAGCCTGACGCCTGGTCACGTTCAAGTAACGAACCCAACCTATCGTGAGGATGGCACCCCCACTCACTGGCATTTTTTTCTGGAGTTACATATGAGTTTCGATGCAATAACTGGTTCTAGACCTGGTGGCAATGCTGTGGAAGGACCGTCGCCTGCCCACGAGGAAGTTCATCTGGGAAACGCAAAAGTCGGTGCAGCAGCAGACCTGAAATCAGCCCGTAGCTGCGCCGGAAACGACTCTTTTGATCAAATCATGGATTTTTCAGCAAAGAATATTTATGACCCAAAAGCCCTGGGTGACGTCTCTAAAGTCAAGTCCGACTTTCCTTGCATTGCCACCGAAGAGGAGGCCATCAAGCTCGCTGACGGAGCGCTGAAGAGCGCTGATTCAGGCGCTGGCGTCCAAAGTATGAAAAGTATTTGGGACTCATACATGGAGAAGAAAAGCACCGGTATTGGTGCCTTGAT
>CAZRMH010000457.1:0-6322 GCA_964600935.1 uncultured Candidatus Obscuribacterales bacterium
GCAGCCTTAATAATTTCAACCGCTAGCGCTTGAGACTCCTTACGCCGAAACGGCCTTGCCTACTGTGCAGCCTTAATTATTTCAACCGCTAGCGGTTGAAATTCCTAATCAAACGAAATCCCATCAGCCTTCTTCTTGGCGTTATGCAGGCGCCAATAAGCCAGGTCCATAAGCGCATCGAGGGACGTACCATCTTCGGGGAAACAAGTTACTCCGGCGCGCAGGCGAACGTTTTGGTCGCAAGAGGGAATTTTGATCAATCCAAAATCCAGAATCGTATTTTTAATCAAAGACTTAGCAGACTCACTGGTCGCCTTCAGCATCACGACAAACTCATCATCAGACCAACGGCAAACCATAGATGGTGTCTCAATTACTCGTTGTTGAAGGAAGTTACTAAGCGCAGACAAAACTCGATCGCCAGTACTATGACCAGCTTTCTCGTTTATCGCATTTAACTGTTCGATATCTATCAACGCCAAGGTCAGTGTTAGTGGGCTACCTTTAGCCTCTGCCATCAATGGCACATATTTTTCATAAAGACTGTTCGTCAACGGCAATCCCGTCAGGTAGTCAGAATCACGCTTCTCAGTAAATTTTTCACGAACCTCACGAGCGATTTTTTTTACAACTTGCCCGGCAGTCTCGTAGTCGCTCAGTTGAATCACAGCCGTCGCGTTGCAAAGCTTCACTTGCTCCTGGTCGATAACCGCTCCAGATGAACTGAACAAAACTATAGCCATCGCCGTCCAGCGTTTCGACTGATTGATCCGTTCACAGACTTCGATGACTTTCGGTGATTTCAGTTCGACGTCCACTAGTAGAACTTCCGGCTCAATGTCGTAGAGGAACTCGAGATAGCGGTGTGGATGCAGCGTACTTCTTGCGTTGATGTTTGCCTCTTTTAGTGCGCCTGACAGGCGTGCCGTCACTGGCGCCACGGCTGAAACTATTAACGCGTTGAACAGTTCGAAATTAATCAACCTCGTGACGATTTTCGACATGCTCTCGAATGACAATGGTTTTTCAAGACAGAGGTAGCATGCCGGCTCCAAACTTTCCAATATAGCGATCGATTCGGTGCTCGATACGACAAAAGCGACCGGTGTATTTTTCTTGTCAGGAATCTGGTGAAATTTTGTAGCGAGCGAGACCGCCCGGTCCTCGCTACCCGGCTCCACTCCGATGATAATCGCGTCGAGTCGTTTACTGGAGGCGACCATCAATGCATGGTCAGAATTGTCAGGCAAGGCAATCTCACACAATAGCTCACTCTGCCAGGAAACCATCGACTCGCGAAAGTCATTCGTGCAATCAACCGCCAGAATTCGTGGTCGCGTGTATATCGGTTGAGTTACTTTCTCTGCAAAATCGCTGTGTGTCATGTCGGTTGTACATCAGGGTCCTCGTTTTCATATTCCATGCTGCAAGAAATCTGACACGCCATTTTTAGATTTGTTTTGCACTCCTTGAGGTCAGGGAATGAGAACAGTGACCGCGACGAACCGGAGACGGTGCTTGAAACTTGTCCACAAAGGCATAGCCCTAATCGTTGTACCGCTCGCCTGCGCGCTTTCGTTTGCCCTGATCATGATGGGGCTTAATAGCGAAGCCGAAAATGCAGCGATGCGGCGAACGCGTGCGGCAGAAATCAGATCTCTGACCGACCGTATTTGGGCAATTAACGTAAATGTCGGCTGGGAGATTTTCGGACTTCAGTCAGGCAGTGGTTCCAGAGAAAAAGCCGAAAAAATCGCATCCGAGATGAGCCCGCTGCTGGAACAGTTACGAAAAAAAGGAAACCTGACAAACGATTCAAAACACATCCAGGAATTTGAAACAAGCGTCCGAGAACTACTTCGCAGAGAAATGGTTCTCGCCAATACCGTCGATGCTGATGGGCTTGAAATACCTTTCTACAGCGTCGGGGTGATGCGAGGCGAACTAAAGCAAAACCTTAATCAGTTAGCACGAATAAAGAAATTGGTCGAAGACGAGGCCGAAAAAGAAACAGTCGAACAGACCAAAAACGGCTCTGTTCTGAGGTCACAAACGCAAAACGCCTGGCTGGCCTTCGTCATTGTCAGCATTCTCGTCGGACTTATCTATGCATACTATTTTTACCGAAACATCGCCTCACGGTTTGCAATAATCCTCGAGAATTCTCGCCGTTTCGGAAAACGTGCACCGCTCGTTCAGGAAATTGGAGGCAACGACGAGATCGCCGACCTCGACCGAACTTTCCATGAAATGTGGAACGCCGTGGAAGCCGCTTCAAAACGCGAGCGCGCGATGATTGACAATGCTGTCGACGTGATCTGTTCGCTCAATGAATTCGGAGCGTTTACTGCCGTGAGCCCGGCGACTCAGCGAATGTGGGGCTACCAGCAGGATGAGTTACTCGGCAAAAACTTAGCCGAGATCACTGTTTCGAGCGATCAGACGTCAGCCCTGGACGCCTTGACCGACTCCCGCCACGCTGAGTCCGCGTCGTTCGAGAGCCGGGTTTCCACCAAAGACGGTGGCGTTCGTGATATGCAATGGTCCGTACAATGGTCGCCGGAGAATCAAACATTCTTTTGTGTAGTCCACGACATCAGTGAGCGAAAGGCAATCGAGCGTTTGAAACAGGACTTCGTCAATATGATCAGTCACGATTTAAAAACTCCGCTCACCTCCGTTCGATTGACACTGGAACTGGTTCTTCAAGGAGTATACGGTGAACTCGACAACAAGGGTAAAAATCGCATTGCCGTCGCCCAGGACAGTACCGAGAGGCTTCTTGAGCTAATCAACCAACTTTTGCAACTGGAAAAACTAGAAGCCGGAAAAATGGAAATCAACAAAGCACCATATGCGGTGCACCCTTTACTAGTTTCCGCTTGCGATTCGCTCCAGAGCTTCGCCGAACAACACGATGTTCAGACACTAGTCTCGTGCCCAGACAATTTGGTGGCAGAGCTCGATGCTGACCGGATCATTCAAGTAGTAATCAATCTCGTGTCGAACTCCATTAAGTTTTCGCCAGCAAAATCGACGGTATCAGTCGCAGCAGAACTAGACGGAGAACAGTTGATCGTCTCGGTAAACGACGAAGGACGCGGCGTCCCCGAACATTTGCAAGAGTCGATTTTCAATCGTTTCGAACAAGTAGAACGAAGCGACAGCGAGCAACGTGGCGGCACCGGCTTAGGTTTGGCGATTTGCAAAGCGATAGTTCAGGCTCACGATGGTCAAATCGGGGTGGAGAGTAGTCTAGGCGCGGGCAGCCGATTCTGGTTTAAAATACCTCAGCCCGAAATATCAGCCAAGGAGCGCATCCATGCGACGCATTAGGCTGACCATCGGGGTTTTAGCATTAACGTTTAGCAGCCAAACGCCAGTGCTTGCACAAAAGGCTCCGTCCGAATGGCTCAAAAAAGCCAAAGAAGCTTACTACAACGGCGATTATCAGGCCGCCTATGATGCTTGCAACGTGGTAATCAAGGCCGAACCAAACAACGTCGAGGCCTGGACATTGAGAGGCGACACGAATTTGCCGTGGGCCTTAGGAGGCGCGGCTAAAAGCGCGCTGGACTACGACTTCGTTCTTAAACTGTCACCTGGGAATTACCACGCCCTAACTTATCGCGGACTGGTTAGAAGCCCTAATGATCCTGTACTTTCAAGACAGGACTTACTTCTTGCAATCAAAATCTTAAAATCGAACAAAGCAAGAAACGCTGACCAGGAGCGGTTCTTAACCATGGCTACATTCTGGCACGATTTAAGGTCCAGTCTCTCCGTCGTGAAACGCTTCGCCGAAACCAATCCCTCAGACAGTCACGCACAGTTTTTGCTCGCCTGCGCACTGGAAGGAAATGGACGCAACGAAGAATCTAATGTCGCCTTCAGAAAGGTGCTGGAGTTTCAGAAGAAAACGTTTAAAGACCACTGTACAGGAGATGACTTGCGACAATTTGGGCGAGCCTGCCTGTCGCTCAGGATGCCGGAATATGCGATTGAAACACTAAGTGATTATCTGAAGACGCACCCGAACAACCTGCACGCGCTCTACTGGCGTGGATACTTTCTGAACAATCTGCGGCAACCGAACGACGCAGCAAAGGATTTGGCAAAATCCGTTGAACTCGGTCCCACCTACTTAAACCATTTGAGGTGGCTGGCTGACGTTCAACTCGGCCTTAAACGATACAGAGAAGCCGCTCGCACCTATCGCAAAATACTCGAAAGCGAACCGCACGATCAGGCACTCATATGCAAACGCGCGCAATGCCTGAAGAGTTTGAACATGAGGGCGATCGCCATTCAAGACCTCAGCAAATACCTGGAGAAATATCCTGCTTCATTCCTGGTTTTACAAGCGAAGGCAAGCCTGGAACGAAAAGACAATCCAGACCAGGCAAACCAAGATCTTAAACAGGCACTAACGGTCCTAACGCAGACCATCCAGGATCACCCCGGCATCCACCAGCGCTATGCGAAACGATGCGATCTATATCAAGATTTCGGACAACCACAAAAGGCGATGGAAGACATCAACGAAGCGCTTCGCCTCAACCCCTATGAAGCGGCTTATCACAACACTCGCTCGTCTCTCAACTGGAATCAGCTTAATCGAAAAGAAGAGGCGATAGCAGACGAAATAAGAGCAGTCGATTACGCGCCAGAATATTCAAAACCCGCTTATCTAGCTATCCTGAACAGATACTATCTCGAATTAAAACGATTCGACAAAGCCTTGGAATGCGCAAACAGATGCATCGCACTTCAACCGCAAATGCCAGATGGGTATCGTTCTAGAGTCGAGGTCAGCATGGCTATAGGGAGGCCAGAGAAAGCTCTGGCTGACCTGGAACAAATTAAGCAATTGAAGGTTCCACTTCCAGATACCGACTACCTGTGCGGCAAAGCGTATCTCTCCATGAACAAACCCACAAACGCACTCACCGCATTTGATACCAGTTTAAAAAAACATCCCGACGACCTCACTACACTACTTGCACGAGGAGAGCTTTACGCAAAGCAGGAGAAGTATGAGCTCGCCCTTGGAGATTGCAATAGAGCAGCTGCACTTTATCCGGACAATGGCGACGTCTATTTCGCCAGACACAGAGTTTATGCCAGTCTTGGACAGTATCTCAAAGCTGCAAATGATCTCACCGTAGGAATGCAGATACACAAAATGACTAACGCACCATGGGTTTTAGTCGATCGAGCCCGGAGTTACACATACGCTGAACGCTACAAAGAAGCCGCTGCCGACATGGCACGAGCCTATCGATGTTCGCCTGACAAGCCACTGTACATGTACCAATGCGGAAAGTTGTTGTATTGGAGCGGAAATAAACTCGCGGCCATTGAGGCAATCACAGCGTATCTAAACAGAGTTGCTGACCCTCTAGCACTACGCGCACGGGCGCGGTGCTATTTTGAAACGGACCAACTAGACAATGCTATCGCCGACTATACAAATCTCATCGCACAAGAGCTTGACAACCCGGCACTATACAAACTCCGAGCAAAATCGTATGCAAAAAAAGGCAACGATAAAGCAGCTGCCGCAGACCGACGCCAAGCTGAAACCTTACAGAAACTAAAATAGGCGGGCGGATGAACCATTTATTCACAATCGGCCATTCAAAACATTCCATCGAAAAATTCCTTGGACTGCTGGAACTACATGGCGTCGAAGTTGTAGCAGATGTTCGTACTCATCCGATGTCCCGTTTCAACCCGCAGTTTAACCGAAAAAAACTAGAAGCGGTACTACAAGAAAACGGCATCCAGTACATCTTCATGGGAAAAGGGCTTGGCGGTCGACCGCCGGATGAGCAGTTTTACGACGAGCAAGGATTTATTCTCTACCATCGAATAGCTGAAACACCGGAATTTAAGCACGAACTAGAAAAACTACTGGAACAAGCCAAAATCAAACGAGTTTCAATTATGTGCTCGGAAGAGGATCCGAATACTTGTCACAGAAAGCTGTTAATCGGCAAGGCCATATTCAAAAACGGAGAGGATTTGACGTTAAATCATATTCGCGCAAGCGGAAAAATCGACAGCGAAATGACCGAAGTAGTTCAGGGTGTTTTGGAAATTCCAGGATTGACTGAAAACTGGAAATCGCCGAAGCCACGGTCCACTTGAGCTAACTAGTGGAGCTCGCCTGAGCGTTGCACCGGAAAAATTTCAACCGCTAGCGGTTGAAATTCCTTTTTCAATAATCAAAATCCAAACAAGTGTAGTTTCGTCAAAAAGTACATCAACACGGAGCTGTCGGATTTACCTATTTCATATTTTCAACCGCTAGCGGTTG
>CAZRMH010000458.1:0-6300 GCA_964600935.1 uncultured Candidatus Obscuribacterales bacterium
GACAGTGGTCATATCACGATCAAAGGAAATAGTGATTACCAGGACTTCGATGAGAAGCTCGACCTTGGGGATCACAGTCAAGCAGTCGCTAAGCTCATGGAGTGGCTGAAAGACAATCTCCAGAACCGCATTGATGCAGTCGGACATCGTGTCGTGCATGGTGGGCGTCATTTCGTCAAACCCAGGCAAATTGATGACGAGCTAGTCGCATCGTTGCGCGCTCTTTCCAGGTTCGCACCACTGCACCTGCCACCAGCGATAGAAACAATAAATAGCTCACGCCATCAATTTCCCGATGTTCCGCACGTCGCTTGTTTCGATACGAGTTTCCACAGAACCATGCCGGAACGCGCAAAAGTGCTTCCACTCAGCAAAGAATTGTTTTTTGAAGATGGCGTGGAGAAATTCGGATTTCACGGAATCTCGTATGAAGCGGTCATGAATAAACTGGCTGACAATACCGATCTAAATGTCACCGACCAGAAGATTATCATTGCTCACCTTGGAAACGGCTGCAGCATGGTAGCAATTAAAGACGGGAAAAGCATCGACACGACAATGGGTTTCTCACCAACTGGTGGACTGGTGATGGGCACCAGAAGTGGTGACATCGATCCTGGTTTGATCTCTTTCTTCGTTCGAGAGAAGAATATGTCGCCTGATGACTTCGTAAGTTTTACCAATACGAAATCCGGCTTACTTGGCTTATCGGGAATTAGCTCAGACATGCAGGAACTAATCGCCGCAGAAGAAAGTTCCGATGACGCCAGGCGTGCACTGGAAATATTCTGCTACCAGGCGCGAAAATACATCGGCTCTTTGTCGGCAGCTCTCGGCGGTCTCGACATGCTTGTTTTCACCGGCGGAATCGGTGAGCATTCTGATACCATTCGCGAGCGCATTTGTTCAGATCTCGAGTATCTCGGTATCAAAATCGACAGTTCAGAGAACAAAAAACAAGCCCTAATTATCTCATCAGCGGAAGCAACAACCAAAGTTCTCGTCATTCAAACCGATGAGGAGCTCATGATTGCTCGCCACTGTGTCAGTTTGTTGAAACTATAAAATTGATAGCCGCCGTAAAGCCGCAGCGAACTATTTGTTCACGATCATGCGAGTTCTGGCTGAACGCCCTTCGGATGCTGGTGCCGTTTCCAATTGAACGTTCGGATTGGTCGCCGTATTCACCGATGGCTTATGCTCAGGAGCCGTCAATTGCATCATCACGGGTGTATCAGGTCTGTCACCGATAGTGGTGCCAGCGACTGGGGCGTCCGGAGCATGGGCGACCATTCCAATATTTGTAGCGCCTGGTGGTTTCGCTGCAACTGTATCCATTTCTGTCGCAGTCGATGAGACAGTCATCTGCGGCGCCGGCTGGTCTGGAAATTGGAAAATTTCCGGCAGTTGCTTGCGCAGGGCGACTGAATCGAACGAAGTCGTACCAGCTGGAAATGAGGCTTCGCGCAACTGATTCTTGTAAGCGTCCGATTCTGCGTCCTTACGTTCATTTGATTCAACATCGTCCAATCCAAGGACCGAGTCATCTTCATTTGTGTTCGCTGCCATCTGCGTATCGGGCGTGCCGGGATTAACGATCTCCTGCCCTACGTAGAGTGCGACTCCTACGAGAACACCGATTCCAGCAATGACAGCCAAGATGAATAGTCGCATGAACACTCCTGCTTAGACCAGATAAGATTGGACAGAGGAACGAAGACTCGATTCGTCTTTGTCGGAGCAACTACACCGTCGTGAGCGGTGGCAGTACTCTAGTATAAGCTTCAAAGCGAAAAACTGCGTAAAAAAATGTTTGCTTAATGATTTCCACAACAGTCCGATACGAAGATCGGGCTATTGCTTCAATCTTGGCTTTTCATGAGCATCTTCGCAATCAATATCGCAATTAAAATCTTGCGACTTTGTCAACGATTCGTCCACACGAAAAAACTATGTTTGTTTACACAGTCAATATCAGTGGTGCAATTACGAAGACGGCCACTTCCAATCGCGGACTTCAGGCATGTCTTGACCATACTTTTCTATATACAGTTTGTGGTCGATCAATTTTCCTCTGACGAACTGTCTGGCCCTGGCAGCACGACTTTGAAGATGAGGAACGCGGTCAATCACATCCTGGGCCAGATGATAACGGTCGAGATCATTCATGACCACCATGTCGAAAGGTGTCGTGGTTGTACCCTCTTCTTTGTAGCCGCGGACATGCAGGTTCTCATGATTGTTTCGTCTGTATGTCAGTCGATGAATCAGCCATGGATAGCCATGGTAAGCGAAGATAATCGGTTTGTCCGCGGTAAAAATCGCATCGAACTCGCGATCGCTCAGACCATGTGGGTGTTCCGATCGCGGCTGCAGAGTCATTAGATCGACTACATTGACCACTCGAATTTTTAATTCCGGAATCTGTTGTCTCAAGATATCCACAGCAGCAAGTGTTTCCAAGGTTGGAACATCGCCAGCGCAAGCCATGACGACATCAGGCTCGCCGTCTTGATCTGAACTGGCCCAATCCCAAATACCGATGCCCTCGGCGCAATGCTTTATCGCAGCGTCCATATTGAGCCACTGCGGAGCCGATTGTTTGCCAGCCACAATGATGTTGATCTGGTCGCGACTCTTCAAACAATAGTCAGCAGTGCAGAGCAGAGTATTGGCGTCCGGTGGCAGGTAAACGCGAATTATCTCGGCTTTTTTGTTGACGGCATGGTCGATGAATCCCGGGTCCTGGTGGCTGAAACCGTTGTGATCCTGCCGCCAGACGTGCGAGGTGAGGAGATAATTCAATGAGGCAATCGGTCGGCGCCACGGCAGCTCACGAGTTACCTTGAGCCATTTCGCGTGTTGATTGAACATCGAATCGATGATGTGGATAAAGGCTTCGTAGCATGAGAAAAATCCATGCCGTCCGGTCAATAGATAGCCTTCCAGCCAGCCCTGGCAGAGGTGCTCGCTGAGAACTTCCATAACTCTTCCGGTCGGTGCCAGACCATCGTCGGTCGAAAGGATTTCACCCATAAACACGCGATCGGTGACCTCGAGAACCGGACCCAAGCGATTGGATTTAGTTTCATCCGGTCCAACGATGCGGAAATTGTGAGTGTTAGTGCGGGTTACCTCACGGAGGAAGTCACCGAGAACTTTGGTAGTTTCGAGTTCAATGCCACCAGGAGTAGTGACATCAACAGCGAAGTCATTGAAGTCCGGAATACGTAAATCTCTTAAGAGCAGTCCACCATTAGTATGAGGATTAGAACCCATTCGGCGATTGCCAGTCGGAGCTAATTCAGCATAATGTTGCTTCAGTGTCCCGTTCTCATCGAACAATTGCTCCGGTTTATAACTCCTCATCCACTGTTCTAGCTGTTTGACGTGTTCCGGATTCTCGGCAAGTCCCGCCAGAGGGACCTGGTGCGCTCTATACGTGCCTTCAATCTGAACATCATCGACAAACTTGGGACCAGTCCAGCCCTTCGGTGTTTCGAAAATAATCATGGGATAGAACGGTCGTTTGAAATCATCCGACTCTGCAGCATTCTGAATTTTTTGAATCTCATCGAACACCAGATCGAGCGTGGCAGCCATCAATTGATGCATCTCTTCAGGTTGATCGCCGACAACAAAATATGGCTCGTATCCGTAGCCCCGGAACAAGTCCACTTGCTCCTCTCGACTGATCCTCGCTAATACCGCAGGATTCGCAATCTTGTAACCATTCAGATGAAGAATGGGAAGCACAATGCCATCGACCTTCGGATTAACAAATTTATTGGAATGCCAACTTGTCGCCAGCGGTCCGGTTTCCGCTTCGCCATCACCGACGATGCAGGCCGCGATCAGGTCTTTGTTATCGAGAACCGCACCAAAAGCGTGTGCGAGTGAATAGCCGAGTTCTCCACCCTCATGAAGCGAACCGGGAACTTCAGCAGCTACGTGGCTCGGAATTCCTCCAGGAAAGGAAAACTGTTTAAACAGCTTCTGCATTCCTTCTTCGTCCTGCCTTACCGAATGGTAAGTGTCTGTCCAACTTCCTTCAAGGTAAGTGTTGGCGACGAGTGCCGGTCCTCCGTGTCCAGGACCGGTGACGAACAACATGTTCAAATCGAACTTTTTAATCAGGCGATTCAAATGCGCATAGATGAAGTTTAGACCAGGAGTCGTTCCCCAATGGCCAAGCAATCTCGGTTTAATGTGTTCGAGGGTAAGCGTTTCCTTCAACAGCGGATTGTCCAGCAAATAGATTTGCCCTACAGACAGGTAGTTAGCGGCTCTCCAATACCCATCGATTTTTTCCAACTGCTCTTTGGACAGCGGCTTCTTATCTTGACCTTCTTTGAGGTATTTGCTTCTTACGGCTGTTGTCATTAGGACATCCTCACTGCGCGGCGCGATAGCAATAAGATAGCCAGCTCGAGTCGGAAGTGACCCAAACGCGGTGAATATCTTTACACCCGATAATATACCTTAGAATGCTTTCGCGTGAATGTCTCTTGCGCCAGCCACATGAATTAGATGACGCAACTGCAAACACCGTACAGACGAATATTGGTATTTCGCTTCACCGTGATCTCTCCGAGGAAGCCATCATATCCGGTACCACGTCTCCACTCGATCGTACCGTCGGCATCTGTGAAGGAGAACACACCAGTACCGGCGGGCTGAGTCAGAGAGCCACATTCAAGCGTCCATGACTGGACAGTGTTCGGATAAGTGTATGGTGGCCAGAGTTCGTCGAAGTCTTCGGCATCACTGTCAGGCGAAGCATTTTGCTTTCCGCTTATCCATGGAGCGACAGTAGTGACCATACTCTCACTGACACAAACCAGCGTGTTTCCAGTCGGATCAGGGACAATAAAAAATGTGTCGTCCATGCTCAATGTTTGAGTATTCAAAATTGCCATTAGTTTTGCCGTATTGAAAGTCGGATCGATTTCACGACCGCGCTGGACGAGCGCGTTTTTGACGCCGTTCCAGGAAGGTTGTGGAATAGTTGCAGTCGGAAACAGACAATTCCAGACCGTGTTCGGAATGTATTCATTCGCTAACGAGGCGGTTGCTTGCCCGTTGCCACAGGCGTAGACATAGAATTCTTTGAACTGTGTTTCGGAAGAAGGACCGTAGCTGTATTCCGATGTGTATGTCGGAAATGGTGGCAAAGGATAATTCAAGAACCATTTCGCTTTGCTCTTCGGAAACTTCAAACGGATGTAACCATGGGGGATTCGCATCTTAAACGTGGTCATCGGATTAGCTTTGACTACCGCGGTCGCTTTTTGATCGGCAGGTGAACCAGCGGTGGTGCGTGACTCGACATAGAATGTATTCGGCACTGGTTTCGCCCAGCCGCTAAGCGCTTTGGCGACAACAGTGTTCTCTTCGAAATGTTTTTGCGACTCCAGTCGAGGTCTTTCGTTATATTTAAAGGGTACAAACCAATAGTCGTGGCCATACATATTAATTTTCTTGTAACCGGTCATGCAGATATTGCCGCCTTTGTCGGTTGTCGTGCTGATCTCGCTCATGTTTACCGACAAGGGCAATTGATTGGGATTGATCGTGACATTACTCTCTTGCTCTCTTTCGAGCAATGAAGTTTTCCAATTACCCGGAAATGCTTTAGCCGTTGCAGTGCCGCCCAGCATGCGGACATTGTTAGCTTGTGAAACCTGATTGAACAATGGATAAAGATTATTCGGATCGTTCAATTTGTCAGCAAGAGAGTCACTTATATTTTCTGCAGCTTGAAACATTGCTGACGCATGAGAGCTTGTAGCGCCGGTTTCCTTGCCCGCGTTTTTAATATCCTGAGCATTCATCGCGACCATGAGCGCTTTGCCCCAGACTCTGTCGATGTTGGTCAAGCCAAACTCATTATTAGCATCGGTGACATCGTTATACTGGTCCTCATCACCACCTTGCGACTTTACGGTAACCGTCAAACTCTTCTTGCCGACATTCAAAGCACCAGCATCGGTGGCATTGCGAGTCTCTCTAGATCCACCGAAGTACAGTGAGATCATAAAAAATCCGACAGCGATGACGATGAACGCGAATATGATGGCCACTGCCAATCCGAGAACTGCGCCTCTAGTTTTTCGATTAGACCTTTTCATCTTATGAATTCAGACCTGTTTGCGTTGTGCCTTGGGGTGATGACAATTTGACTGGTGGTAAAAACAAATTAGGATCGCTCGACAACCTTTTCTGTTTCGGAATTTTCGATTGGTGCACGATCTTGAAAGTTCTGCAAAGGCAAAACACCACTCAGTTATAGACTATCCG
>CAZRMH010000459.1:0-6243 GCA_964600935.1 uncultured Candidatus Obscuribacterales bacterium
GGTCCTACGACGGCGACGCCAATGCCGACATTAATCGCGAACGTTGTTAGCCAGCCATTATCAGGCGGCACCATCTTGCTCACTGGTGCAGGCATAAAAGCCAAAGCACCAGTCAACTCAATTATCTCTAGTGGCGCCGGTCGCAGTATCGAGATCAACAATGGTTTCAAGAGCGGCAATCTCACGTTTGGCGGCAACGTGAATTTGGTTGCAAATTAGCGGTTGAAACGGTCTTCCTCAAATTCATACATGGCGTGATAAGCGCCCGACATTGAAGACAATGCTTCTTCCATAGCATCGCGTACAGGGTCTTGAGTCAAGCGCGCATATATCGCGGTTGATGTCGGTGATTTGTGTCCCAACGCTTTTCCTATGATCGTTGGGCTGATTCCAATGATCGCCATATAGCTGCCGAGCGTTCGGCGCAGATCATGAATATGGAGATCGTCTATACCAGCTGCCTTTATTATCTTCGCCCAAGCTTTTTTGGGCTCGGTGATGTGAGTGTTTTTTCTACGTGAACTTGGGAAAACCCACTCGCTATCACTGCGCTCCTTCTGCATACGCAGGATGTCAATTGCATCTCTTGTCAGAGCAACGGTTTGAGAGTCACCATTCTTGGTATCAGGTATGCGCCATGTTTTAAGTTCCAAACTGATTTCATCCCAACGCATCATCATGACGTTTGTCTTTCGAGCGCCGGTGTACATGCACATAAAGAAGAAATGACCGAGCGTTTTATCAGGGTAAGAGAGGATAGCGTCGACCAGTCTTCGTAATTCATCTCCAGGTTCAACAAACCGTTCGCGCGGTTTGGTTTTGAATCGATCGATGCCGATCGCCGGATTCGCACAGGTTATGTACTCTTTTCTCAAACCCCAATTGAATACCAGTCGAAAGGTATCGTGAGAGCGGTTTGCCGTGTGCCTTCCGTGCGAATCAGCCAGATGATCGACCCAGCTTTGAACATCACGGCGTCGGATAGAGTGACATGGAATTTCGGTCCAAACTTGAAAGTATCGCGCGTAATTCTTTTCAAGTTCTTGCCATGATTTGGTCCGGGTGCGAGCGTACTTTTCAAGATAGAACTGGAAGAGGGCACCGAATGTGATGGCATCCGGCTCGGGAACCTGGGTTTTCGTGATTCCGTGCTTCCTGAAGTGAGCATCGCTTGTAGTAGGGGCAACCGGCTGCTTGACATTAGGGAATGGAATTAAATTTTGACTATTGGTTTCGTTGTTCTTGCTTGCCATGAGGTGTCCTTTGCAGGTGTTCCTGCGCGTGAAAGAAATCGCTGTCTACTGAAATAGACGGAGATTCGGAGGTGTTAGTTCAATCGCGCTATTGGCTAAAACTGCACAAACTGACAAGTGCCAAAATTGTGTAACAGGTGTTACACCAAGGACTAGCGGTCAGGCGTGGCTGTGCTAAACTCAAGGTCTTGGGGGCGGTTAGCTCAATGGTGGAGCACTTCGTTTACACCGAAGGGGTTAGGAGTTCGAGTCTCTTACCGCCCATACGTTTCGGGACTTTCAGTTTTCGTCCCCCTACGCTCCCCCTACAATTAATTCAGCCAGCGGTTCACTTTTGTTCCGTTCTTTTTCGTACCGAATTGATCTGTCGGGCAAGCCGAAATTCGCGGAGCAACGACGAACAAAATAAATTCGGTTCCGGGTACCGAAGTATGATCTCAGAGACGCGGTTGGTTCAGTTCCCAACGATTGCTCAGTTTGTCAATTCATGAACTAACGAAACAGCATTTATACGACTCATTCTCATCGTTCTCATGTTTACCGCATGCGTGTGCTTTTATTTCGCGGCTACTATATCGGGTATCTGAGATTCCTTTCCCGGACATCACGGCAAATTATAATTGGATCTGTGTTTCTCAACCTATCAATCGATCAGCCTGCTTCTTAGTACGATTAGTTTCAAACGACGAAAGGCAACGTTCTCAGAATGATGAAATCGAAACCGTTCCTCCGCTCCGTCCTTCTGAAAGACGGCTTCGACACGAGGTCCTATCCGTTTACAATCCCAGCCGTAGCCAATCTCAACAACTTGGAATTCCATAACGATGTCACATTTTTCGTCGGGGAAAACGGCTCCGGCAAATCCACAGTACTTGAAGCAATCGCACAAACAATGGGTTTCAGCGCCCAGGGCGGCACGAAGAACGTTCGCATTAACGATGCCGGCGGGTCTTCCGGGCTTCATGAATATCTCAAAGCGACGAAAAGTTTTCCACACCCGAAAGACGCATATTTTCTGCGCGCGGAGAGTTTCTATAACATCGCAACCTACATGGATGAGGTGCAATACCTCGAAGGATATGGCGGAAGATCTCTTCACGCACAGTCACATGGTGAATCTTTCATGGCGACTCTCTTGAATAAATTTCGAGGAAACGGTCTTTATCTATTGGATGAACCAGAAGCCGCATTATCACCGTCTAGGCAAATGGCGGCACTCGTGCGAATTCACGATCTAGTTCAAGGTGGATCGCAATTTATCATCGCAACTCACTCACCAATTTTGCTCGCATACCCCTCTTCAAAAATTATCGCATTTGATAAACACGGATTGCACGAAATAGAGTACGAGCAAACGGAGCATTATTCAATCACGCGTGATTTCTTGAACAATTACAAACGCCGTTTAGAGCAGTTGTTTACCGTCGACTAGTGTTCCCGATGTCCGAATGCTTTAGAGGCCATTCGTAATTCGTACGGTGACTACCAAAGCTTCCTGTATCTTTGAAAACAAATTCAGACTAAACAACAAATGAAATTCTCGACCGCTCAAAAAGTCTTTACTAGCTTTAGGTCAGGAATGTTTCTTAGCTCGGTTCCCTCAAGCCTCTGGATATACGGAGTCAGTCCGACCAGACCCTGGCCGAACCGCCCATTCCCACTTTTATCGACAAGGATTTCCCGGCGCCCTGGACCTGCATACATTTTGTGTTTTACCAAAAACTTTATTGAATACAATCTCGAACTGGCAGAAGTTCGCACCACCCCTGGTTTCATAATGCGTACTGCAACAAATGAAATTGACCGTTGCCTTTAATTCTTTAAGCCTGGGAATCCGTATAATCCTGACAATTCTCCGGTTTGAGTATGAGTGCGCTAGAATTAATCAGCGAATAAGGACGATGAAATGCGGATTTTGGTGTTAGGCGCAGGCGCCACGGGTGGCTACTTTGGTGGACGATTATTGGAAGCTGGGCGTGATGTTTCTTTCCTTGTGCGCCCAAGACGAGCGGAGCAGCTTCGACGCGACGGACTTGTTATAAAAAGCGCGCTCGGTGATGCAGTCATTGAGCAACCCCCGATCCTGGTCGGTGAGCCGCGTGGTGAATTCGGCGTGATACTGCTGTCTTGCAAGGCATTTGATCTGGACTCCGCTGTTGAATCAATAGGGCCGGCTATGGGCGCTGCCACAGCCGTAATTCCATTGCTCAACGGGATGAAACACATCGAAATTCTCCAAAGGAAATTTGGTGCCGAGCGCATCATTGGCGGATTCTGTGCGATAGCGGCTACGCTCAACGCCGATGGACATATCTTGCATCTGAACAAAAATCACTTGCTCCGGTTCGGTGAGCTCTCAGGATTGCCATCAAGTCGCGTAGCGATGATGGCGGAGCAGGTGGCGTCGACGAACATGGATGCTAAGGCCAGTGCCACCATAAATCATGACATGTGGGAAAAGTGGGTCATGCTCTCTACTTTAGCCGGGATTACTTGCTTGATGCGCGCCGGCGTTGGTGCTATTTTGCGCGCTCCGCATGGACAGCAGCTGACGCTGCAGCTACTAGAGGAATGCGAGAGTGTAGCGGCGGCGGAAGGATTTCCGACTCGGGAGGATTTCAAAAATCGCACGCTAAAGATGCTGTCTGACCGTGAATCGACTTTGACTGCGTCGATGCTGAGAGACGTGGAACGAGGTAATCGAACGGAAGCGGATCATGTTCTGGGCGATTTGATTCTCCGTGCCGAAATTAAAGGGCTTGAAGTTCCGCTATTGCGAACGGCTTATTGCCATCTCAAAGCTTATGAGTCTGAGCTGAAGCACTAGCCTTGCGCGCTTTAATTCAAGTCGAACATTTTGTGTGCGAAGTTCCGAATTATGCGAAGCATCGCATAATGGAGAGTTCTCGGATCCGTCCGTGATAATACTGCCATCGCTGATGGTGGCGCAGCCCATCTGTCATATCCCTGTTGAATCGCCACTGAATCATTCGGGTACAACAGCCACACACTTGTTTCAAAAACGCTCTTCTGATATCAAAAACTGATTACCGCAAGATGAACACACCACGTTAGATCGCAAGTTCAAAATTTTTGCTGATAACGATTCATCACCCATTATTGATGCTAACGCAGCGCCAATCTGGACGATACAATCAGACGGCCACTCGTCCTCTTTTTTCTCTTGTATCAAGCTTAATCCGTGCTCCAAATCTAGAGTCCGAGCTGATTGATCGACTGACTCACTCGGAATATCCTCCAAATCAATATACATAGACGATTCGCATTCTGGGCATTCCGCTTCAAAATCGCAACCATCCTCAAATTTGTCGAGAACGCAAATAGTCGAGTACGCTCCAAATCGAACTGCAAGAAGAGCCTTTATCAAGTACGGAAGTGGATACCTTCCGAGCAGGTCTTCGGCAACTGCACCGCGTACGGCATCTAACGACAGTCCTCTGATTGTTTTCATAGCAGAATCGAACGGTTCAATCAGGTCATCCGGCAAAGGACCGGCAACAAGCTCTCCATGAGCACAGATCATGCCACAGAAGATAAGAACCTCGAGTCGCGTCGTAAGGTTGTTCTGCTCGGCAATTGATACCAGGTGCGGAACCGCAGCATAGGTCGCCGGATATACGCTACCTTGATGCCACAGCGAATTCCAAACTTCCTTCCACGGCGTTGGATGTTTTCGCATTTCAGCAGGGTCTGATTCAGCAATTGCTTTGATAAGTCCGGGAATATCCCCAGCTGTTCCATAAGCTTGAGAAAGGTCTGTCCATCTGTGACTGTCTAGTGAGAGCATATATTTAACCAACGGAAACAACTAAACTAGTAAAATCCCCAAAAGACTATCAGCCTAAAACTTCTCTTTTGCGTTTTATTTTAGCAACTGTATTAGTCTTCCTTGAGAACGTTTTTTTGCCTTGGTCTCGGTCGAACCAGGAGATGGTCATTGCTTCGCTTTGGTAAAGAACAGGTAGAATGATACTAAGACGAAAAAACAGTGCCACCATCGGTAACACCTTAGCGGCCGCTTCCCTCGCTGCTTTAAGTATCTAGAGGTTCGAACCCCACACTCGGCTGATACAATATCGAAGACAGAGCAGTTCGGTAGGGCATACGCTTAGCGAGTTCTGAATAATTGCCGCATGAAAGTCGAAAAAAACGTCACATCAAATTCGTGTGCCAAATGCGGAAAGCCAGGTCGAGTTGGCATCTCCGCAACCCTTACCGGTTGGATCTTCGATGCGAAGCATTGTCGTTGCGACCTGTCTCGCCTGGAATCGCTCTCTCAAACCACAACCACTCCAATCGTTTGCTTGAACTGTGGTAAAGCGCTTCAGAATAACAAAAAGGCGACCATTACCCAGTGGATATTTCCTCGCGACTGTTGTTCGTGCGGAAACGAGCAAAGCCCGTCCGACTCCAACTCAGCTGGTTCGCTCACCACTCGGTCCGTTTCAAACAGGCGTACGACGGTTGAAGCGGACGAAATCGATCTTTTGCCTCAACAAAGGGATGTTCCGGAGCGCTATCAGCTGACGAAAGAGCTTGGACGTGGAGCAAAGTCGGTGGTTTACGAAGCTTTTGACCAGATGCTTCACCGCAAGGTTGCCATCAAAATTATGGACAAGGTCGCCCTGGATTCATCAACGTTGGTAAGCTTTCAGAACGAAGCCAAAGTGACTTGCCGCCTGGATCATCCGAATATAGTTCGAGTCCTAGACTTTGGCGTAAACCAGAACAATCTAGCATTCATGGTTCTTGAGCTCGTTAGGGGCGTGACACTACGTCAGCTCATCAGTGAAGAGGGACCGCTCGACAATGAGAAAGCAGTCGAAATATTCAAAGGACTCGCTTCCGCCCTCGCTCACGCAGGAAAACACGGAATCCATCATCGAGACCTAAAACCGGAAAATATCATCATTCAGGGTGGGCAACCGGAGCATGTAGTGCCAAAGTTAATCGACTTTGGACTGGCCAA
>CAZRMH010000460.1:0-6182 GCA_964600935.1 uncultured Candidatus Obscuribacterales bacterium
GCAGCGACGATATCTACATCCTCGATGGTCTCGGTCAATTGGCTAAATACTACTCGGTCGCCACCATCGCATTCGTCGGTGGAACAATCAAGCCGGTCGGCGGTCACAACCTGCTCGAGCCATACGCCTACTCAGTGCCAACCGTCTGCGGACCTCATGTGCATAAAACGCGCGATATCGCCAATGCGCTTACCGAACTAGGAGCGCTGGTAATGGTGAAAGACACGCACGAGTTAGGCAAACGCTTTCTGGAGTTCTATGCCGACAGAGAATCAGCGCGGGTCTTAGGACTGAAAGGACGTCAGTGGATCAATCAAAATCAAGGAGCGGTCGACCGCACTCTGAAGATGCTGCTGGAAGTGCTAGCCACTACTGATGGTGCCAGCACGTTCTCGACTTCGCCATGCAATTCTAAGTCCGTTTCGATCGACGAAATCACGCATCAGCGCACAGCGGCAAAAAATGGCTGAAGATTTATACTCAAAAATAATTTCTAACCCGATCGCAAAAACCCTTTTGCTACCTTCCTCTTACATCTATGGTGGAATTGGCTACGTCAGACTGAGAGCGTATGCCGAGGGTCTAATGGACAGGGTGAAAACTGACGTTCCAGTGATCAGCATAGGCAATTTATCCGTTGGTGGAACAGGAAAAACTCCGGTAACTATAGATATAACTCGACGCCTGATTCAGTCAGGACACCACCCTGCCATTCTGTCGCGTGGATACAAACGTAAATCATCCGCACCATATACGGTGGTGAGCGATGGTAAGAAGATCGTCTCAACTTGCGCGGAAGCCGGAGATGAACCTTATATGATCGCGCAAGCAGTGCCAGAAGCAGTGATGATATCAGGCTCCAACAGAAGCTCAACATCGAAAATTGCTTGCCACGAATTTAACTGCGATGTTATTGTCCTCGACGACGGTTTTCAACACCTGAAACTGAGAAGAGATTTCGATGTAGTCTTGCTCGATTATTCCGAAACGCTAGACGATGCCCTCGTCCCGGCCGGGCGCTTGAGAGAACCGTTCAGCGCGCTGACTCGCGCAACGCACATCGTCATAAGCAAGGTCCCGCATTACCCTGACCCTGAACGCATGCGCAGATTTCAAACCCTGTCCGCAAAATACGCGCCGGAGGCGAAAATCTCGATGTGCAGATTCAAACCGGCGTCCTGGCGCGATGGTGTCCGAAACACCGGGCCTGAAATTTTGGGCAAACGAGTGGTGGCACTCTGTGGCATCGCCCGACCGAATTCATTCGTCGATTCCATCAAACAATTCGGTGCAGAAGTAGTTGCATTAATGGCGCATCCCGATCATCACTGGTTTTCAGCGGGCGATTTGAGCGACGCCAGAAAGAAGATGGAACAACTGAATGCTGATTTTATCGTCACGACCGAGAAAGATATTGTTCGTCTACAAATACCGAATGAACTCAAAGAGCGAGTTTTAGCACTGGTCATGGAAATCGAATGGATAGGAGATCCACCCACCTTCAACCTGCCCAACCCAGAGGATAAGATCAATGTTTGACGCTAAAAGAATTCTCGTCATTCGTTATCGCTTTCTCGGTGATACCATCCTCACTGTGCCATTTTTACGAAACCTGCGACGTGCGCAGCCGAAGGCAAAAATTGATGTACTGGTCGGTCCGGTCAGTGGGCAAGTTCTTCTCGGCTGCCCTTACGTCGATGAGTTTATCGAGTTCGACACCACTCGTTTTCACAAATACGATCGCGGCAGCGGCAAGAAAAAAAGCTATTTCTCCTACCTTTTCGAAATCAGAAAGCGAAATTACGATGCCGTTTTTGTCTTAAAACGATCGCTTTCATCAGCCTTCCTCGCGTTCGCCAGCGGCGCTTCGGTACGCGCCGGTTACGCGACAGAGGGGCGGTCGATGCTACTTACGCACCGCGTGCCCTGGAACACGGACATCCATGAAGTTGATTCTGTTTTAAATGTACTCGAATCAGTCGGCATTCCTGCCGTGGATAAGCATCTTGAAGCGTGGATTAGCGAAGAGGAAACCGCTTCAATGCTAGCCAAAGTCAAAGATTTGCACTCTCACAAAGACCGCATGCTAATCCATGCCGCGGCGGCTCATCCGGATAAAACCTATCCTCTGCCGCTCTGGGCCGAGGTGATCAAAGGTTTGCATAAAGAATTTGGAACGACCCCGTTCTTCTCCGGTGACCGAGCCGATCGAGAGACCTACGAGGAGCTGGAGAGGCTGTCAGGCGTAAAAAGTGTTAATATGGCAGGAGAGCTTACGGTGAGAGAGAGCATGGCTCTATACAAAGAAATGGATCTTGCCGTTTGCGTAGACTCCGGCCCTGCCCACCTAGCTTGCGCCACCGGCATTCCGACGGTAACGTTGTTCGGACCGACCGACCCTAACCGCTGGAGACCACTAGGTCCGTTGACGCAAGCTGTTTACGACGAAACACTTGAATGCAGACCCTGCCATTACAAGAAAACTTGCGACGATCGACGACAATGTCTTACCGAACTCGCACCTTCAAAAATTATCGAAGCCTCAAGGCAGTTTTTACTCAATCGGCGTTCTGCAATTTCCTGACTCTGGAGTACCTATGATGAAAGGCATTACCGTTCCCCTCGTGACAGTCGCACTGACAATGATCGTGTCATCATTGCCGAGTGAAGCGAGACCGGCAGTACCAGGCGAGATCGTAAGAAAACCGCAAGCGGCGTGGCCGAAGTGGTACTACTACGATCAACTGGGATTACGGGAGTGGTACAAGGGCAACAAACAGGCAGCGCTCAACTATTTCGACCAGTCCTACAAATATTGCGAAGCTGCCATGGGCAGCGGCTCGCCGGTTCTCGATCAAAGAACAAAACAGATGGTAGGCGACGTCATCAATCACCAGCAGTTTCACCTGACTGTCTGGCGCGAGCAGAGATCGTCAGGCAGCGCCGCTGATTTGCGAATGACAGGCATGATGCTCGACGGGCGCACGCCCGCTGAAACCGAACGGCAAATGGCATTTATGGACAGATTAGAAACGTTTGCAAAACGAACGCTCGGCAAAAACCACCTCAACGTTCAGGCTATTGCCCGATACAAAAACCTGAATTTAAGCGACGATCAGAAGAAACTGGCAATCGAGAAGTTCGCCGCGGGCAAGCCGAACTTGGGCACGACGATGAAACCGAAGTGGTACACCAACAACGAACGCGACTTCACACCCGAGATGTTCACGCGCAACCCACGTCGTGTGGTTGAGCCCGGTGATGATCGGCAAAAACGAATGGATGTAACTAAAACTCCTGAAGAACGGGTTCAGAAAGGATTTAGCTATGTTGGTGGTCAAAAAATCGACTTGAGCAAGAAGCTTCCGCCACCAACGAACGGATGGGCATCATCGACAACCGTAGGCAGCATTCAAAACAACGACAAGAATGCCGTGCAAACGGGCTGGGGCAACGAACCTAAAAACTCAGGAGATCCACGCCTGCAAGAGGCCAGTCGATGGGGCGTCAAAGCTGACGACATCATCAAACAGAAAGACACCAAGAAAACTCCTTGGGGTCAAAGCGGAACTGAACAAGATCCAATAAAGAATTCAAGCTGGGGCGCCCAAAGTGACGATCCAGTTGTCACGCCGAACCCTACGAAATAGTCGGATTAGTCAAAGATCTATCGCCCGATACCACTAGTGGTGCATGGCTTAGACACTACCGGTGGTGCTGGAAAACCGATCCGGATTCGATCAAAACCGGCAAACCGCGGATCACGCAGAACACGGCCGAGAAGTAAACGAAAAACAGCGCAATTGGTTCAACCGAATGCTGCTGTCCCAGCTCAGTATGGGCCGCGACGACCAGACAGAACGCCACAGCTTTGACGACGGCGTAAGTAAACCGACTGAAATTCGATGCCACCAAAAATTTTCCAAGAGCGCTCTGCATCATGGTGTTCTTTCCAAAGGCCGTATAACCTTGCTCCGAGGCATGGGCTCGGATAGCATCGACGAATGTTCCCCGGACGAGAAACAAGAGCGGGATGAACACCGGTATCCAACCCAGAGCGGCAAAAGCTATCCAATATGCCATCTCGACGACACGGTCGCCGGCAATATCGAGGATGCCACCGAGTTTGGTGCACTGATCTAATTTACGCGCCAGATATCCATCGATCCCATCGGCCCAGATCACAAAGATTGTGAGCGCGAACGCCGTCCACTTCATATTGTCCGCCGGCTGCCACAGCAGCCAGAGCGTGCCAATCGCAAGAAAGACACGCGCGACCGTAACCGTATTCGGAATGTTGATCGTGGAAGAACCAGGAGCGGCAGAACTTGAAGTTTTTAAACTCGGTTCTTCCGTTTTCGCTGTCGCTTCTTCTTTAGACATTCCGGCTGCCTTCTTTAGACATCCAGACTGGCGTAGTGAGCATGTTTTTCAATGAACTCGCGTCTTGGCGCCACTGATTCTCCCATCAACAGATCGAAGATGTGATCGGCTTCGGAGGCATCATCAACGGTAACCTTTTTCAAGGTGCGCGTTTCCGGATTCATTGTTGTTTCCCAGAGCTGTTGCGGCATCATTTCGCCAAGACCCTTAAAGCGTTGGATGATTGCTTTGTCTCCCATCTCAGCCAAAATGGCTTCGAGTTTATGTTCGTTGTAGCAATACTCGATTCGTTTGCCTTTCTCTACCTTAAACAGCGGTGGTTGAGCAATATAAACATATCCTTTTTCAACAAGCTGCCGAGCATAGCGGAAGAAAAATGTCAGCAGGAGAGTGCGGATGTGACTACCGTCGACATCTGCGTCTGTCATGATGATCACCTTATGGTAGCGTAACTTTTCGAGGTCGAGATTTTCAGCGTTTGGTCTGAGAATTCCACCCTTCTTGCCACCACCTTCATCGTCCTCATCTTTAACTGAAAGACCGAGAGCTGTGATCATCGCTTGAACTTCAGTGTTCTCATAAATCCGCGAAGGCTGTACCCTTTCGACGTTGAGAATTTTTCCTCGCAACGGCAGAATTGCTTGAAACGCTCTATTTCGCCCTTGCTTTGCGCTACCACCGGCGGAGTCACCTTCTACCAGATAAACTTCGCATTTAGTTGGATCTCGATCGCTACAATCCGCCAGCTTACCGGGAAGTGAAGAACCTTCCAAGTTGGAAACACGGCGAACCAGATTTTTCGCTTTGAGTGCTTCTTCCCGACCTTTTTTGGCCAGTTGAGCTTTCATAACAATATCTTTGGCTTGCTTCGGATTCAGCTCCAACCAGTCATTGAGCGTTTCGGTGACGATCGTTTGAACGACACCTTGAACTTCACGGTTACCAAGCTTTTGCTTGGTCTGACCTTCAAATTGCGGTTCTGGAACTTTGACACTGACAATTGCGGTCAAACCTTCGCGAACATCTTCACCAGTAAAGTTTCCGTCGGTCTCCTTAATCAAACCATTCTTCTTGGCGTATTCATTGAGCACTCTAGTGAGCGCCATTTTGAATCCGTTTACGTGGGTACCATGATCAGGTGTATTGATGTTGTTGACGAAAGAATAAAGCGATTCGGCATACATGCCGGTCCACTGCAATGCACATTCGACATTGATGTTGTCGCGATTCATTTCCATGTAAATTGGCGGCTTGTGCAGCGATTCACGAGTATCGTTCAAATATTCGACGTAGCTGGCGATCCCACCTTCATAGTGATACTCGACTTTCTTCGGATCTTCGCCCTCTTTTGTGCGGTTGTCAGCGACAACCATCTTCAAGCCCTTGTTCAAGAACGCCATCTGACGCAAACGTTCGTCAACGACATCCCAGTCGAAGTCGATATTGATGCGATTGCCTTCTTCGTCGTAATCATGAAAGATGCTTGGATCCGGCCAGAAAGTCACCTTGGTGCCCCTGAGTTCGGTAGATCCGTTAACTTCAAGCCCGCCATCAGCATTGCCGGTGTTGTAGGCTTGACGGTGTATTTTTCCGTCTTTATAAACTTCTACGACGAGGCGCGTGGATAGAGCGTTTACGACCGATGCGCCTACACCGTGCAGTCCACCTGAAACCTTGTATCCGCCTTCACCGCCGAATTTACCGCCGGCGTGCAGGATGGTGAAAACTGTTTCAACTCCGCTCTTGCCGCTTTTGGCAACGATACCGACAGGAATACCGCGACCGTTATCCTTGACGGT
>CAZRMH010000461.1:0-4632 GCA_964600935.1 uncultured Candidatus Obscuribacterales bacterium
CCCTCGGCAAGAGGATTTTGAACCTACCTTCGATTAAAACCAATTGCCAGACTGCCTGGTTTCGCCTAAAGAATTTCAACCGCTAGCGGTTGAAATTCTTTAGCCAATCCCTCACGTCCGGGTAAAGAGTCCGCGCGAGCGATACTCAAAGACTCGCTGGCGGCCGAACCAAGGTGTTCCGAGAACCCAAGATGCCAAAGCAATAGCTTTTCCGAAAGAGTCAAAAGGTAATGCCACTTCCAGGAAGCGGTCCGTGACCTCTTTGTGGGTACATTTGGTTAAACAACTTCTGAGGTTTTAGCTATGAGCAAAGAACACAGGGATCCCTCGGAAAAGAAAATCGACCAAGCCCGTAAAGCTGAAAGCAGCGACACCCATTTAGACAAAGCATCCGATCGGCACGCTGTGCGAAACGCCAGTGGACACGATATGCAAGAGGTCGAAGAAAAACGGTCGAGCAGGTGGGAAGGCTCCTTTTCTGGAGGCAAAGACGGTCACAGAGTGCCGGTTTTAAAACCGGGCATGACACGCGCTGAAGCCGAGAAAGCGGACTCAGAGCTAAATTCCAGTCGATTCGTCATTGATATGGGAAATGATGTGTTCGAAACGTCGGACGGCTCAGTGACGAAAGGCGCCAAGGGCAAATTCTTACCGTTTGGTACGCCAAAACATCTCGAACTGTCCGAAAAGGAAGCCGAACTGATCGACAAAAAAATTGCCGACCTAAAAGAAGCACAATACGACCACGTAAAAGTAAAAGCTGGTGACAACATTTGGGACATCGCAAAAGCACACTACGGTGATGCAAACAAATGGGGATTTATATTCCGAGCGAATAAAACAGAATTTGGCAAAGCACAGGGAGTGGCGATAGACGATGCTGATCCGCGCAAAATTCAAGTTGGACAAACGCTTCGTTTGCCGCCCAAAGAGGCCACTATGCCAGACTATGACCCGAAGAAAAAGCACGACTAGAGCTTCCGCGCGGTTCAATTGTTTCAACCCGACGTATGCAGTCTTCCTGTCAGCATTGATTTCGTTCGGAATAGCATCACCGGCTTCTGCAGATACAGCAACGACCGCGACAAAAACCTCAACACTGAACAGTTCAGCGAGAAGCACGACAAACGAAGCGCAGTCGGATTCGGTTTACTTTCGTTTTGCTGGTCCGGAGAAATTTAACGACTACGTACTTGCTGGAGCGAAGCGCGATTACCAAGTTTGGAAAGCAAAAGACATCAAAAAAATTAGCGACTTCATGCACTTTGTTTCCAACAATTATCCTGGTTTGATGAGACGTGCAAGCGCTGAAGCACCGCTAGCGCTGTTTCGCTCCAACGCTCTAGGAGAAGCACCAAAACAAGTAAAGGAACGGACACCTGATGAAGATTGGGTCTGCCTGGCCGCCACCAGCAATGGTGCCATTTCCTTTGCTGATACTTTCTTTAGTTACAATGATGACAGAGGCAAGCACATGACGACGCATGAACTAGTGCATGCGGCGGATATTGGTGATTCGATCGCGTACTCTCCTGAATGGGTTTCATTCGTCAAACGAAACTCGATTAAATTGAACAAGTGTGAATACATGTACGGTGAGGCTCTGGCGAACACCTTTGCCGATTATGCCGTAGGCAAGCCAATTCCAGACACGGATAGGTTCAAAAACGAGATAGTAAATCGTCTATGCACCGATACGGAATCGAGCAAAACTTATCGCGCACTAATAGGCAAAGGTCAAAAATTCAATACTCAAAAAAAATATACGGACGCTATTAATTGCTTTAAAAGGGCTGGTAAACAGCTTCCTTCGGTACCAACTCCATACATACTCTCCACTGTAGCCTTCTATCGATTGCAGAAACGAAAAGAGGCGTTGGAACAATCAGCACTCGCGCAAAAATTGATCGACGCGAATGGAGTTCAAATTGGCGAACAACGCCTACAACTCTTCTTCTACCTTCGAGCACTGCTTCTGGCAAGCGAAGTAGGCGATTTCAAAGGCGCGATCAAATTGGTTGATCGAATTCTTCTCGAGAATGGTGAGCACAACAAAGCTAAAGAGTTGAAGGCCTTTTGCCTTGAAAAACTAAATGCCAAACCATAAAAGTTGAGCGTTCGCATCGGAGATGTTGTCGCTGACGCCGTTTTCGATTGCCGAAGTCGAAGATTACTGGTCTGCAATCCGTTTCTGCAAACGAAAACGGGTGGCTATCACCTAACCGTTTCAACGCCATTGCTTGGAGAATGGCGCAAAACGTTTCACTTCAATTACAGTGCAGAATCAGTTTACCCTCGATAAACACGGAGATGGGGTGCAGAATCCTACCGCTGGTTATGGAAATTTTCAGCAAGGATCGCGTCCGAGGATCAGCGCGGAATCAGATTCAGCTGACGAACACGGAGGTGGCTGCCTGAGCTCACCTCCGCACCGATTCACCGGACAGAAGGCCTCAAACCGAAGCAGAGCTAGTTTCTTTTTGCAACTCTTCGTAAGTCGGATAGTCAGCGTAACCTTTTGCGTCAAACGAATACCATGTTTTCATGTCAGCGGGATCAGCCAGGGGCCAGTCGTGGGTGAATCTCTCCACCAGATCAGGATTACTTATAAACGGTCTTCCAAAAGCAATTAGGTCAGCATTGCCGTCAGCGATAGTAGCATCTGCGGTGGCAGCTTCATACCCGCAGTTACCGATTAAAACGCCCTTAAACACGCCACGAAGGTCAGCCAGCGTAACGGGCTCGCCCAACTTGTGAAATCCAAAAGCCAGTCCATCAAGCACATGAAGATAGCACGGGTTCAACGCGCTGAGCTGTCCTGCAACGAAGAGAAATGTTTCTCTAAAGTCAGGCGAACCCATATCGTTATATATACCGTTAGGCGACAGCCGCACACCAACCCGGTTTGAAGGAAATACGGAAGAAACCGCTTCGAATACCTGGCGAAGAAAACGGAAACGATTTTCCAAACTGCCACCATACTCATCGGTCCGATGATTGGTTTTCGATTGAAGAAATCCATCCAACAAGTAGCCGTTGGCGCTGTGAATTTCAACGCCGTCGAATCCGGCATCCTTCGCATATTGTGCAGCTTGACGATAATCTTCTACGGTTTTCTTGATGTCATCAATCGTCATTTCGCGAGGCGTTTCTTGCGGTAATTTTCCCTTTGGGGTATGAATGGGCTCACCCTCGATTGCAATCGCCGATGCGGCACCGGCGAGCCTGCCGTTATGAAATGTGCTGTGCGAAGCGCGTCCGCAATGCCAGAGTTGCAGGAACATTGGCGTTCCTTTTTTGTGCACACTGTGGGCTACAAGTTTCCACGCCTCAGACATTTCGCGCGTGTGTATTCCAGGAACATTCAACCAACCGACCGCTTCTTCTGAGACGAATGTGCCTTCACTGATCAACAGGCCCGCTGCGGCGCGTTGGCTGTAATATTCTGCGACCAGAGGATTAGCAAGATGTTCAGTGCCACCACGAGAACGCGTCATTGGAGCCATCACAACTCTGTTTTTCAGGCTAAGTCCGTGCAAATCGAAAGACGACAATAAAGCTGGATAATTTGTTGACATTATGGATTCCTATAAATGTAATGGGGTCAAAACGGGTCGTAATATGAAGGTCAAAACGAGAATAGTAAAACGTGTGAACTACGTCTCTGAGGTCGATTCCCAGCGAGATCACTGTCGATAAACGTTCCGAACAGCAACACCCAAAAGTCCGAGTGAAGAGATTATCATACGAATGGCACTCAAAGCGCATCGGCATAATCAGTTGTTTCGTCTTCTATAAAATATCGCGGTTGTCCATCATTTAGCAGCGGAACCTGTGTGTTTATCACGTTCTTCGAGAAGCTGAGAGACAATGCTGATAGCTATCTCCTGAGGATGATTGTTTCCGATTGAGAGTCCGAGCGGGCAGTAAAACAAATCGCCGTACTCAATCGGTAGCCCGGCTTCCCTGATGTCCTGCTTCAGTCGCACCGCTTTTGCTTTACTTCCAATAATGCCAAGATAGGGATAGGTTCTCGATTTCCAACGGCGTAGAATTTCAAGAAGAATCGGTTTATCAGTGGTATGACCCATGGTCATTAAGATAACGAACGAATGTGGAACAATTTTTGGAACCATCGTCGGCAAATCTTGGGCACAAACTTTCTTGAGTTTAGGCGAGACGGGCAGCCGATCAAGCCATTCTTGCCGGGAGTCGTAGCAAGTAACTCGACAATCGAGATTGATGAGTAGGTTTATCAAAGCGTTGCTACAGTGACCGGCACCGAAGATTGCGATGTTCCACTGATGTGTATTGAAAACTTCGAAATAGAGCTTCACCGAGCCGCCACAAGTCATTCCAATATCTTTCTCAAGGCTCCAATTAACAAATCGAGTTCTCGACCCGCCCGCTCGAATCACAAATTCAGCATCTGACGCGTCTTTTGTTTCATCTGCCGATTTCCGATTCGACGGAGCAATACCTTCTGCTTCACGTCCGTGTGGAACCGCGGTCGAGCTGGCCGCACCTTCCGTTCCACTCACATCTGAAACCGCAGTCGAGCCGGCCGCACCTTCCGTTCCACCTACCGCTGAAACCGGAGTCGAGCTAACCGCACCTTCCGTTCCACCTACC
>CAZRMH010000461.1:4732-6177 GCA_964600935.1 uncultured Candidatus Obscuribacterales bacterium
TCCACCTACCGCTGAAACCGGAGTCGAGCTAACCGCACCTTCCGTTCCACCTACCGCTGAAACCGGAGTCGAGCTAACCGCACCTTCCGTTCCACCTACCTCTGAAACCGCAGTCGAGCTAACCGCACCTTCCGTTCCAACTACCGCGGAATTCGCATTGGAACAAGCTACAGCTTCCCTTTTCAAACTTGAGGAAGCCAGAAAAAGCTGAGCCTCCTCAATTGCACGTTTTTCAACCTTGCCACCACCTACGGTTCCAAACACCAGACCATCCGAATCAACTAACATCTTACTGCCGGCGTTTTGAGGGACACTGCCAATGGTATCAACTATAGTGATCGAGACGAATGGAACGTTGCCTTCAAGCAGCTCCAAGACCTTCTCGTAAAACTCAAGCACCTGCACACCCCAACTAACTACTTCTTCTTCGAGACACCAGCGCTGGATCCAGTTCTCTGTATCAGAGCTCCAGAAAACCCGCGCGCTACTGATTCACTGACAGAACGAAGCGAGCCGTGCTTGACCGTTGGAATTTCCATTCCAACGACGTTTAAATACGTTCCATTAACGCCGTCACCATTCCAAACCACTTGCTTTCCATTAACGCCGTTGGTATTTAAACTCTCGTAGAAGCTTATGCGGCCGAGAATTTCTTCATTGGTACATGGTGTCGCAATACATGGAAGCTGATCGCCAGAGATGTACGAAAGCGCATTTTTAACGGCAGTCAGAGACGATATGGCAAGCAGCAAAGGAGGTTCACCAACAGCCTTTGTTCCGCGAACGTTCGGAGTATTGTAGTTATCGATAATATCGACGTTAAACCGATCGGGCATATCCTGAATGTTCGGAATCTTGTAAGTCGTCGGCGAATAGTTCAAAAGATGACCTTTATCATTGTACTTCAGCTCCTCATTAGTGAGCCAGCCAAGCCCTTGTATGAAGGCACCAGTAATTTGTCCACGAGTGATACCAGGATTGATCGCGCGACCAACGTCCATGAGAATGTCCACTCCGTCGACCTTCATGTCGCCGGTAAAACGATCAATTGTCACTTCCGTGACCGCGCATCCCATGGTGAAGTAAAGAAAAGGCGAGCCCTTGCCTGCGCTCCAGTCAAATTCGATGCCCTTTGTCGCGTAGTGTCCGCGCTCCCCAAGACTGACTCTCGAACGATACGCCATGCCGACGATGTCTTTGAAAGGCAGTCTATTTTGAGGACGACGTTCGTCGAAAACAACTCCATCTTCAAACTTGATGTGGTCCGGATACACACCAATACCGGCTTCCCGCGATGCGAAATATCGAGCAGCGGCTTCGGCAAGGTTCGACTTGATCTTTTTGCAAGCGTTTACTGCAGCACTACCGTTCAAATCCGTAGCCGAAGATGCCGCTGTCGCCGAAGTATTGTTATTCTTCTCAGTCGAGGTCGGCATCACGATGAC
>CAZRMH010000462.1:0-6173 GCA_964600935.1 uncultured Candidatus Obscuribacterales bacterium
AGTGCCGCATGCACCGAGAGTTTATCGACTGACCTCATCCAGAGGATGCGCACTGCGTGTTAGCTCTCGCTGTCCTTATCCTTATCTTTTTCCTTGTCCTTGTCTTCATCAGACTTTTTCTTCTCTTCGTCGGATTTGTCCGATGAGTCTTTTGGCTTATCTGCAGTGCTTTCGGCCTTTGGCGGTTCAACTGAAGAACTGTCGCCGTTGCTTCCGTTCTTCTTGCCGTTCTTGCTGTGTTTTCCGTTCTTGCCGTTTTTCGTGATACCTACCAGACCTTCGAGAATATCCAGGTCCATTACCGGCATTTTGCCGACGAGTTTGCGTTCAGAGAATGAGCGGATTTCCTTTTCAATGTCGGACATTGAACGTTCCGGATCAAGAATCTGGACGATGTCCTTGTAGTAGAGAGTCTCCTTTTCTACCAACCCAGCCGCGAGCAAGTCCAATTCTTTCCGCTTCGTACGGATCAAATTTTCGACATTGGAATAGCAGTCATCTACAATTTTTTTGATTTCGAGTTCAATTTCTCGTTCGGTTTCGGGAGAGCCCTTGTCGCTGTAAGGTGTCTCGCCTTCAACATATCCGTATGCGCGGTTAGTGTTGAATTTGAAAGACCCCATACCCCAATGGCGAACCATGTTGCTCGCTACGCGCGCGACATTTTGCAAGTCGCTGCTGACGCCAGCAGTGTTGGTTTCCGTCGTCAGAGTCTCGGCAATGTAGCCTCCCAGGCTGACTTCAATTTGTACGAGGAGTTCAGTTTTGTTGGGAGAATGGTGATGGTGATCGTCTTTAGCTACCGACCACATGTATCCCAGTGTTCTGCTGGTCGGAACGACGGTGACGATTTGAATGCGGTCCCGAAGGTTCCTGTAGTACGCGACTATGGCGTGTCCAGCCTCATGGTAGGCGGTCTCCCACAGATCTTGCATTACGATCTGAGAGCTGCGATGCACTCCGAAGTTCACTCTTTGAATCGCCCGGACGAGATCTGCGTGATTGATTACGATTCGGCCGTGACGTATCGCAATCAGTCCAGCTTCATTGATTATGTTCTTAAGATCGGCACCTGAAGACCATACTGTCATTCGAGCGATTTCAAGCAAACTGACGTTTGTATCAAGTTGCAAGTCTTTGATGTAGTGTTCGAGAATTCCTTCCCGTCCTTCAAGATTTGGCAATGGCACGTCGATTTGGCGATCGAATCTGCCGGCTCGCATGAGCGCTGGGTCTAGAAGATCGGCGTGGTTTGTCGCCCCGATGGTTAGAACCTTGTGTTTGCCGAAGCCATCCATCTCGGTTAGAAGTTGGTTTAACGTTCTGTTTGTTTCGTCTTTTCCGCCTGCTCCCCAGTCACGACCGCGACGAGCTCCGATGGCATCAATCTCGTCTATAAATACAATCGCCGGTTTGCCACTCCGTCGTGCTTGCTCGTAGACCGCACGCACTCTTTGAGCACCGAGACCAACCCAGACTTGCACGAAATCGGCGCCAGAGAGCGCGTAAAATGCGACTCCAGCTTCGTTTGCGATCGCTTTGGCAAGCATTGTTTTACCCGTACCAGGTGGTCCAACAAGAAGCAAGCCTTTGGGCGCCTTGAGACCGCTCTTCTCGACGAGATCAGCGTTCTTGAGTAACGAGACAACTTCTTCGGCCTCATGCTTTGTCTCCTCCATCCCTTTGATGTCGGACAGCGATACGTCGAGATCCGGGACTCTAGAGAGACTGATTCCCGACGTGTTCAGCTTATGACCAGCAGTGACTGAAACTCGACCTGCGGCTTCCTCGAGGTCGTCGATGTCTACTTCGGTTTTTCCTGCGCGTATCGCCAAGATTGCCGCTTCGTTGACGCAGGCTGCGATATCGGCACCAGAGAAGTTGAAAGACCACTTGCCGAGTTTTACAAGATCGATGTCTTCGACTGTTTTAATTTTGGTCAGGTAACGTTCGAAGATCAGCTGACGTGCTTCTGCATCGGGCAATCCGACGTAGAGCTTTCGGTCGAATCTTCCAGATCTGAGGAATGCAGGATCTAAACTTTGTTCGACGTTGGTGGCACCGATGGTGATAACGTTGCTTCGACCTAAACCATCAAGTTCCACTAGAATCTGATTGAGAGCGTTAGTTCGCTTGTTTCCGGTGTCAGTCATTGTTCCACCAAGAGCATCAATCTCGTCGATGAACACAATCGCTGCCGGACTTTTTCTTGCTTGACTATAGAGCGATCTGATTCTCGCGGCACCTTCACCTGCCCAGAAGCTGGTGAAGTAACTACCGGAGATCCCGTAGAACGGCACACCGGCTTCGTTTGCGATTGCCTTAGCCATCATGGTTTTCCCGACACCGGGAGGACCAATCATCATGATACCTTTAGGAATTTTTGCGCCGATTTTTTTCAACTCTTCGCCGCGCTTCAAGAAATCGACAATTTCGCTGATGTCTTGCTTTACATCGTCGATTCCGATGACATCATCCAGTCGAATGGTTGGGTCGTGAGAAATTAGTTCAACGCCAGACGTCAGCGTCCGTTCCAAACCGACCGTGACATTGTCGAGAGCTTGCTTTAAGGTCTCAGTAGTGACCTTGTTAGGGCCACCAGGACGTCGAGCGACAAGCGCTGCCTCGTTGGCTACGCTTGCAATTTCCGCAGGAGAATAGTTAGCGGTAAGATTGACGATTTCGTCGTAGTCGATATTGTCGTCATGAACTACTTTGCTGACATAGTATTTCAAAAGGTCTTTGCGTTCTTGCTCGGTCGGCGGCTGGAAGTAGATTCTGCGATCCATTCGGCCTGCGCGCATTAAAGCTGGATCAAGCATGGCATCATTATTGGTGGCACCGATCACGATTAATCTGGTGTGGTGAAAACCGTCCATCTCGGTGAGCAGCGTGTTCAATGTCATATTGCTATCGGACTGAGCGCCGCCGCCCCTGTCCTCTTTGCGGCGACTGCCCATCGATTCAATTTCGTCGATAAACAAGATCGCCTGGTCGTGACGACGCAGTTTTCTAAATAGCGTTTTTAGTTTGAATACACCGAGACCATAGATCATGCCACTAAATCCGCCACCATCAACTACGTAGAATGGCAGCCCAACTTCGTTTGCGATAGCGCGGGCAAAAAGAGTTTTTCCTACGCCTGGTGGTCCGATGAACAACATTCCCTTGGGAACGTCCGCGCCGGATTCGATGTAATGCTGCTTATGCTGCAGCATCTCGATGACTTCTCTGATTTCCATTTTTGCTTTTTCGTTGCCGACAAGTTCGTCGAGAAACTTCGGAGCCTTTGGATTAATCGGCGGTTCTTTGAACGCAAACTTGAACATTTTCTTCCAGATACTTTGCGGTGCTTTCGCATCCGCTCTTGGTGGAAGAGGAAATATTATTTGCATCAACAGGTAGAACTGAATCAACATGATCAGAGTGCCGAAGATCGCGGCTCCAACCATTGTGATCACGGAATACTTCATGAGTGCAGGGAATGACGCAAATGGATTCCAGTACTGCGACGTGAAAATCAGAAGCAGTGCCCAGAGTATTACGACTGTCCAGCGGACCCAATTTTTCATGGTTCTATCCTGTGTTTAGTATCAATTTAATGGAAGCGACTGTACTGAGGAAAATCTATTTGGTCGCTAGTTGTAGAGTCGAGGACTGAGTTGGGAGCCTTGTAGTCCCGGTATCCATCGACAACGTAGAAGTCGCCACTTCCGGCTTCTGGGACAGATGTTGTTTTGGGACTGAAACTAACATCCTTGATTCCGAATTGAAGCGTTTGCGGCCTCCCTCCGTATCCAGCGCCAACAGTGGAAATTGCCAATGCGACAATCGCGATAATCAAAAACGTTTTCATTCGTTCTTCATTCCTTCACAGTTCGTCTCGTAAAAACTAGACGGCTCCACGCTCGCACATATCATTTTAACTATAACTCTAGTTTTCAGCCAAAACGAAATCGCCAAAATGATTCCGGGGAAAACCCTGAGACGCGCGGCTATAGTCTAATTTCACCATTGGGGTTAGACGATACCTGCGCGGGAACCGACACGTTATTTTGCGAGAGCCATGCCCGCATCTCTTGAAAGTCGCGTGCTCCTGAGGTCGCGTCGAGCATGTGGCCTTCGGAAAAGAGTGCAAATGCAGGTACACCGCTCACGTCATACCGATCAGCGAGCGATGACGCCTTGCTGGCATTGATTTTGCAGACTCGAACTATGCCCTGGCCATTGTATGCGAGTTGTCCGAGCACCGGGGCCATTTTGACGCAATGAGGGCAGTTGTCTGTGTAGAATTCGACGAGCACTGGTTCTCTGGCATCAAGCACATAACCCTGGAATGAGCCTTCGTCAATATCTACAACTAGTTCCTCTCCTGCCAGAGCTTGCTCTGTCGCTCTTCCCGAGCCGGATTGCGCGCCGGCGATATCAAGTCCATTGCCTCCACCGCTGGTGCCAACCGCGCTTCCGTTTTCAGGGGCCCAATTTGGATCCTTGCCGTTCATCTGATTCCAGATGCTTCCTACTACCAGCGCGATGATGAATGCAATCAACATCTCTTTCATGGTCTTCCCTCAAAAAAACAAAGGTAGGTCCGGAGACCTACCTTTAATATTCCCATACAGTGCGAACTTGCGCACGGTTTAATTACTTGCCGCGTTCTGGGACTAGGATGAAGTCAACAACATGGATAACCCCATTGCTGCATTTGATATCAGGCTTGGTGACGACTGCGCCGTCAACAATGATAACTGCGCCGCCGTCTTTTTGGTCGACCATCAGTGATTCACCCTGTATGGTGACGACTGAACGCTTTTGTGCGAGGTCAGCAGCAGAAACGTTGCCCTTTACGACGTGGTACTTGAGTACTTGTGGGTCTTTGAGGAGGGCTTCTTTTTTGTCTTTAGGAAGTTTGCCGAGCGCTTCATCCGTTGGTGCGAAAACGGTGAACGGTCCTTTGCCATGCAAAGTGCCGGCGAGACCTGCGCAGCAGAGCGCATTACTCAGTTGTTTGAACGATCCGTCTTTCATTGCAGTGTTGACGATGTCGTTTTTGTTGCCAACGCATTTGCCGGATGTAGCGCAGCACTTTGCAGACTTGTTGCAAGATTTTTTCTTGGCAAGCGCTGCGTCCGGGCTGATTACTCCCGTCAGTAGCATTGCACCAGCCAAAAGAATGGCTGCCGACCCCTGGTTTTTGATCATATCTTTCCCCTTGTGATTGATAGATGTTGTGTGTCCGTCACGGATACGTGCAGCTCACTTGAGCTGGTTATAAATGCTTGTTAATAGTTTGAATGAGCTCTTCTTTGCGGGTCAGACCGACTTTCTGCTCGACGACTTTGCCGTTTTTGAAGATGATTAGGGCAGGTATGCCCGTGATGTTGTAGGCGTTAGCAGTCTTCGGATTGTCGTCCGTGTTGAGCTTGACTACCTTCGCTTTTGTTTTGAGCTCGTTTGAAACTTCTTCGACTATTGGCCCTTGCATCCTGCATGGTCCGCACCAAGGAGCCCAGAAGTCGACAAGGACGGTTTTGTCCGACTTCAATACTTCCTTAGAGAAGTTGGCGTCGGATACAGCTTGGACCGATTCTTCCTTGCTGACTTTTTTGTCTTCAGCCATCCCGGGCTGCGATGTCGCAGGCACGGTGCATCCAGCTAACAGCACTGCTGCCGTAGCCATTAACGTTTTCGCGAAGAATCGGCGCATATGACCTTCCTTTATGTAACTCAAACAGGCCCGCGTCGAAACGCGGGCTCAGTCCATCTTTTGAGATGGGCGTTTGTTTTCCTAACCTACGTGTTTGTTGATAGCAGATGCCAGTGTCGATTTTGGAACCGCACCAACCACTTGCTCTACAACCTGGCCTGATTTGAACAGGTATAGGCTTGGAATGCCTCTAATGTGATACGCCTGGGCCGTCTTAGGATTCTCATCGGTATTCAATTTGACTACCTTGATCTTTCCTGCGAAATCCTTGGACAGGTCCTCAACTACAGGCGCTACCGCCTTACAAGGACCACACCACGGAGCCCAGAAGTCTACCAGTACCGGGATATCAGCCTTCAGAACTTCTGCTTCGAAGGTTGCATCGGTTACATTTGCCACCGTAGACATTCGGTATAGACCTCCAGAACTTACTACTATCCTTCCTTTTCGGAATTATAGTTACAAA
>CAZRMH010000463.1:0-6121 GCA_964600935.1 uncultured Candidatus Obscuribacterales bacterium
CCCGGACGAAATTAAGAACCCTCGCTTGCTGGGTCTTGAACTGGAATTTAGTTCCCAGATGCATGCCACCGCCGCAAAAAACAGTAACGAACAAGCCACAGCTCCAGATCTTTTGCACTTCGGATGCTGGCACCAACTGATGAACCAATCCAATCGTAAACAACAGCATTCCCCAGAACAAAACGGCGCCGCCGATGACCATAATCTTGTCCTGCTTGGTGAACCGAGCCTGCTCAAAGTGCATATCAATATCGGAGCCGCCGTTTCTACCTTTCTTGATAGCCACAACCAGTATCGCCACACCGTAATTAAGCTGGCTGTCATAGCGAATCCGCAGCTCAGACTCAGATGAATTGATTGTCCCCACAACCTTCCAGACTTCCTGAATTGGCTCGATGGACATCGTTCCAACCGGTTTGCGTGGCTGTGGAGCAAAATCTACTTTCTGCTTGAACAGACTAACCAACTCCGTCGGGCTAAGCGACGATCGAATCCTGGAGTTCCCGTCGATCAATTTATAATTGTTTAGATATGCCATGTTCGCTTACCTCGTTTACCGAGCATAGCAGCAGTAAAAGCCCGGCTCCGTCGGTCTACAACATTAATCAACAATTGAACCAACCAGTGTTCTGGGGGCGGACAACTAGCGAAAACAAGATTTAGCGCCCCCGATAGACAGAAGTATATACAATCAAATTGAAACAAAGCATTCAACCGATTGCATCATGCGAAGCCTGAGCCTCTTGCTTAAAAGTTCATCAAATTGGGACAGAGCATAAACTATGATCGATGGAGCTACACGTGCCGATGATTCTGCACAGATAATATGATCGATTCGTCTTTTGGTGCAACCGCATATAGTGGCAGAGACAGATGCTACTAGCGATATTTATAAACGCCTTCGAGCACATCAGATTTACATCGTAGTTTCGCTCTCTGCGACAGCTGCAAGCCCTTAGTATGAGCAGATTCAAACTGCGTCAGAAAATTATGTAATCGAAGAAAGCGTGAGATTTCCTACACAGAATCAACCCAAGCGCGCCTTGGACCAAGAAATAAGTCGACAAAACTCAAAATTCGCTGTGAGCACAAATCAATCAAAGCTTTCGCTTGCTACGTATTTTCCGCGCGCTATTGTCTTCGGCTAAGGCACTTAGAATTCAGCTGTAGTATATACTTACAGATAGTTCGCCTGCGGGGGGTTTTCATGCACAGACGTTTTCTGCTGTCCGATTCCAATATCGGGTCCACCTTTTTAATCAGTGGAGCGTTGCTCCTCTCTTGTGGACTAAAGGCTCAGGCGCGCTCTGACTTTCGCGAGTTCAGGCAGAATAACCCGGACATCGACCGGTATCAAGCGCGAACTATCTATAAGACCCAAATTCGAGATAATCGAGCGGCAGCTGCGCAAGTTCATATTCGCCCCCCTCAAAGTGTCGAGATCAATAGAGAAACACGCGTACAAAATAAGTTGGATAGGTTAGCCGCGCGTGCGGTGAGAATTGAGCTTCACCAAGCTATTAACCCGGCGGATTTGCAAATTCGAGGAAATGATGTCGCGTTGGATTTGTCATCCGATATCAGAAACATAGTTTTACCAACGGAATTGTTCGATCGTAAAGGGTCAATCACTATCGATGTAGATGGAACCAAACGAGTATTGTCTGCTGGCGATTCCGTCACTGCCGCAGAGCTAGTCGCTGTTCAACAGACGGAGAGGGGCAGACAAACCATCACCATTGATGGTGCGGGACGGGCAGTTGGTGGCTCATTCTCGTTTAAAACATTGAGTGCAAATTCTGATGTTTTCAATGTAACTGACCTGACGATACCAATTAATGTCGGTGCTGTAGATCGAGTCAGTGCTCGCTCGAGCTTCGAAATTGCGGGCGACCTCACTAACTACGGATCGATTACCGAAATCTTGGTCGGCAAGCATGCTACCACGCAGCTTTTTGCTAACGATATAACGAATCACGCTGGTGCGAGCATTGTAGCTTTGGCTCGCAAAGATGGTTCAATTGACCTCGGATTGAATGCGGCAGGGGATTTCACAAACAATGGAACAATAGCGATATCCGGAAAACTCGACATCACCTCTAGTGGCATTATCAAGAATGTATCCAATGGAAATTCAGCCAGGATCATTGCCGATTCGAATATTAAGTTGACGGCAAACGACATACGAAACAGCGGTAGCATTGAGTCGGTTAAAGGAGGCATCACCTTCAGCGCAAGTCAAAGTGGCTCTGCGCTGAACATAGATAATCGTAGTGGAATCATTAGTGCCACCACTGGCGATATTGTTTTGCGAGAGACAGGCTATCAGGGATCGGACAACACCAACCTTATTGGTGGTGACCTTTACTCGAGAAATTTGAATTTGCACTCGGGCAAAGGGCTAGTCACCGTTGACGTAGACGAGCTGACCGGTAAGGTAAATTCCGAAGGTGCAGCAGCGCATGTCAAAGCAAGTACGGACATGCTGACTATTGGCAATCAAAATCTTTGTGGTGATCCGACATACTACAACGACAGCGGAGACATCACGATTGACGGAGACATCGCGGTTGGTGAAGCACTCGCGATCATCGCTTCGGGCGACATTATTGCCACCGCCAAGACGACTAAAATCAGCACGAGTGGAGCGCAAGGATACGACATACACATCATTGCCGGAGTCAATGTTAGTTTCGCAGCTGGATCTGCTACGAGCACCATTCCAGGCACTGCGGCGACCGGGGATGTCACTTTTGCAGGCGCAACAGTGACAGGCGGAAACGTTGATTTCAGTAACGCGAGTCCTACATTGTTAATCTCCAGCAATTCAACGTCCGGTGATAACCGCGGTGGAAGCATCACCATCGCAGCTTATGCAGGGAATGTCAGTGGAGGGATCTTAAATTCAAAAGGAACCATCGTACTTCCGACTACCAGTAACCTCGATGCTAGTGGCAACGGAGCTGGTGCCTTTGGAGACGTCACTGTCATTGCGAACAGATTGATCCAATTGGGCACTGTCACTCACGCAGGTGGAGCTGGCGCTAACAACATCACTCTGATTAATAGGCAACCCAAAGCTTCGGATGACAATTTCATTACTTTCAACGCGGCGGGCGCCATCACGACGGGAAATTCGATTGTCGCAACTCCAGCGAGTATTTTCGATTTCAACACGCCTCGCGAAATCGTCGCTACTGATTTGCGTTCACTCGGCGGAAACATCTCAATCGAGACCAAGGGTACGGTGTTACTTGGAGATCTGGATGCAAGCGGAACATCTAATGGCGACGCCGGTTCTGTCGTTGTACGCGCTGGCTTTTCATCTTCAAACAAGCTGACAGTTGGTTCAGTTTCACCTAGTTCAATCAAATCGATCGACGTCAGAGGCGGCAGTGTTAGTGGTAACGCTGGCTCAATCATACTCAGCGACGGAATTATCGAGATAGCAAAAGACGCTCTCAAGTACTCAGTTGTTTCAGGAAACGGTGCCACACTCAGTTTGACTGCGTCTGAAATTACAATTCCCGAATCGACAATCGATGTTAGCGGAGCAGGAATAGTCGGAAGCGGCGGTAAAATTGAACTTCGCTCAGGAATCTTGAATTATTTTGACTCTGGTAACGTGCCATTGCAGCTTGTTGCTAACGGTATTGGTACTGGCAATGGTGGCACTGCCCTTCGAGTCGTTACCAGCTCTGTGGTTCCGCTGACCACCGTGGGCACGTCGGCAGGCAATATCTACTTGGAGGCTCAAAGCGGACTATTGGGTGGCAGCGGCGGGAGCGTAGAGGTGACAACGGCAGGGGACCTTACGGTAGATCAATCAGGTCTAAAAGTTTCCGTTCGAGGCGCAAACGGAGATGGTGGAAGCATCGTCCTCGCTGCAGGAAATAAACTTCAAACCGCTAATAATCAACACCTTGTGCTCAGCGCTGAGGGGGTCGGTATTGGGGACGGCGGTTCTATCACGATTCAAAATGGTGTGAATAGTGGACTAGAGATTGGCGCTGGCGCAGGCAATTTTGAACTGTTTGCTAGAGGCGGCGAAATCTCCGGAGACGGTGGCACCGTGAATGCCCGGTCCGGATTTAATTTCATTGTAGACACGAAATTTCTCCACACTTCACCGAGAGGTAGTTCAGGAGATGGCGCTGACATAACTCTGTATGCATCTCAACTATCGGCGACCGGTAAGTTTGTCGTCAACGGCTTGCTATCTGCCGACGGTGTGGGCAGCGGGAACGGTGGTCGACTGTCTGTGACTAGCTTAGCAAAATCAGTTTTCGATATTGCAAACAAGAAGACAATAAATGGTCTGACTGCTGGGTACTCAGTAAAAGGCGTGGTCAACGGCGATATGGAAATAGTAGTCGGTGGTGTGCTTAAACAGAACGTGGACACCAAAGATGTCGGCACGCTCTCGTACTCCGCGACCCAGTTGGAGATCACCGGCGCACTGGGGAATGCCGGCACTGAGTCTGTGTCAATGTCAGGGTTTTCGCCAACTGGAACTTCAGCAATCACTTTATCGAAATCGATTACGGCCGACTCCGTGATTCTGTACACCAATGGTGGTGGCAATATTAACAACGGAAAGACCATAAAAGTTGATACCAATGAAATTCAAGTCACCACAGCAGGTCCGGTCAATATCTCCAATTCACGAGATGGTCTGTTGTCGATAAACTATTCGAGCACAGACGATTCGTTTGCGGTCAAGACAAAGGGCGGTATTTTAGTTGCAGACAACATTTTCGGTTCAACGATCAGCCTTATTTCATCCGGAAAAACGAATTCGAATATCACGCTTCAGGGTTTTTTGATTGCTCCTGTATCCATAAATCTCGAAACTCGTGCAGGATCAATTTTCAACAATGCTCTGCCTTTGGCTTTGCAAACAAACCTTCTGTCGGTCTCGGCAGGGGGATCTATAGGCACGTTAGCTTCTCGTGTGACGACCTCAGCGACAACAATCTCAATCGAAGGTAAAGGCGACGCGTTTCTCGCGTTAGACGCCAAGACGAATTTTATTCTCAGCAAACTAAGCATGGATGGAGCAGTCGACGTGACAGCTAATCGTGGTTTGTTGGTTAACAGCTCAACGAGCCGAGCAAAGGCGGTCAGGCTCCAGACGACCACGAATGGCGGCAACATTACTTTGAATAAGGCAATTGGTGGCAAAAATACTCAAGACGTGGTGCTTATCACTAGTGGATCATTCGTGCAGAGTAACGCAAAAAATGTAGTTAACGGTTCCAGTGTCACGTTGGTTAGTGGTGCGGACATTGGCAGTTTCAATTCGCCCTTCATAACGAATAATTCAAACCTTACAGTCGTCGGCCCTGCGGCAGGTGCTGGTACGGTGAGCATCTTCAACAACACGCGTTCTGACTCCAAAATAATTAGTGCTTCGACCGTTGGGAATTTCTTCTACGAAACGAATGGATCGCTGGAAGTTGGCGATATCACCGCCCAGTCCATTTCTATTCGTAACGCGCGCGGTTTGCTGAAAGTCGCCGACTCAGCGGAGCTCAAGACAACCAATGGTCAAATCGTGCTGAACAATTTAGGCACCCAGAAGACCACCAAGATTGAGATTGGAAAAGGTGCTTCGATAATGAGTTTCGATAACGGCGCTGGCGAGATTCAGATTTTTATCGGAAGCGGGCCACCGCCGATGGTGTTAGGTACGACTCCTGCGAATGTGACCGTGACTACACCTGGAAGCGTGTTTTTCAACAATGGAATCGTAGCCCTTGCGCCCAACAACACGCTTAGTGGAGTTAACACTAACTTGATTTTCAGTACGGGTAAACTGTCCGCTTCCGCTATCCAGCTTGATGGAGACGTTACTATCGTCGCAGATCCACCTACACCGTTCACACGTACCTCGACGCCGCCGCCGCTTGAGCCTTCAAGTCGAAAGGCAACGAATTCGCCTCTTACTTTGGACCTCTCGCCGTCCACAAATTCTAGATCAGCAAATCAGTCGGTGAGTACCTACGATCGACTTGCTGATTTTGGCAAAATCAATCCAGCAACGGACGCGATTTCAAACTCTCTGATAAAGCGTCAGAATGAGTTGGGGACTTTGACCATAGGCGAAATCGGTTCTTCC
>CAZRMH010000464.1:0-6106 GCA_964600935.1 uncultured Candidatus Obscuribacterales bacterium
GTATAGACCTCCAGAACTTACTACTATCCTTCCTTTTCGGAATTATAGTTACAAACATCAGTTTCCCACACAAAATCCGTTTTGTCTTAAACGTCTTGAGTGGTTTTTATAATCCTGAGACTGATAAACCTTGATTGTCCCTTGGGGGACTACCAGTTGCGGCACTCAGCGGCGAAGTAAAAATTGCGTGAAAAAATCGGACATATCTTACGTAAGCGCCGCGTGTTTTCCGATTCGACCTCTTGAGCTCAACGCCATTGGTTCTTCCAGCGCAGTGACTCCTGCTGGACCGTAAGTTTCTTTTGAAGCACTTAGTTCCCTGGTTGAGACTGACGGTGGCGTGTAATCATCCGGTTGATTTTTTGAATTTGAAAACGCTTATGAATTCTGGGTTGCACGAAATTCGTCTGCTGTGGTGGAGGACGTAAAGTGCTCACCTTTGAGTAGTTGCGAAATTCGCGTTACGATGGAAAGGTACTGGCGCGAGTTTCGAAGTAAGGTTGGCGGCTTTTTTGAATCGGATTAAAACGCTCTTTCAAAATACAATCCACAGATGGTTTTTCAGCAGTCTGGCAAACCAACTTCTATTCACGTACCTACTGATTATTACGATCGCCCTTTTAGCGGTCAGTTTCTGGGCGCTGGTAACAATCAAAAGTGAGTCGACTACAGATCTGCAGAGGCAACTCGAAGTCGAAGCCGTCAACCTCGCTCTTGAAATTGACAGCGATTTGACGCTCGATTCGAACGCTGCTCGCATGCGCATTCAGGAAGCTGTTGACCGGCGTGCCACCAAGGTTGGTGTTGCGATTACCGTTGTAGACAAAGATGGGCACGTGCTTGCTGACTCCGGTCCCGAAGATGAAATAATCGATGAGCGCCAGGAGTCGCATGAACGCACAAAGGCTGACGGGCAGGGTCAAAACATCTCGGGTGATTCGGAAATCAATGACGCGCTTGCCGGAATCATTGCTATTTATAAAAGAAACGAGCGATCAACCAATACGAATTGGATGTACGTCGCTTATCCCATTCGGTCAGCTGGTCTCACTGCTGGCGTAGTTCGAGTGGGGATTCAGCTCACCGAAGTTGAGCAACGGCTCCGACGAGATTTGATCGTGTTTCTCGAAATCATCTTGGCGACAGGGGTTATAACCGTTCTTATCAGTTTGTGGCTGGCTGAAAAAGTAAACCGACCTGTGAAGGAAGTCAGCAAGCTCGCCAAGGAAATCTCAATATCAGGTGATTTGAATACATTCTTGCCGGTGAGCCGTCGTGATGAAATCGGTGAATTGAGTTTATCGTTCAACCAGATGATCGGACGTTTACGTGAGCAAGAAAGGCTTCGCCAGGAGTTTATCGCTAATGCCAGTCATGAATTGAAAACGCCGACGATGGCAATTGGATCGGTCGTGGATGCCATGATGGCTGGTGCTGCAGAGGATCCATCGCTGCGTGGTAAGTTCTTGATATCGCTGGAGAAGCTCGTGGAACGGCAAACAAGCTTAATTCGCGATTTGCTGGATATCTCGAAACTTGATTCGTCAACTATGGATATAAAGGATTGGCAACATGATGTCAGTCTCAATCAGATTCTCAGTGAGGCGGTCGACCAGTTGCGAAATCAAGCGCAGAATAAAGATGTCCACTTGACTGTGCCCGATTGGTTGGAGTCGCCTAATGGTGTCGGCTTTCGTTTAAAAGGAAACGCGGATCAATTGCAACGGGCTTTCATCAACCTGCTTGGTAACGCAATTAACTACACTCCGTCCGGGGGGCGCGTCTCGCTTGCTTGCGAGGAGTCTGACGCCAGACGCGTACAAGTTGTAATTCAAGATACCGGCGCGGGGATTGCTGCAGAAGATTTGCCGCATATATTTGAACGTTTCTATCGCGGTGAAAAATCGCGTGCTCGTGAAGCCGGTGGCGCCGGCGGTTCCGGTCTAGGACTGGCGATTACCAACGAGATAGTCGCGCGACATTACGGAACTATTGATGTGGAGTCAACTGTTGGAAAGGGTTCTACTTTTAAGGTCACGCTACCGGCTAGTCGGGTGTGATTAGAATTAAGCACCGAATGTGGTGTCCTTCGCCTTGAGAAAGGGCAGGGAAAGCATCTTTTTTGATCATCATGCTATCTCAAAAGCATCTATGAAGAGGTTTGAGTTATGGTAATTGCGTTGATCCCAAGTTTGATTCTTAGTTTGGTACTAAGTGTGGTGCTGACGGTTGTTTTGAATTTGATTCTCCATTTAGCGCTTATGCCAGCGATGGTGATTGGCGGAATAATGTTCTTTATCGGCATGGGACTGATTCGTTTGCTGACTCCAGCCTAGCCCAGGCCGCCGGTTTCATCCGGTGTGATCGCACTTCGTAAACCGGAGTCGAACACAAAATTTTTCTCGAGAGAGAATTTTTTTGTCTCAGAAATTTTTTTATCCAAAGTTGGAGCGGTTTAGAACAGCCGCTCTGTTTCTTTAAACACTACCTGATTTCCAAACGCTTCTTCAGGTAGGCTGTAGTCCTCGGCAAATCTTGCAGAATAGTAGTTCGGTGCTTGTATGGATCGCCGCCGATTATCACACCAATTATTTCGGAGCAGTGTAGTGCGCGCTCAGCATCGGGCTTTTCCAATTCGTTCAAGTACCCCACCCTGTCTTCGTCTGGCATTGCGTTCAGATCTTCGTTATAAGCATTTTTGAGTTCATCACTGTTGGTCATCACTCCCATTGAGTCGTTAATGGCGTGACCAAGAATTTGATACAGTGTTTTCCTTTGAAAATCTTGCGAGCGAGGAGGCTTGAGTTCGTGGCTGCCTCGAACTTTCTCCGACTCGTAAATCCAGGCATCGCGTCCGTAGCACCTGCCGTTTTCTTCACCCATCGTCTCATTGGACGTTCCAGGTTTTATGCCATCGCCAGAACCCGGCCAATTGTCTTCGATGTTAGGAGCCAGGTAGACTGATCCGCCGCCCTCTTCCAGCAAGTTGTAGACTTTTGGAGGTAGTTTTCGAAGAACGTCTTTGGCTGTCGCGATCGTGGCCTCTCGTACCGGTGCATGTCCAAATTTCGGTGGGATGACTTTGACGCGTTCATCAATTAGCGGTCCCTTGTTAGTCAACCCGAAGCTGACGCCCACAGTGAAGAGTACGCAGCAGCAAGCAATTGCTGCGATGGCCAGTGATAACTGTTTTTTTCGAATTTTCATTTCTCTATCCTACCAAACACACCGTCGTTTCACTCGAGGCTGGTCTGGGTGCCATGAAAGCGCTAGGCAAGCAAGTCACGAACGGACATTTGTAATATCAGCGTCCGCCGACCGGAGATGGTTCACCAAAATCAAGCTCGTGCGGCAGCGGCTCGGGTACCGGTTCTTTGATCCATGTTGGCGATTTTAGTTGATTTAAACCGATAACTTGAACGCCACTGATGCGGACGGATTTCAGTTGTGCTTCGACTGCGGGCACTTCGCTATCGGGAACGATGATATGCCCGATATCGGGATTGCGCCCGGCTGCGCGGCTGAGCAAAGTCGGTCCAACTTTCATTCGGTCGATTATCAGCTCGCCGGGTTCGATCATCCCTGCTTGACGCAGTCTGGGTGCGACATCGCGTGAAATGCCAAAGACGACGGGAAAGTCTGTAAGGTATGCCGGACTGTGTCGATGATATGCGAAAGCTTCGTTGAAATCTCGCGTCACCGAAATGTTTTGTCGACCATATTGTTCGTTGGCACTCTCGCCTGTTTTTTGAGTGATACCACGCAGCCGCAGTTCCCTGGCGTGATACATTGTGCCCTCTGTCAATATTGATGGCAGGCTGCCTGACATGGTGCCGTGGTACATGTCGGGAATGGCTTTGTCAGGCTGATTTGGGAACCATTCAACGGGGGTTCCATACTCATGATCTTTGATTGCGTGTTCCGTCGGCATCTGCATTTTTTTGTAGAGGTCGCGTTCGTTGTAACCGTAGAATCGCTCCTTTGCCGGTCCTAAAGCGTCAAGTAAATCGTAGTGCTCTGACGGACCATCGACGGGTTTCGGCGAGAGTCCCAGTATGGCTTCGCTCATTGGACCCATTCGCATCGACTCGCCTTTAGCTGTTTGAGTCATTGCGTTGCGAATTTGCGCGACTCTACTGGTGGTGGCACCTGCGTTAGTGAGTTCAGCATCCGTGTGGTTTTTAATACCAGGTTGTTCTGCGTTGCCATGCCAAATATTGAGCAGTTTAAGCGCGAATTCTGTGCGCACCTCGCGCATCTCGACGAAAATCTCGTATTGCTTGCGACGATCAGGAGTTTCATTCATAGCTCTTTCTTTTGCTTCAATCGCTTCGACATACTTAGGAAGTTCGCGCTCGAACACTGTAATCGGATTGTTCTCTTTCGTCAGAGGAGCGCGTGGAGTCGGGTCTGCAGCTTCGACTGGAAAAACATAATCACGTGCCCGCTTAATTGGATGACGCATGTTGTAGTCGTTTAAAAGCGAGTATGTGGAGCGACGGGCTTCTGTGTAACCATCTTGCAGTGCCCATTTTGTGCGGATACGAAAGTCCGTGAATTTGTCGATTGATCTTTGAAGGAAACCTTTATCGCGATTGTTTCCGTAGTAGCCGAAATTGTCTCTGCCTCGTAAACCTGTTCCGGACTCATTATCGGTGGATTTCGCTGCTTGTCCGAGGTTGGTGTCTCTTGGAATAATTTCGCGCATGGATAAGACGCCGCCGGTCCAAGCCATTGTGTATGCGCCTTCCCAGAGTTCCTTCCCGGTTGCGCCCCGACCGTCCCAAATCCGAGCATTCAATTCGGCGCTGGCTGCACCGGCTGGAGCGCCTGATGTGATGCCGATTGAGCCGTCATAGACCAGGCGTGCTGTTTTATTCGCTAAGCCATCCCCGGCGATTGACGCAGCATAGGAGCGGGTCGCGTTGCGTAATCCCAGACTTCCTGCGGTCATGGTTGTCATAACTGCGGCTCCGACAAAACCGTGTTTTGTCCTCGCCATCAGGTGATTGCCTTCGCCCTCTTCGACCGGTCGGAAGGTGAAGTCCGAAATGAAACCGGTCGTGGCTCCTTCAGCTAAACGGATGGCGTTAGCGCCGGTAAAGAGTCTGCCGGTTGAGGCTAGAGTTCCACCTGTTCTGGCTGTCGCCGTCAGCCCAGCAGTTTTAAGACCCGCATGAGTAATCGCAAAAGGGGCCATGAAACCGATGCCTGCTCCAAGTTGTTGGGCATACCACCGATTAGACCGAAAAGCGGCTTCGTCGGGTTTTGGCATGATTGTCACCATGTCGGCGTACTTCGTGCCGGTATCCAACGCATCGTCTGTCAGCTGTCCGACACTTCGAACAACGGATTGCCCGCCGTGATAAGCGACGTTGTAGCCAGCTTCGAACAGCAAGTTTGCCGGGCTGGTCGTGTCGTCGCTCTCAGCCTTATTGAAGTGCCGCAGCTGCGTTTCTAAAGCGATATGTTTCAGCTCGAGGCTGTCATGCCACGCGGGAGTCGGTGTGTCGCCACGACCAGAAGACTGAGTTTCACTTTTTGCAAACGGCTCTGCCATAAGTCCCAGTTATAAGAGTGACTACAAGTTATGATCTATACACTTCGTCCTCAATGGGGAAGTTCCCATACTCGAACTTCATAAGGCTCGGACCGGGTGTTGCAAATAATTCGCCAATTCGTTCAAAAGCTCACCGGCAAAGCTGCCGTGGAGGCGCCTGCTGAGCCGGAAGGCGAAGACTGCTGCAATGGCGTTGTGCACATCGCTTATCGCGGATTGAGCGACGATCGTCAGTACGTCGCGTATTCTCGGAAATGGGAAGAGATTCGTTTTTTTAAACCAAACGGATTGAAGGTTTTTTGTGCTGATTGTCGCCGGCGCTTGCTCTAGTTTCACTTCACTTTATGGCTCACGTCTACACCGAAATCTACAAAATTGTGCAGAGCATTCCGAAAGGTAGAGTTCTAACTTATGGACTGATTTCAAACATGATCGGTGGGCGAATGAGCGCTCAGGGTGTTGGTTGGGCGCTAAAGGCGCTCGGTAGCGCAAATAGGGTTTCGGCGCCGAATGCAAAGAAACCGCGCGGGCAAAAGAACGACGTAC
>CAZRMH010000465.1:0-6100 GCA_964600935.1 uncultured Candidatus Obscuribacterales bacterium
CGGTAAATTAGGCAATTCGACTTTTCCCAGGGATGGGTCATCTTCAATTTCAACGACCGATTGGACAGCCTCAGTCGATTATCGATTGTGGAATTGTACTATAGCAACTCGTACAATGTTCTCGAAGAGAGAACGCACCCGTCCGTTCATTTGCGGATGCGCCCTCTTACAACAAACTAGGGTTCGGAGAAGCGACGTCCTGTCGGAGTTGGACAGGACGTGCTTCTACGGTAGGAGTCGCTATGCGGGCGGTACAGCTTGCGCTAGAACGACGTCAGCAAATCAGTGCTGGCGGGCGCCAAACGATTTGGCTGAGACCGTTAGCGATTGCGGGGCAACGAGCGCGTCAGCGACGACGGCAGCGAGCGCAGGATGAAGTCATCCACGCGCTGTTTGTTCTTGTGATAAGTGATGCCCAGGAAGATCACGCCGACACCGATTGCCGAAAGGACGATCGGAAACGCCATGGAGTTCTGGAAGATGTCGTACGACAAGTACATCAAATATCCAGTCGAACCGAGCGCGCCGGCGGTCAGGAAAATGCGGCGCTGAATCAGCACGGATGCGAGCAGTAGTCCGAGGTTGACGGCGAAGTAAGCGAGCATACCGAGCTGACCGCCCTTGTCCAGGAACGTGAGTGACAACCAGAAGCTGGAAACACCGAAGAGATATCCCCAGAAGGAAAAGTCTTCCTTGGTGCGGCGATCGACGGCGAATGACATTGCGGTCATCGCGGCGCCGAAGATCATCGAAACCACAAGCTGGTCGTTGCCCCAGAAGAAGCTGCCATGATTTCCGACCATGCTGGTGACGGTCATGCTCATGAACCAGAGCGCTGCGAACAGTGGCATGGTCAAGAACGGGAAACGCACGAACGTCAAGGCGATGACGGACGCTGCGATGGTCGCGACCTCGAGCAACAGCTCGGTAGACGAGTTAAGGTTGTTGGCGCCGTTCAGGGAGAGAATGCCGAACAGTAAGACGGGCGTGAGAGATACGGCGAGCGTGAACATCAGACCACCGGGTACAGTCATGCCCTTGCGGAAGAACAGGTGATAACCGAGTCCGACGAAGGCGAGGATGTAGGCGAACGACGTGCCAATCAGGGCCGGCGTCTGGTACTGAGCAGTGATCAGCGCCATGAAAATCGCCATTGCGATGAGCACGATTGAAGCGCCCCCGTAATAGGCGAGGTTGGCGAGATCGAACTTCGATTCGGTGTTCGTGCTCGTGCGAGCGACGAGTGCATCCCACAGGCTGGATGCCTGGTTTGATGGGAGCAGTCCTTGACTGGAAGCCCAGTCGAGATCCGCACGCGAGATGGAAATTTGTTTTCGGGAAGCGGTCGAGACGTCGACTGCCTTGAGTGAGCTGCGATCAGGGTTTGACATGTAAACTCCAGTTCGGTTTAGCTGTTGGCATGAGTAGGCATGCAGGTGACGACCGACTCAGGTCTAATGCTTCAAGCCATGCTCCTACTTGGAACCGATGAAAGTTCCAGTCGGAAAGCACGATCAGATGTTGGTTAGTTCTTGAAGCAGTGATCTGTGAATTTGGAACAAAGTCGGTCGACTAGCACCGTACTGACAGGCGTCATATCAAAACTACAAAGTGGCTGGTTTCTAAAGTGAGAATGTACTGAGAAAGCGCGGATTCACCCTGACTGAGCTGGCGGAGCTTGTGCGAGGTTCTTGTTCGGTTGCAGAAGACCATGGGCTCGATTTTTCTTTCGTCGAAAAGAAATCAAGCTGTTTAATCCGCGGTCGAAACCTCTGGAAACTCAATAAACTCCGACGGAACATTGTCGGTTAACCATACTCCATTTTCCGACAACAGAAAAACGTATCCCTTTCGATGCATCTGCCCAGCTCTGACTCTGAGCAAAACTAGTGTTCCATACCGCTGTCCGACATTAGATGCGGTTTCAGTTGAAGCTGATAAATGTACGTGATGGCGCGCACGTTTAGTCAGACCTTCGTCTGCTATCGCTTTGATAAACCGGCTTGCCGTGCCGTGATAGAGGATCTCTGGTGGTTCGGTCGGTTGGTAACCGAGTTCGACCTCAATCGAATGCCCCTGGCTTGTGCGAATGCGCTGTCCATCCTCGCTCAGGGCGAATCGCTTCTTGTCGCTATTGTCGACGACTTGAAAGAGTTCCTCTTCCGATAGAGTTTTTCCCTGTGCCGAAAGACCCGATAGAAGCTCGTGGACGGAAACCCAACCCGCCCGGTCAGGCTTCAAGCCGGCGAAAGCGGGATCGTGTCTCAAAACGAAACTGAGTAGTTTGCTGAATTCGCGTTCTCTCTTCTTGTCCAAATCTGATTTATCCGCTCATATTCTCCGGAGAAAAATCACCAGGTGAAAAGTCGTCTTGGTTCATGGTTTGCATGAAAGTCTTGTAGTCATCGAAGTCTTTGCAGTTAATCGTTTGATCCCAGAGTTTGGAATTGTGTTGCTCCGAGCACTTCCACTGCATGTAGAAATACTGTTCAAGACCGTTTGCGTAATAAATGCGACTGTCTGTGTCCCGGCGCCAGCGGAATACCTTGCTCTTGTCTGGACGGTCGCCGAGAATCGGGTACGCGAACAAATTTTCTTCTTCGTCGCTGCCGAAGAACAGCATGCTCACAAAAGGGAGATAGACCCCTTCGTATTCGTTGTTGAACCACATGTCGACGTTGCATTCAAGAATCTCTTCGATCGGGAAAATCAGAACTTCGCCGTTCGGACCGGTTACACCGTCGGTTTCTCTTAGTAATTGCAAGAGCGGAAGCGGCAGAGTAAAGCTCAGCTCACTTTCACACTTTTCAATCATGGCTTCCGATGCCGGTTTAGCCAGCTTGCACTCGGGCCACGATGCTTCCAAAAATCTGGTCCACAAACCTGGACACCCCTTGCTTTAGTGGATTGATTTTAACTCAACTGCTATCCCATACCACTAAAGGCGTAGAATTTATCTACGTTCCTGGAATGTCGCTCAGGGTTGCTGTGTGTTCGTCGGTGTAGAAGGTGGGATTGGTGTGAACGTGGTGGTCGACTGAAACTGTGTATTCGTAGGCACGCCAATTACTGCGCCGCCTTGCATCCGACCGTTCCAACCTCGTCCGGCATAACCGCCCACAAACGGTCCTGTCTGGATCGAGCCGCTGGTTGTCACCGAGGATGGTGGCGCGGCCGGTGCACCAGGAGTACTGTCCCATGTGTAGCTGTAGCCTGGAGAATTGAGGACATAGCCCGGTCCGTACGGAATTGGCACCACACCGCCGAGCGGCGCTATGCCAGTGCCTGGAGCGCCAATCGGTGCCCCTGGATATGGTCGACCAGGCATTACTAAGTAGCCCGGATATAGTGGTTCAAACGAGCTTGTCATCTGAGTTCCCATTTGTTTTACGGGTGGCGCGCCACGATTAATCAGGGGAATAATCGACCCACTTGGAGTGACCTGTACGCCGACGTTTTGTAACTGTTCGTCGCTCGGACGGGCTCTTTCAAGCGTGCTTTTCTTTTTGAGTCGTTGTTCTTCCTGTTTTACTTTTTCAGAATCCAAGACTTCCTCCATGAAAACGCTACCGCTGTTATCCTCGACTTTTTGTCCCGGTAAATTTTCCGCAGTTGCGGAGGGCACTGAATTTAGAGCCAGTAACGTCAAGAGGAGCGGGATTTGTCTTGTTAGATTTTTCATGGCTGCTCGTTATTAGGTTTTGACCTATTTCGTTTATATCACCGATCGAACCTTAGTGCCTCTCAGCATAAGATGTGCCGACAAGATTATTCAGAAGTGACTCAGAGCGACGAATATTTTCAACCGCTAGCGGTTGAAAATATTAACTGACTGTAGCGAACCCACCTGAATTGCCAAGCGATCGCGGCGTGGACCGAATTAACACTGCCAAAAAATCAGCCCTTGAAGTGTGTCAGCAAAAGGGTTTTTAAGAGGAAGTTTTCAGGCGATTGGAGTATTCAGTGCGACTGAATCTTCCCGTCACCAATTTCGCCGTCGTCTGTCCTGCTTGCTGGAGCGACTCCAGTTTCTGGCGACGTTTCCGTCTGGATAGACTCGTTAGTTGCAGGAGTAATTCCATTTTCGCCTGAAGAGCCGGCTGCAGGTGTAGGGAACTCTGTCGATTTTGGCGTATTTTGAATTTCAGATTTTGTACCGAAATTGGATGTATTGCCATCAGAGCTGCTTTCAGCGGCCGCTGCGCCAGCGTGCTTGGAGGTATCTTCGATCTCGGCGGCGTATGCAGGTTGTCCCTTGATCGACGCAATCATCTTGTCGAGCATTTGTTTGGTCGATTTGTACATCTCAGTCGGGATGTTTACAGTGACTGTTTTAGTCACTCCCATTTTGCCTGCTGTCACTTCAGCCACGGGAGTCTCTCCGACCTTAAACAGCGATTCCATAAGGTTCACCCAGAGCGATTTTGCAAGAACTTGCATGCCCTGGATTTTGGAAACTTGGTAATCGCCGTTTGGTTTTGAGAGAAACTGAAAACTTACTTTTTTGTTGAAACTGACTTTTGGTACATCCTTTGAATCGAGCGGTTTCACGTACTTTTGCGGTAGCGTGATTTCAATCAAATCACCTTCGTCCTTTTTTAGGAAAATGGCTATGCTGCTCACATTTGCCTCTTTCAAGTAGGTGGTCACCGACTCGCCTAGTGAGTTCGGGTCTATCGATTTGAAATACTTTGCTAGCTCGTCGGATGCGGTGCGAAGCTCAGCGTCATCGATTGAGAGTTTGTCGTACGCAATTTTCGCGTCCTTGAAGGCTTGGTCCGCTTTGGCATACTCTCCTCGGGCGATGTAGGCGCGACCAAGTTTCACGTTGGTAATCGCAGTCATCCGGTTAGTCGCTTTTTCGTCTTGCTGGCTTCGTTGAATTTGACTCAGGGCTCGTTTGAAGACACCGATTGCAGGCATTGCTTTGTTGTTATCCAGTGCGCACTGACCATCTTTAATCAGTTGGTTCCACTTCTCATCCGAGCAGACGAAAGCGTTGATTTCTGTTTGTGCAAGACATGGTTGCCAGCCGCCTAAATTGGCTACTGTGGCAATTGCAATCAGGATTTCTTTTTTCATTTAAATCTCACTTCTACCGTGGTTCAAACTCACGCAGGCAATCATACAGAATATCCAAAGCGCTTACTCTGAGAATCTATATTTGAAAAGAAACGAGTTTGAAATCATGAATTGCATTTCTAAAACGCTCATTACGATGTTAGCGTGGTCAACATCACCCTGATTTTTTTTACTGGTCAACAGGCACTACTAGAGCTACAAAACCCTTAATCGCAAGGCTCGTTTTCTCCACGTGGTGGTGTTGGGTGATTCGTCGTTCGAGATTGCTCGCTGCGTTGGCGAGCGCCTCACTGACTTGTTCTCGGAGAAAAAAACATAGTCATACGATGTTCGTGCTGAAGTGTACAGTTCGAGAGTAGTCTAGCGCAGCACCACGGGCAGTGTAGTCCGGTTTCGTGCTGCATCTTTTGGCAGTGCCGTCTTCGAGACGGACTGATTCTTTTCGAAAGGAAAACGGCATGAAAATGCGATTTCTTACTTTGCTTGTCGCATTGAGCTTTGGTTTCGCCATTGGTGGCGCAGAAGCTGGCGACAATGGTCGTGGGGGCGGTGGACAAAACGGTGGGCGTGCGGTGAACGGCGTTGGAGGCGGCTCTCGTCCGACGCAACCGCAATTCCAACCGCGGCAACAACAACCTCAGTTCCAACCGCGGCAACAACAACCGCAATTCCAGCCGCGGCCGCAGCAACCGCAGTTACAGCCGCGGCCACAACAACCGCAATTCCAACCGCGGCAGCAGCAACCGCAATCCCCGCCGCGGCCGCAGCAACCGCAATTCCAGCCGCGGCCGCAGCAACCGCAGTTACAGCCGCGGCCACAGCAACCGCAATTCCAACCGCGGCAGCAACAACCGCAGTTACAACCGCGAGAGCAGCAGCTGCCGCGAACTCAGATTCCCAATTTCCAGCCTGGAAACCGGCCCGGCAACCAGCCCGGAAACCGTCCGGTCGTGAACCCCAACGACCGGCCCGGCAACCAGCCCGGAAACCGTCCGGTCGTGAACCCCAACGACCGGCC
>CAZRMH010000466.1:0-6098 GCA_964600935.1 uncultured Candidatus Obscuribacterales bacterium
GTCGCAACCGCCACCGGTAATCCGTATTTATACCCCTTAAATAAATATTGTAGACCATCGTTGCTCGAACGACGACAGAAAAATTTTGAGCGACCCATAAAATTCGTCGCCATATCTCCGCAGACAATAGGCGATCTGGCGATTTTAAAAGCGCCGAAAGTGTAGATTTTGGCACAGCTCTCACAGACGCGTGCTATATCCGGAAAGAGAACGCAGTCGGCGAAAAGCGCATTAAGACTCAGCCTCCGCAACATGAATCAAGCAAATCGATAACGTTTTACAGAGGATCAGGTGGACACGACAGGATCTCTGAGGTAAACGCTTGCAGTTTGGAGACCAGGATCGCAAATTTAAACAAGAACCAGTAGGAAACTGTCGTGAAAAAACTAGAAACCGATATCAGCGATTACAAGCCAACCTGGCTCACACACGCAGTCTCGAAAGTTAGACGGCAACGCGGAATGTCGACTTCGGACTTAGCAAAACGAGTGGGCTGTTCCGAAACAAGACTCGTCCAATTTGAATCCGGCAACCAGTTCAGCCTCGCTCTACTTCGAAAAGTATCCTTAGCCCTGAACGTTTCTTTCTGGGACTTGTTTCAACAAGCGGAACAGTAGCAGTCAAATTTCATGTTACACACTATTGCGTCAGTGCGGATAAACAGCCCCTTCCGCCGGTAACGCGATATCGGAGTTTTTTAGAGCCCAAACAGTCACGGAGTAGGAAGTTGCACATAGAATGTAGTGCCTTTTCCTGGTTCACTCGTCAACCAGATTTTACCCTTATGCAAGTCGACGATCCGCTTGGCTATTGAGAGGCCCAAACCTGTTCCCGGGTAACTGCTATCAAGGCGCTTGAACATTCCAAAAATAATTTCAAAATCTGCAGTATCAACCCCGATGCCGTTATCCTGAACTGTAATAACCGCCTGAGTTTTCGAAACCTTAGCGTTGATGCGAATCTCTGGCGACACCTTTCGACGAAATTTTAGTGCGTTACTGATCAGATTTTGAAACAGACCGGCAAGCATATCTCGATTGCCGATGACCGTCGGAAGCTTGGCCACCATGATGTTGGCACCACATTCGGTGATAGCTTTCGTAAGATCAATTACGACCGTCTTAACTACTTGATTTAGATTTACGGTTTCAGCATTGAAGGAACTCTTAGAGAGCGAACTATATTTCAAGGTGTCATCTATGCGAGCAAGCGCATTGGTAGCGCTTCCATAGATGATCGAGAGCATCTGCTCACCGTCTTCATCCAGCTTGTCCAAGTACTCATCATGGACCAACTTTGCATAGGTTCCCATCGTTCTGAGTGGTTCTTTCAAATCGTGCGCCGCCACCCAGGCATATTCCTCCAACTGCTTGTTGGTCTCAACCAGCTGCTGGGACATTAACAGCAATTCCTTCTCCGCCTGCTTTTGCACCGTTATATCCCGAATTATCGCAGCACCATATACGGTGCCATCACCAGCCCCTTCGACTTGGTAAATCTTGATTGACAAATCCAGCGCCTGTCCATCGTGCCTGGTGAAAGCGTGCTCGAATGTATCGCTAGAGGTCCCAGCCAGGGGCACCAAGGATTCTTTGGAGGATATGATGGAAGAAATTTTCTGACCGATAGCTTGCTCGTCGTCAATCTTGAAAAGATCGCGTGCGCCTTTGTTCCACGACAGAACTTCGCCATTGACAGACAGACCAACAATGGCATCGCTTGAGGATTCAACTATCGCGGCGAGCAAATCCTTATGTTGTTTGAGATCGTGTGTTTTCCCTTCCGGCGGAGCACTGATTTCTGATTCCGCTGAGAACGACGAATCGACCGATTCAACGTCATGTAGAACAGATACATTCTTGCGGCCAGTTTTGCCAGTCTTCGCCGACGCGAAGACGGGTTCAGACCAATTAGCGCCAGAAGTCGTGTCACCACCAATGGTTATATCATCGTCTCCGGTTCCATCACCATCAACCCTGCCACTCGGCTCACCGTTATACGCGGAAATTAAGTCCTCAGCGGAAATTGAAGCAGCTTTGCCGGCGTTCTTCTTTACGACCGTCCTTCTCTTTGGAGTGTCGATTTCCGAAGCGGAGGTCTTATCTATTGCGTCGGTCTTTTTGCGTCCCATGAATATCTCGGTTGCACTATTCGTGCGATTTTAGCCTTTTCTACTCTCTTCCCGAGGTAGGAGATAGCATATTTCAAGAAAGCTAACGTTGTTCAAGCCTGGCTGAGTTTTCTGGATAGTGCCAATCAACGCAAGGCTCGTGGCGTTTTGATTCACCACGAGCAGTACTGGATCAACAGTTCACTATGTCTAATCCAACCGGACCTTTTAGAACTCGACTCCCTGTTTGTCACGTTGAGGTTGTGGCTGTGGTTGTTGCTGTTGCGGTTGTAAGGGTTGAGTCAAACCGAACTTCGAAACATCAGGATTGAGACTGGTCACCGTGGAACGTTGATATGGATTCTCCGCGGTGGCATTTTCCATAGCCGTGCGTTGCGACAATGGTCCAGCGTTCGCGTTGCCACCAGTGCCATAAGCGAGTCGAGGGTCGACTTGCTGAGTGTACGGATTGGCGCCACTCATCTGTGCTGCGGCCTCGGCCAGCGAAGGTTTCTTAGCCGGGAGGCTGTCACGCGAAGTGACCTCCAGTCCGCCGTAGCGTGGTTGTGGGCGACCGGCATCCTTCCCGCGTGTACCCAGCGGTCCGACAACTTGCTGAGCTTGAGCAATTTCTTGCTGCGGTTGAGCTGCTTGCATCGCTTGTGGCGCAGCAGCATAACTAGGGCTCAAAGGTCGCACCATGTCCGGTGTCACAGCTGGTGCTGCGGCTGGAGCCGCGGTACCCACCATTTGTCCGCACTCAATGCAGAACTTGCCTTTGCCAGCTTTTTTGCTGCAATGTGGGCACATCCGTTCGCCTGCTTCCGGAGCAGCTGCAGGCGCTTGTATAGGCTGCGCGACAGAACCGGTTTGCCCGTAAGGTACATCGCCATAAGCGCCGGATGTCTGACTGTAAGCTGCGGCTCTGGCGTATACACCTGATTGTGCGATGTCATTGACGTTGCCCTGAGGGAAACCAGGTGCAGCACCAGCAGGCATCTGCCCGTATCCATAGGGGTCGGTCGAAGGCCCGCCCATTGATTGAGCGGCGGCGCGCGAAGCAGCTTGAAGGGTGGCGAGCTGGTCGTTTTGCGACATCTCGGAGAACCCAGGGGCGCCAGCAGGTCCAACGCCTTGCGGAGCGCCAGCACCATATGCGCCACCAGTTTGACTCATCAACTGTCCAGCGACTGCTAGTTCTGCGGCACCAACTGGAACTTGCGCGAATGCGTTCGGTTGCTGCTGTTGCTGCGGCGCGTCATTCTGCGCAGCCGGCGTTTTGCCAAGGAAGTTGGTGATTACTGATTGAACACCAGTCGAGACTACTTGAGCCAACTGTCCGACAGTTTGCGGTGGAGCGATCAGCTCTGGCTGAGCCGGTGCTGCGTTCTGAGGAGCATGCTGGGCTGCTGGTTGTTGCTGATGACCGAAGGCATTGCTTATCGCTTCGCCGGCGTTCGGAACTTGCATAAAGGATGGTGCCATCCCCGGTGCCCCCGGGATACCAGCTGCGCCAGGTGCGCCCGGTGCTCCAGTAACGCCTGGAGGCAGAGCAGCTCCACTTGGACCACGACGTGCACTGACGTTGTGCAAGAGGTGCAATCTGGCGATCTCTTCGATGCCTCTCAAGTCGACCATGAATGGCTTGGTTTCGCCGAATTCAGGATCTCCGGCTGGTGCCAGGTATACCAGAGCGTGTTGTTTTTCCATCCGTTTAATTGTGTCGGAGTCAACACGAGCGACAACTTGTTGCGAGTGGATTCTGTTCCAACTGGACGGGAAGATACCGAAACCGGTCGACTGGTAGTGGTCGGCGATACCGGGGACGATGATGGCATGTTTGCCAATTTCTTCGGAGAAGAATGCTGCCGTCTGTTCGTCCGCGTTGTGCAGACAGACACGAATCGCGCAGTTGGAGAATATGGTGCGCATTTCTGCTTCGGCGTTTTTTCCACCGGAGGTGATTTGCGAGATGTTCTGAAGGATGAGTGTCAATCCGCCGTTGGCGCCCCGGACGATAGCTGACAGTCTGCCGGCTACGTCAATGTTCAAAGTCTGGTATTCATCGAAGAACGCAAACAATGGGAGAACTGAAGCGGTACCGTATCTGGTGTGCAAGGCTTGTTGCATCTGATAGACGAAGCAACCGGCCAGCGATTCTGCGTCGGGTCCGAGGGAAGCCGGAGCACCGAAGATCAGTACGGTCGGCTTGTGCATTGCCGCTTTGAGGTCGATGTTGGATTGTTCGGTCACGCGCAGAACACCAGGGTTCTTGAACATTCTCAGACGACCGCGAACACCCTGGATGTTTTTATCCCAGTCGGCATCGGTTCTGATGATCGATGACAGACGTTGAGTCATTTCGCTGAGCTCGGCGCTGTTGATTTCAGGATTGGACTTCGCCTGTCTCAAGGACTCGACGATGTTGCGACGATTGTTGACCAGCTTCATCAAACCGCGAGGATTGCACGGAAGCTGTTCCAATTCCGAAGCTTGACCGTTTTCATCTTCACCGATGACTTGCACCGCACCCCATTTGAGGAGTTGAGCGAGACCTTCGATGTAGCCCATGTCGCGTTCTGCCCAGTGTTGCTCTTCAGCGTCGAGTGCGTTGACGTCTTGAACGATAGACGAAGCAAAAGTATTTGGTGGCAGGTCTAATGGATTCCAGTGAACAGAATCAACGTCGAGAGGATTGAAGTACAGAGTATCAAAACCGGCTTGGACAGCCTCTGGCAATACTGTGTATTTGAAACCTTCTTTCTTCTCGTCCAGGTTCGGATCGTTAGCTTTAGCTTCCAAAGCGATGACGACGCACGGCTTAGCGATCAAGGATTTGATGATAGCGCGCATCAGGGTCGTTTTACCGGAACCGGACGGAGCTACGATGAACATATTTTTGTTAGGCAGTCTTCCGATTGGAATGGTGATAGGCAGGTGGGTTCTTGCCAGGAAACCGAACGGAATAACAACACCGTCGACATCTTCCCAAGTCGCTTCCGGATTACGTTTGCCCATGCGACCATGACGACGCAAGTTAGGCGGGCAGAGGAATGAGCGCTCATAATCGCGTGGTGTCAACATACCCGATGGTGGGTTGAACGTCCGAATGGTCTGCCATGGGAACAATCTCTTCTTGTGTGCAGCTGCAATAATCAGTGCCAGAAGAACCAGTGTTGGCAACAAGATCGCGATCGATGTCGCGTCGAGGAAACCATGACTCTTACGAGGATGGGCTATGGCACCACCACCAGGAGCGGTGCTGCCATGAAGTTGTTGAGGGTGAGCGTGAGGAAGACCTTCAAGACGAAGCGATTTCCCTTGTTTGGCTGCACCAGCGGTTGGAGGAAGACCTTGGGTCGGGTTGAGAGTAGTGGCACCGAATTGCGACATACCTCCTGGTGCACCTGCACCAGCTTGGTCTGAAGGAGCCTGTGGCATACCCGGAAGCTGACCACCTTGAGGTGAAAGCATTTGCGCCCCAGGTTGAATCAATGGCGTCGCTGGAGGCTGACCCCCCATGCCCTGCATCGGCATTCCGCCTTGTATTGGCATACCGCCGCCTTGCATTGGCATTCCGCCACCGCCAGCTTGCATTGCCATCGGGTCCATGCCCTGTTGCATCATCGGCTGGCCCATGCCTTGCATCGGCATTTGCTGACCATAACCGCCAGGGGCTTGAAGTTGACCGCCGCCGTAGCTATGATTCATCGCGCCAAGCTGAGCCCGCTTCTCGTATTCTTTTGCCGAGATGGTCTCGCCAGTGTCGATGTCCTTATAGCAGACAACTTGGCCCTTTTCATTGATCAATGCTTTGTACGTCATTCTTGCTACCCTGAGCTTTTAGTTTTTATTGAACGCCAATTGAACTAGATACTTCTTACATTCCAAATGATTTGCCGGCTTCGGCGATTCCGGCAATTTGCATCTTTCCATCGTCTGTTTGCTTGACCAGATATTCGAGCTTCACTTCATGTGCGTTCTGCCC
>CAZRMH010000467.1:0-6094 GCA_964600935.1 uncultured Candidatus Obscuribacterales bacterium
CACAAACCCTCAGGTCATGGAGCGACCGACCACCCGCTCGATCTCGGCACGGACCGGCACGGCTCCAGCCGATCCGGGGAAAACCTGGAACGGCACACCGCCAGCAGGGCAAGTACCAGCCACGCCTGCCACGACCGAAGCTCATCATTAAAGATCGCAAATCCATCCGGATCAAGTAAAGCCACCGAAGCGAGTTACTCTCGGCGAGTGAACAGGGCTAACCAGGGCGGTATAGCCTGTGCTTGGCAACGCTGCTCTAATCATCATACTCCGCAGATGGGATGGACAGAGCAAATTCCTCCATAATTTCGGCTGTCCTTGGTAACTTTTGTTGCTCAAAATGGCTAGGCAATTACATTCGCTTGCCATCTAAACAGTTTCGTATGCTAACCTTTAGGCAGGCAGAAGCCCCCATAATGCAGGGGGTAGGTGGCCGCGGTTTAATCGCGCCTCCGAAGCGCGGTGCTCAGCCGCCAGAAATGGCAGTTGGGCGAATTGAAGGATTTAGGTTCAGGGAGAATTCAGTTAATGCACGAAGTCACAATCGGTATAGCTGGTGCCGCCGGTGATGGACTAGACAAGTCCGGCGATACGCTTGCAAAATCCTGCGGACGGCTTGGCCTCTATGTCTACGCCTACAACTGCTACCAGTCGATCATTCGCGGTGGACACATTTGGCTCAAAGTTCGCATCGGCGATGAGAAAGTTTATTGCCACGGCGATCAGCTCAACGTCCTGGTCGCACTTAATCAAGACTCAGTCGAACGTCATGCGCCTGAAGTCAACAAAGGTGGAGCGATCATCTTCAACGGCGATCGAATCAAATGCGAAGAATCACTCGTCCCAGAGGGCGTGCAAGTTCTTGCATTGCCAATCGCAGAAATCACTAAAGATTTGAAAGAAAAGTACGGACCAATCAAACCGATCATGCAAAACACCATTGCTATCGGTGCGGTTTCGTTCTTGACCGGTATCGGTATCGATCAGCCTTCCAAAGTTTTGCACGACACCTTCGCCCATAAGGGTCAAGATGTTATCGACTTGAACATTGGATTGCTCACTGCAGGCTACGAATGGGCTAAGGCTAACGCCAAAGTTGTTTCCAAAGATTGGAATTTCACCAACAAGAAGCGACCATTCGTCACCGGTAACGAAGCGATTGCTCTGGCTGCCTATGCTGCCGGATGCAAGTTCTACTCCGCTTATCCAATGACGCCAGCGTCGACCATTCTTCACTGGATGGCGGCTAATCAAACGAAAACCGGAATCGTCGTCAAGCAATGCGAAGACGAACTCTCCGTAATCAACATGGCAATCGGTGCCGGTATCGGTGGTGTCCGCGCGATGTGCGGCACTGCAGGTGGTGGCTTCGCTCTGATGACCGAAGCCGTTGGTATGGCAGGGATCATGGAAGTTCCAGTGGTCTGCGTCGAAGTTCAACGCGGTGGACCATCGACCGGTCTTCCGACCAAAACAGAACAAGCTGACTTGTTCCAAGTCTTCGGCGCCTCTCAAGGTGAATTCCCACGTTTGATTGTCGCTCCAAGAGACGTAGCTGATTGTTATGACAGTACTGTCGAAGCATTCAACATGGCTGACAAATATCAATTGCCAGCATTGTTGATGTCTGACCTTCTCCTGTCTGAACACCCTGAAACAGTCGATCCTGAATCCTTCCCTGCGGAAGTGAAAATCGATCGCGGTGAAGTGGTTGAGAGTTGGGATGTTGCCAAAGATGGTAAGTACAAGAGATTCAAGTTCACCGAATCTGGTATCTCTCCTCGCGCTTATCCAGGTACAAAAGACACCCTCTATGTCAGCGCTTCCGACGATCACGATGAAGAAAGCATCCTGATCTCAGACATGTTCACTTCACCTCCTGTTCGCCGCAAAATCATGGAAAAACGCATGAGAAAAGTCGCGAATATGTTGAAAGAATTGAAGGCGCCAGTGATCGAAGGACCAGCAGATGCTGATGTCACGCTCGTTTGCTGGGGTTCGACTTCCGGCGTTGTCAAAGAAGCTGCAGAGCGCTTGACCGCTGAAGGAACGAAAACCAACTTTATCGTAATCAAATACATCGCTCCTTTCCACACGAAAGAAGTGACCGAATTGCTTTCCAAAGCGAAGACTAAGATTTCAATCGAAGTCAACTTCACCAGCGTTATGGCTAAGCTCATCCTTATGGAAACTGGAATTGCGATGGATGCACACATCAATCGTTATGACGGTGAACCATTCGAGCCTCAAGGCGTTGTCGAGCAAATCAAAGACGCTCTCGCGAAGAAAACCCGCGACCTCGATGTTTCCGAAGAGGATGCTCGCGAGATGGCTTATCACTATCTGCGCACACACAACTTTGAAAAACTGCGTCCGGTCAAGGCTAGCAAAGAAGCTGCCAATGGTCATGGCGAACCAGTTTGGATCGTGGAACTCGCTGAGAGAGTTTCCGGTAAACAAGGCGGTCGTATGAAGATCGGCAGCCAAACCGGCGCAACCTACTCATTCGAGAAGATTGAAGCGTAAAGCGTAGCGAGCAGCTAGCCGAGAAAAACGGCTAGCTCGCTCAGAAACTACGTCGTCAAAGTTTTGTTTTTATCCCCCTGAAATTAGAGGAATGCGGGAAATGGCAACAGTAATAGAACCCACAGTTGAAACATTTAAAGGACCAGTCGATCCTGACTGGTGTCCGGGTTGTGGTGACTTCGGCGTACTTAAATCAGTACAAGAAGCTGCCGCATCACTCGGTATCAAGCCCGAAGGCTTGTTCGTCGTAAGCGGTATTGGTTGCTCATCCAACCTGCCTGGTTTCATCAAAGCTTATGGTATCCACAGTTTGCACGGACGCGCTGTTCCAGTCGCGACCGGCGCTCACCTGGCTAACACTGAGATGAAGACAGTGATAACCGGCGGTGACGGAGACGGATACGGTATCGGTGTTGGACACTTGCTCCACGCTATGCGTCGTAATCTCGATGTCACATACGTCGTTATGGATAACCAAATTTATGGTTTGACCACCGGTCAAACTTCGCCAACGACGACCAAAGGCCACAAGACCAAATCGACTCCACAAGGAAACATCGAATCTCCTTTGAATCCACTCGCTCTCGGTATCACCTGTGGTGCCACCTATGTTGCTCGTGGTTTCTCCGGTGAACCTAAACACCTTGTCGATATGATTGCCGGCGGGATGGCTCACAAAGGTTTCGCATTGATTGACGTATTCAGTCCTTGTGTTACTTACAACAAAATCAACACCTACCCATGGTTCAAAGAGCGCGTCTACAAGCTCGAAGACAGCGGTTGGGATTCAACCAACTTCTACGCTGCGATTGAAAAATCGTACGAGTGGGGAGACACCATTCCAGTCGGCCTTCTGTACAAAACAGAAATGCCTACCTACGAAGATGGCGAACCTAACTTGCAAAAAGGACCACTGGTCAAAGCCAAACTTGGCGCTGACAAAGCCGTGTTCAAAGAGCTCGTAGAAGAAATGTGCTAATCGAAACTTCGGTTCTTTGAACTGAATTTTCCAGACAAGAAACATCAACCGCCACGTTCCAAGAAACGTGGCGGTTTGGTATTCATGCCGATGGAGCGACGCGTCACCACTCACATTAACGTATTCTTACCATTGATAATATCGTCAGAAAATGCGATGCTCTTCACAACTCTGGAGCAGACTGTGGAAGGGCTGCCCTGATGAACAACTACATACGGCTCAGAGCATCTACGCTGCGGTTCTGAGTTAGCGCGTTTCCATTTACAGAGCGCGTTTTAGGCAATGCGAATTGGGGGATTTAGCGGACATGATCGATCGTTCAGTCATTTCAAAAAAACATCCTGACGCACAGACACCAACGAAGGAACAGATTTCAACACTAAAGATGCGGGTTTTGTCCTCGGACGCAAAAGGCAAACCGATTCATTCAAAAATCAATACCGTCATCAAAAACATCCTGCTCTACTGCACTATAAACACAGGGGCGTCGCGGACGACTTGCAAGAACTACGGACATAAACTGGGCAGGCGCGCCCAGGGTGATACTCACTACTGTGCCGACTGTAACGAGATCATCAAGGGTCCTGAAGATCTGCGCAAAGCTTCGCCTGCCTTCTCACCGACAAAAGAGAGCGGCGACGGCTCCTGGCGTTAAAGCCATTATATAGACAAGGGTTTACCTGACGCGCTTGCGAGGGCTACAATCACTCGTATTGAGCGTAATGGAGCCCTTCGGTGAAAGACGGCGATCTAATCGATCATGGCCGGTATCGGGTCCAGAGTCTGCTCGGACAGGGCGGAATGGGTCAGGTTTACCGCGCCCACGATTCGAAGTTGAATAAGGTCGTCGCCATCAAGGTGTTGTTTCCAAACACGCCGGATCAGGTCATTAAGCGCTTTCACGCGGAAGCGAAAGCATTGGCAAAATTGAATCATCCAAATATCATGTCTATAAATGATTTTGGACAAGCTGAAAACGGGCAGCTTTACCTGGTTATGGACTATCTCAAAGGAGATAGTCTAAGCTCGATGATCGAGTCGCGTGGACCGCAAACATTTTCCGACATCTTGCCTATATTCGAAAAGATCTGTCGTGGTCTGCGATACGCGCATATGAACGGCGTCTTGCATCGTGATATAAAGCCGAGCAATGTGATGTTGGCCGTCGATCGTTTTAAAGATGATGGCGTGAAGCTTGTCGACTTCGGCTTGGCAAAAGCAAACGATCAGGCTCAAGATCTGACGAAAACCGGCGCTGCCATGGGGTCTCCACCTTACATGAGCCCCGAGTCCGTGCACGGCAAAGAAACCGACGAGCGCTCGGACATCTACAGTTTAGGTTGCACGCTTTTTGAGATGATGGCGGGTGTTCCTCCTTTTGTTGGAGAAACTCCTTTTCACACGATGATGGCGCAAGTTAATCGTTATCCACCAACCCTCGAGCAGGCTTGTGAGAAGCCTTTCGACGAAGAGGTGGAAGAGTTCGTTCAAAAATTCATCAAGAAAAATCCTGATGCTCGTTTCCAAAACATGGGCGAAGTTGACGCGGAATTAGAGCGCGTCAAAATTGCTTTGCTTGAGAAGCGTCGAGCCTCGGAGGGTCTTTTGGCCTCCGGGATTTATGCCTCCGGCGCGTTTATCAAAGACAGAATGAAAGCCGCCAATAACCTCCTGAAAGGTGCGCTTATTCCCGTCGTCGCAGGAGTAATTGTGGCTGGCGTAGGCTCTTATTTCTGGGCGAACAGCCAATCTACAAAAACATCAGAAGGTGATGATGATGCGCTGCGCGGTATGTCCAACCTGTTGGAAACGCATAAAGGGATGAAGAAAAAGGCCCTGGGCTCGATTGAGCTGGGGCGGACCTCTTATAAAAAAGGCGCAACGATAAAGCCAGATAAGGATAGCAATCGTGAAGTCTGTATCTTGTCCGGAACAATGAACACGACTGAATTTCGAGCTGCCGTAGATCGGTACGCCCGCATGAATTGTTTTCAAATGGAAGCACTGGATGTACCGGACAACTGTCTGAACTTCGTTTGTGGATTAGCCGTTCAAAAACTGATTATCGCGAATATGCCCGTAACCGATTCGCTGTTGAAAAAAGTTGGCGGTATCAAAGTTTTAGAACACCTGAGAATTTCGGATTGCGGGCAGTTACCGCAAGGGTGTCTGGATCGTTTGAAATCGTCTAGAAACCTGATGACGATCGACATTGATTGTGGAAAGGCTTACAAAGATCCGGCACTGCCTTTTGCACGAATGCCGAATCTTATATGGCCGAAGTTTCGCAATTCAACGATCTCTCGCCAGGACATGAAGGCACTATCGACGATACCAAAGATGAATTGGCTGCAATTTAAAGGCTGTGATTTCGCTCCTGGTGCGATCTCCGAACTCAAGGCTATCCCTACATGTACGAAGCTTTCTATTTCCGAAACTAATCTCACTGCAGAGCAGTATCAAGAGCTCGCTCAGCTACACTTTATTGAAGCTTTGACCATAAACGACACCAATGTCGACGATCAGCAATTACAAAAATTGAAAAGCATGAAACGGCTCTTTGCGCTTGATGTGAAAAACACGCCGGTC
>CAZRMH010000468.1:0-6063 GCA_964600935.1 uncultured Candidatus Obscuribacterales bacterium
GCACGATCTTGAAAGTTCTGCAAAGGCAAAACACCACTCAGTTATAGACTATCCGGCTGAAGCTTCCAAGTTTAAACGACTGATAGCAAAGTTACGAACCACACCAAACAAAAAGTGGTCCGTTTCCAGACCACTGACAATGCCCCTGTTCAGAACAAACTAGATAGGAGCTGCGGTAACGCCGACGACAGGTTCAGTCGCTCTGGCTCTGAACTGGATTTTAGGCTCCATGCCCGGGAAAGTGGCTGGGATGCGAACGGTGATCAATGTTTCGGTAGTGACGTTTTCTTTGGAATCGTACGCCAGCGCTGATTGGTCGAGTTCGACCTTTTCGATTAATGGCGAAGCAGGGAAGTCATTAACGACCTGAAGGGCGGCTTCTTTAGCTTTGCTTGCATCCTGCGCGTTGGCTGCGGCTCTGGCACAGTTTTTTGCAAGAGAATCGTTGGCTTGGTTGCCGAGAACAAGAACGACCAGGTCTAGTGCTGCCAATGCAATTGGAATCAAAACGAACATTCCGCACAACACTTCGATGAATACTTGACCCTTTTGGTTTCTTCTCTGTCCAGCCTTACGCATTTTCCTCACTCCGTTTTCTAACTGCGAAACCGATTCACTCGGTTGTGATTGTATAACGGGGCTCGTGAACAATTTAGGGAGAAGTCAATAGAATTAATTGGAAGTTATCATTTTCCGTTTTTTGACGATCACCGTAGCCGAAACTAGGCGCCTGGCAAACCGTCATCGGGGTTTTCCATCACCGCTTCATTCTCATAAGTGAACACAGCTTCGCCAGTCAGACCAGGAATGCCGGAATTGAACGGCATATTAGGCAGTAAAGGTCGAGGTTTGATAGTCGTTTTGACTCGCACGATGACGTCTTTCCTGCCCTCATTGTCAGTTTGACCGGGTTTGTACGTCACTTCAGTAATCGGATCTTCGGCGAGCGTGGCAAATTGACCGAAGCCTGCCTGTTTCCATCGATCAACAACCAATTTTTTGACATTACCGGTGGAGCTCTCCGCTTCTGAGCGCTTGCTCACGACAGCCTCTCGCACTTGCAGGTTGTTGAGTGTGTAACCGGCACCATAATTGACCAGAACCGCCAATAACAGAACCATAGGAAAGAACGCCGATAATAGCAGCAGCCCCAAACCCGGTCCAAATTCCGCAAGTTGGTTACCGTCCTGCGATCTCAAGGAGGCACGCTTGATTGATTTTATCTGTCGAAACTTGCGGACCATGGTCGTTCAAACTCCGGTTTTGATTGCCCTTCCAAGAATATGATACGCCTCCGGTAGGCAAATTAGGAGCCACATCACTTTCCTCCGTTATAATGTGCCGACTAGTCGACATATCACTGGAGCCGGTCATGACGTCATCATGGGAACAGCATATTCTAGAAGCGCAGCGAGCCGCTGATTCAGGCGATCTGGACAAGGCCGACGAACATCTGAGCAGCGCCAAAGAGATGGCAGACCAACAAGAGCCCAATGACAAGAAACGATTCCTTGCTCGTGAGATGCTGGCCGATCTGAGACAAAGACAGGGGCGAGTCAACGACGCTGAACCATTGCTGCAAGAAGCCGTAGAAGCGCGCAAACTTCGTTACGGTCCTTTTCATCAGCGCTACGCCGAAGGTCTGCAAAACCTGGCTTCCTATTATTTTGAAAACGAACGCTTTGATGACGCGGAAAAACTCAGTCGTCAGGTTTTAAAAATCCTCGAAAAACTATTCGGCGCCGATAGCGAAGAAGCAGGTCACGTCGCCGGTCAACTCGCGGACACATCACATGAATTAGGTAACCTTCAAGACGCTGAAGTTCTATATCTGCGTGCCATCAAAATCAGAAAAGCATTCGCTGGAGCATCCGATCCGGAAGCTGTCTATCTGATCCAGCGCTACGCTTCACTGCTCGAAGACACCGGCCGCGACGACGAAGCCGGTCACATGCGGGCATCTGCACAAGGCAAAATTTCAGGCATAATCAAATCACTGAAACCAATCGAATAAGCAGTAGAGCAGAACTCCAGAGGTAGAATTTTGCAGATTCACTTGAGACGAATTTTGCCGGCAACGATCATCGTCGCATCATTCGCGACTGCCTGTTTCGCAGTCAATAAGCCCTGTTTAGCAGCAAGTAAACAAGAATACATCGAAGAGACAAGACTGGGCTTATCTGCTCTCGAAACGGAGAATTTCGCCGAAGCAGAAACCCATTTGAAGAAAGCGATGGAGATGGCCAAAGGCTCAAAAACGCCGCGATATGGCGAGTATACGAAGAGTCTAATCAACCTCGGAATGCTCTACGATCAGAAGAAAGAATATAACCAATCAGAAGTCTATTACCGAGAGGTATTAAAAAACTACGTCGACGCATTTGGTGAGAATAGCCTGGAAGCAGCAGTTGCAAATGAATATCTGGCAGACCTTTATCGCAAAACCGGCAAGTACGAAACAGCAATTAGTTGCTATGAAAAAGCAAAAGCAGTGCGCGAAATAGCCGCACCAAATCATCCGGATCTAGCAGATACTCTGGCTGGTCTAGCACAGTGCAAGGCGAAGTCTTCGAGCAAAGAACAAGCCATTCCGTTGATGCAAAAGGTAATTTCGATTCGAGAGACGGCCTTCGGAAGAACCAGCGGCAAAGTTGTAAAAAGCAGACTGATGCTGGCCAGCCTCTATGAGGAAATCGGCAAACCGAAATTGGCTATTCCGGCTTACCAGGCGGTTATCGACATGATTGGACCAACTGACAAAAGAAGTGGTGCCGCATTCGAACGGTTGGCATATATCCACGACGTCGCCGGCCAACCGGCAAAGGCTGACGAGTGCTTCAAAGGCGCGCTCAAGGCGCGCGAGTTGACGCCAGGAAAAAACAATGTCGATCTGAACAATTGCGTAAAATTGTACGCCAGATTTTTGCGAGGCTACAACAAAGAAGCAGACGCAAAGAAGCTCGAGGAGAGGTTCTTCGCGACAAAGAAACCCACGAAGTAGCTTTCTTGTTCAGTTTATTTATGCAAGAAGACGAAATAGGCGCCCGCAGCCAGCACCACAACCACAATCAGCATGGCAAAATTCATGACGGCGCGCGACTCAATTTCCTTCGTGTCCGTCACCATGCGCTTCATCGAAGTCAAATTCGTTCTTGAAACAACCGGTTGCTGAGCTCTTTGCATTTCCAGCGTCTGCTTCAACTTAGCATGCTCTTCTTCCAGCTTCGCTGCGGCTTCAACCCGTGCCGTTTCCTTTTGTAGAATTCTTTTGACTACATCCGGCAACTGATCGCTCCACGTCTGTGCGTCGAGGAAATCGACCGCTCCCATCTGCATGGAGGTTTTCACGAGCGAGGCATTGAGAACCTCGTTGCTGACCAGGTAATAGACACCTGGGAATTGATTTTTCAGACCGCCAAGCAGCTTGATGCCCTCATCGGGGTTTGGTGCCAGTTCTATCCACACCAATTTCGGGTCTGTTTCACGAATCTTTTCGACGCTGTCATGGGTAGATGTGGTGCCCACAAGCGACATAGACTGATTAGCGCCCACCAGAGCTTCAATCTCAGCCTGTTTGTCTTTACCCGCGTCACAAACTACAAGTGTTGATAATGCCAACGCTTTGTCTCCAGGAAGTTGAGATTATCATATAGCATTTTGCAATCCAGTTTAATCGCCTATCTGGGTTTTTAAACAGACAGCGCTATGAGGATTCCCGGGCACGCTGTCGAAAACCGGGTACAATTCAAACGAGAAGTCCGGAGATGACATTTGTCCGGAGAGAAGAAGTCATTAATCACCAAGGAATTCATCGATGAAGCCATCGATGTTCTACGCGAGGGACGAAAGCTCAGGCGTAAGCTGCCTCCGCAAGGGCAGATTCTGATCGAGCAGCAGCTTCCATACATTTGCGTGCTTCGCCAACGGACGCAGTGGGACGACTGGGGCACCGATCAACTGATCGTTGGTGGCTCGTCATTTCTTTTAGCCACGGCAAAAAAATCGGAATATGACGGTCTTTCGTCGCTATTGGAACGGATTGGCGGCGAGCTCACCGCCTGTTTCGGGACCTTTTTAATTATCGAGATCTGGAGTGCTACGGACGTTATCGCCGACGATCAAAATCCCCCTGGTCGCCCGAGCTTCCGCATTCAACATCTCAAAACGCAACCAGTTCAGTCCTACATGCAAATCCTCGCCAAACAGCTCAGTCTGCTTAAAATCGGCGATCGGACGGCAAATGTGACGTTAAAAGCGGTCGACAAGGTGGCACCGCCTGGATTGCGTCCGCTGATCAGCAATGAAAAAACAAATAACGTTCATGTAATTGGAATTGAGGTCGCTCCGATCTATCGAGACCCGGCAAAGAAGCATCACTTCCCCGAAGTGCTGAAGGAACTAGAGAGTCGATTCACGACGGTGCTTGAAAAAGTTTTTTTTGAATTTTTAAAAAAAGAAACCACTATTTGTCCGCCCAACTACATGTCGCTGGGTCGCCGCAGTATCGTGCACTCGGTCTGGCAAATCGACCGCATCATCGCCGAAGTGGGCAACATCGTCGACTTCCTTTTAATGGTAACGCCGACAAATTCCAGTGAAGCCTTTGAAGAATTCAAGAAAAATCGATTTCAAAAGATGCCTCACTTTGTGTATCATCCAATGCCGTTCGATCCGGTCACCCTGAAGCGTCAACTTTACAAGGCGCCGGTTGAGCGCATTGAAGATCCAACACTGGCTCAACTTTTCCGAGACCAGCAACAAGACATAGACAGCCGAATAACAATGGTGGCAGAGCGCGGCACCAGACGATTTCTTTATTCCAGTCTGCAATTGTACGATGGTCCGGACCAGGAGTTAGTGCAGCTCGCCGATCAAATTTTGCAAAAATTTCCGGAGCGCAGTAAAGGTGAATCGATCAAACATCTGCTCACGGCCGAAGAATTCGCAGAACGGGCGGAAACAGAATTGTCGTATTATCGAGCGCAATGTCCTGACTTAACCAGTCGAGTCGAGGTTCGCGATGATGTGCCTGGCGTGCTCGTTTCCCAGGGAAATTTATTGATTGGCAAGGGCCGAAAAATATTCGTCGGACGTGCAGAAGCACTTTTAAGTCACGAAGTGGGCACGCACATCCTCACCAATTACAACGGCAACCTGCAGCCTTTTAAACAGCTTAGCGCCGGCTTACCTGGCTACGACCAACTGCAAGAATCACTGGCGGTGCTGGCCGAATTTTTTGTCGGTGGTTTGAGCAATCGTCGCATGCGAACGCTCGCTGGTCGCGTGCTAGCTGTAAGCTGGTTGATCGAAGGCGCAGACTTTGTTGAAGTCTTCGACCGCCTGGTCCACAAATACGAATTTCACCACGACCTCGCTTTCACAGTCACCATGCGGGTATTTCGCTCCGGTGGTTTCACGAAAGACGTCGTCTACCTGCGCGGATTGGTTCAACTACTTTCAGAATTACAAAATGGTCTGCAGTTAGATTTGCTGTTCATGGGCAAATTCGGAATGGATCATTTGCCGATCGTTCGTGAATTGATGTGGCGTAAAATTCTAGTTCCAGCAAAAATGCGACCTTATTATTTAGAAATCCCGGCAGCCCAAAAGCGTCTTGAGAAAGTCAGGAAAGGGATTAGTGTAATGGATCTGGTCAGCAAGCAATGAACGAAGACGAAAGTTCTTCGGCCATTGTCAATCATCAAACTCAATCTGGTCAGGAAGATAGACGTCCTTGAATTTCGCAGCCTCGAGATCGGCTTGGGCATTGCCTTCTTGTTTTAGTTTGTGGAAGCAATATGCACGTGCAAGATAATAGGCAGCGACATTTGGATTGTCAACGATTACTCCTTTTAGCTCCTGCATAGCGCTGCCCCATTTGCCGAGCTGGATCTGAACCTTAGCTTTGCGAAACGCAAACTCAGGATTATTGTGGTGTGTTGCGAGCGCCTGGCAAGCGAAGTTGTAGGCTTTCTGCGGATCGGCTTCGTTCGAGAAATAGGCGACGGAAAGTTTTAAAGGTTCGGTAGATTTTTTCATCGTCGGATTTGGCTTGTGCGTCAC
>CAZRMH010000469.1:0-6038 GCA_964600935.1 uncultured Candidatus Obscuribacterales bacterium
GGTGATCTCGTCGGGTCTGATTGCCATTTTGTTGTCCTCTAACCTCTGTATGTATCGGTGTTCTTACTTGTGATTGACTCGTAGAGTCTCTGGTATCAAATTTTTCTAAACGGCGAGCAGTTCTTTTTCAACGGTCGCAAGTTTGCCTTTCAGACTGCCATCGATGACCTGGTCGCCGAGGCGCAGTACGACTCCGCCAAGCAGGCTCTTGTCGATTTCGACTTCAAGCTCGAGTTTCTTTCCGAGGTGTTCGGTCAGTCTCGCTTTGATGTCAGCAATTTCGTTAGGACTCAATTCCTTGGAAGAAGTGAGTTTTGCGCTGACGATATTTTTTCGAGCTCTCAACAACGTGGTCAGTTTTTCTTCGAGCGGTTTGATAATGTCTAGACGACGACGCTCTGCCAGAAGTTTGAGTAAGCGTTCAGTGATATCTGAAAGCTTTCCTTCGAAGGTCTTCAACAGAAGCGCGGATTTTTTGTCCGCTTCGATCGCCGGGTGATTGAGAACGATCGCCAGATCGGGATTTTGAGCGATCACTTCATTGATACCAACCAGATCGGCTAGAACTCTGTCGGATGCTGCAAAATTGTTCGGTCCATCGGTCTTCTCAGCGAGCTCTAGTGCTGCTTCCGCATACTGTGCTGCAACTGCCTCCAACTCGCCTTTCATGTTTCCCGCGCCTCCCTTATTTCTCTGTTCGACCGGTGGCACCGACTGCAGTGCCAGGTGCATATGACTGACCGCCAGGACCGCTCAATGTGTCCAGTCCTGCAACGAACTGGGAGAGCAGGCGCTTGTTGTCGGCTTCGTCGACATTTTTTTCAAGATATGAGCGAGACAGCTTAACTGCAGCTTCAACAGCTGCAGAGCGAACCTCGGTGACGATCATTTGTCTCTCGTTAGCGATGGCAGCTTCCAACTTGCGTTGAAGATCAGCGACTTCGCGTGTCGTTTGATTCTTGATCTCGGTTTTCATTGTTTCAGCGAGAGTTTTCGCTTCGTCAACAATGTTTTCGGATTCGCGTTGAGCGTTTTCCAAATTTTGCTTTTGTTCAAGAAAGAAAGCGTCTGATTCAGCCTTAATTCTTTCGGCAACATTGATCTCTTCCTTGATCGATGCCTCACGTTTCGCCAGCATCGGTGGAACGAGTTTGTTGATTCCATAAAACAAAAAGCCAACCAGAATAACCCAGTTGATTACGTTGCTCTTAAAATCTAAAACCACGTCCATCAGGCCGGGCTGCTCATGATGCACTTCTGCAAGGAAAAACAATAGATTCATCAGATTGCTTCCTCCAATGCTTTTTGAACGGACTCATCGCTAACTTCGAACTTCGGATTTTCACCGAGCACTTTGCCAACAATCTGTTTCACCAACAAAGCTTCTTCAGCGACCAGCGAATCGAGGAGAACTCGCTTCTCGGTTTGCAGCTCGCCACGGGATTCTTCAAGACGCTTACGACCAGTCTCTTTCACACCGCCTAGCTCTTTATTGCGCTCCGCTTGAGCTGCAGTAACTGCGGCGGTGATGATCGCTTGAGCTTCTTCGCGTTTCTTCGCGAGTTGCTGTTTGTAATTGTCTGTAGAAGATTTAGCTTCGTCACGCGCAGATTTTGCCGCTTCCAGATTAGAAGCAATCATTTTGTTGCGCTTCTCAATGCACTCGCCAACTGGCTTCAAGAACAATTCGTTCAAGAGGTACATGAAGATGATGAAACTGATTACAAAGATGAGTAATGTAGCGTTCGGGAAAAGCATTTATATACGGTTTCCGTCGGTAATTTTCCGTCGCAAATGTTTTGCGATATCTTTCGTTCATTCGTACATTCCTGCATGAGCATTCAAGCTCATGCAGGTTCAATCAGCAGTTGTTTAACCGCCACCCAATCCCATTGGGAAGAGGTAAAGAAGAACGGCTACGACGAAAGCGAACAGACCGAGCGCTTCCATCAGAGCTGCAAACAAAAGACCGTTTGCAACGAGCTTCTGCGTCATTTCAGGTTGACGAGCCATTCCTTCGAGAGCTTTCGATGCCGCGATACCGATACCGATACCAGGTCCGAATACTCCTACGGCGGCGATACCAGCGCCAATTCTCGATGCAGTAGTAACGTAAATCTTGAAGGTCTCCGGATCAATCGGAGCTGCACCTGCTTGGGCAATTAATTGATGGTCCACGTCTCTCTCCCTATTGCTATGCAATTAGCATGTTGATGCCACATGAAACGCGACTAACGAATCCTTCGAAATTCGAGAATTCAAGCCAGTTCGCTTCAAAAGAACGTACAGATTATATCAGTACGTTAGTGATGGTCCGCGACTGCAAGACCAATGTAAATCGAAGTCAACAACGCAAACACGAATGCTTGCAAGAATGCGATAAAAATTTCGAAACCCATGACGGCCACTGGGGCTACAATCCATGGCAATAACATCAGTGCCACCATTCTGGTCAGTTCATCTGCCGTAATAACTAGCAGCAAACGTAGAGCCAGTGTGACGGGACGGATTATCAAGTCCATCCACTCGATTAAACCCAGTGGCTTGAAATACATTCCTACGTAATGCATTCCGTGTTTTTGAATACCGGCGAAAACGTACACAACCAAGGCTATGAGCGCCAATCCGGCTGTTACATTGATGTCAGTGGTAGGTGAGGCAATCTCTAAATGCTCGTGCGAACCGTGTGCATTTGGCCATCCGGGGATGGTCGTTGCAAGAGCCCAGGGGAAGATTCCGAACAAATTGCCTGTTAACACAAAAATAAATATCGCCGCAATAAGCGGTAAGAATTTCTTGTAGTCATGACCAATTTGCGCTTTGCAAAGGTCATCCAGAAATCCGTATATACCCTCAGCGACTGCTTGAGCGCCACCACCAGGGCCATCAGCGACGAGCTGGGGTCGAACCACCATGGCTAATCCTAGAATGATTGCCATGCATGCCCAGCTGCTTCCCAGCGTATCGACGTGCACCGAGCCCATCGTTCCAAATAGTGGAAGGTCAATGCCGGTAACTGCTTGCAGATCTGGTATCTGCGATACATGTACATGCTTGTCTAACATAATTCCCCTAACGCCCTGACGCGAGGTTCTAAAGCACTAAGCGCAAGTAGAACACGACAAGAAATGATATCAGACAAGAAACGTCGGAAAGTACTCACAAGCGCGCTGTTGAGCAGCTATTAACGAATCTTGAGAATTCGCATGCCAAGCCGTTAAGGAATTCCAACGTTCAGCGAAATGAGACTAAACCCACTTGCCCTTCTCTTCATAGAGTTCATCGGGTAAAGGCTTTCCGCGATTAGGGATTGTTTTGTCGATCTGTTGAGAAGTTTTAAAAATCTGATAGATAGCCATACTGAAGCCACCAAAGAAGCCGACCGCCATCAACCCCAGAGCCCAATACTGGCTGTTCATCAGCCTATCGCCAATAAAATAACCGCCGAAACCCAGTACACAGGTGTAGGCGACGAGCGCCATTCCCCATTGCGAGGCTTGACCGATCATCGATGGACCGCCAGTGGTCGGTTTGTTATCGTCCGAGGAATCGTTCATCTTCTTTTAACTCCTCCCTGTCAACTTTCTTTGGAATCAGGCTCGTCAAGGGCTTCTTCTAGAGCTTGGTTGATCGCCCGATCGCGACAGTCTCACTAGTTCTTCCGCTGGCCTTATCGCTTCATCGCTGGTCTGTCTTCTTCTACTATAGAGCCATTTGCGCTTTTTCGGAGATTCTCAGACACTTCAGAACGCGCCTTATATATTTAATGTAGCTTTACTTGTGGTCATCGGTGTATGGTTGACCAACTTAAGATTGGGAATAACAAAATTGAGTATTTGCTACACTTAAGTATCTATACTGGCATTAATTCTGCGCCTCGAGCCAGAGATCTAAAGGAGCTTTCCGAGAATGTTCGACCGCATCGCGATGGTTTTCAAGGCAATGGTCAATGCCTTACTGGGTAAGGTCGAAGACCCCCAGATGATGCTTGAACAGACCTATCAAGAGCTGCAATCCAACTTGATTCAAGTCAGGCAGGCTGTCGCTCAAGCAATCGCGACTGAAAAACAGCTGGAGCAGCAGCTCCAGAAAAATAAAGACCAGGCGGCCACCTGGCAAAACCGCGCCGCTATGGCGGTTCAACAAAATAACGATGACCTTGCTCGTCAAGCGTTGCAACGAAAGACTCAGTACGCCCAAGCTGCAGCTGATCTGGAAGTGCAACTGAAATCGCAGAAAGAAGCGACGTCGAATCTGCGTCAGCGTCTTACTGAGCTGGAAAACGAAGTTCAAAAAGCATATACCAAGAAACAAGTGCTTATCGCCCGCGACAAAGCCGCTCAAGCGACTTCGAAAGCAAACGAAATCTTGTCAAAGTCATCTTCGTCAGGCGCCATGTCTACATTTGAGAGAATGGAAACTAAAGTTGCCGAGAAAGAAGCGAAGGCAGCTGCGTATGCAGAGTTGACTGGGGATTCCCTTGAGAAGAAGTTCAAGAGCTTCGAAGGACAAGCAGATATCGAGATGGAACTGCTTGCTCTCAAAGGCAACATGGGAAAGGACACTGGCGCAACGCTCAATCTCACTGACAACAACCACAGTGATGCCGTGCTTCTCGAAGTCAAGGATGAAGACGAGATTCGCTCTTAGTCAGACTTGCGACCGCTTTTTTCTTCCTTTCAGACGAAAACGTCTTAAACCTACCACGCCTGGCGTCCGCGGCTGCAGCGTAACGCGAATTTGAGGTCGGGCTGGTTTTGCAGCGATCGATAGAATCTCGCAACTCCTTATATCCGATCTCTAAATTCATGATCCGAGTAAGTTTTTCGACGGCTCCGTAAATCGTTGCAGGGTCTGCGTTTGCAGGGACGCTTACAAAAGATCGCAAACTGGAGATCATGCATTCTGGAGATCGAGTATAAGGGGAAAACTCAAACGGTTTAGCCAAGCAAAGGGCAAAAGCCACTGACCATCAGCGATTTCGAGCAGATTTGACGCAGCGATTATGGTTTTGACGGTTTTAAGCGCCTGCTAACGAACGATCGTTTTCGGCGAGCAGAATTTTTGACAGTTTTTCATAATAATCTCGAAAATTTCCATCAAGAATGGCTTGTCGAGCGTTTTTTGCTTCGCGAATTAAGAAGCGGACGTTGTGGATCGACAACAAAATAGAGCCCGCGAATTCGCCCGAGCGAACGAGATGATGTAAGTACGCGCGACTGTAGGGATGAGTGCAGGTGGAGCAATCGCAGTCTTCATCAAGCGGTCCGAAATCGCGCGTGTGAGCGGCATTTTTTAGTGACAAGCGTCCTTTGGAACTGAAGGCCGCACCATGTCTTGCCAATCGTGTCGGAGAAACGCAGTCAAACATATCGATACCACATCTGATGGCATACAAAATGTCCCATGGAGTACCGACACCCATAAGGTAACGCGGCTTATCCGCTGGCATGAGAACACTTGTGAACATGACGACGCGCTCGATTTCGCTCCTCGCTTCACCGACGGCAACGCCGCCGATGGCGAATCCAGGCAGATCGTATGAGGTTACTACTTCTGCTGATTTTCTGCGCAAATCATCATACATACTGCCTTGAATAATACCGAACAACGCTTGCGTATCTTTTCGCGCGTGTTTATCTACACAGATATCCAGCCACTGGTGCGTGCGATTCATTGCCGCTTCCGCTTCGGCATAGGTGGCAGGATTTTTTACGCATTCATCGAAAGCCATCATAATGTCGGAACCAAGCGCGTTCTGAATCTCCATGGACTTTTGCGGTCCAATAAAATGTTCGCGTCCGTCACGATGATCGCGAAACAACACGCCATCATCAGTGATGCGTCGCAAATCGCTCAAGCTGAAAACCTGAAAGCCACCAGAGTCAGTGAGGATTGGCATATCCCATGACATGAAGCGGTGCAACCCACCGACACTGCCGATTAACTCATGACCCGGTCGTAAAAAAAGATGGTAAGCATTCGATAGAACAATTTCGGATTCGCAGCGTTTCACATCTTCCCAGGTCATCGATTTG
>CAZRMH010000470.1:0-6031 GCA_964600935.1 uncultured Candidatus Obscuribacterales bacterium
GGCGCTCCCAGGTTTCGCTCGTTGCGCTAGGGCTTCACGGCCGATAGTATTGGGTTTTAGCTGAGGGATCGCCCGGGCTTCACGGTAGGTCGTGCTGCGGTTTCGCTGTGGCTTCGGCGCCAATCATGGCGGCGGCTGAGCGCGACGATGTTGGCTAGCAACTTTATGCTTTGAATGTAAACCGTTGAGTGGCTTGCAGACTTGATTGGCCGTATAGTTATACTTTCGAATTCGACAGATCGGTAAACGAGGCGTTGAAATTAAATGGATGACTCATTAACCCCAATCTTGTCTGCTGTCATAATCGCAGTAGCGGGTGTGTTTGCCTGGATTATGTTTCAATCGTCGGGCAAGGGTTTGTCAAACATCTCCGGCTGGAAAGAGTTGGCTGAAAAATATGCCGTTAAGGACGAGTTTACGGGTATTTGGCGCGAGAAGCAGTCAGCCACTTTTAAAAACCTGACTTTCAACGACTGCCTAAGGGTCGGCGCCACTGCCGAGTATCTCTACATCGTAGTGGGTGAACCTTTTAAAAACTTCGAACCGCTTCAAATTCCCTGGAGCGAAATTCGTGAAGTTGCTCCTAAAGGACCGCAGTGGCTGGCGATGCGAATCGATGGTAAACCGCTGATCATGAGAATGGATGCGCTCCCGCAGAGCGCTGTAGATCAGCTCATTGCTGCAACCGTCGGCTCCTGAACTTCGATGCGTTTATCGAAGCCCGTTCAAATCTGAAACAGCGATCACCGGCGGTTTAAAAACTCTGGCGGAAACTTTCGGAACCCGTCACTGCTCCAACCTTTTGCACAGTCACTACTTCAACTTCCAAGCGATCTCCAGAGGTTCTCTGGTAAACTCACGGTCTCCCCGACACGTGCCAAGCTCAGTCGCCAGTTTCAATTCGAGATTGAACTGCGTCGTGGAAATGATCGGAGACGCTAGTGCCACTAAATGTGGTGCTATGGTGAGAGCACCTTATCTGCAGTCATAAGATATTCGCAGATCGTAAACATGTTGGTGACTTGATCCGTCGGCACGCTATCTTTCAGTTTGTAATAATCAAGACACAGACCGCAAGCCATGACCTCGCAGCCAGCTTCGCTGAAACTTTGCAGCACCGGTAGAACTGAACCCTCCGGATCCATCAGTTTGACACCACTATTGGCCATCAAAATTGCTCTGGGTTTATGTCCGGAATCAAAAAGTGTTTGCAGAAAAACATTCAATAGGCTAACGCTGAAATCTCGATCACCTTCACCAAAAGTATCTTTGCTGATGAAAACCACAGTACCGACGCGCTGTTTATTCGTTTCTCTTTGTGCCTCTTTGACCGCTAAGTCTTCGAGAAAATTGAGCGGCGGTTTTTCGCCGCGGGTTAAAACAACCCGATAGAAGCTGCCTTCGTTGGAGCAACTCATCGATATATTCTGTGAACGAGCTAAACGAGCCAAATTTTTGACGTTGATTTCTGATTCGACCAGTGCTTCTAACTTGGTAATCGATTTGTCGTCCAGAAGTTTCTTCGTTCTAATCACTGGTTCCGGACAGACAAGACCGCGCAGGTCTACTTCTTTTTCCATTGCTTCCACACCGTTTTTTTTTGTTGCTATCGAATTGACACCATAGTGTATATCAATTGGATTCTTTCTGTTCTAGAGACGATTTGTCGCGGTTTATATTAGAACCGCTTCCACAAGACCGGCACGCTCATTGGGCTCCAGTTCTATCATTTGACCGATAACCGAAGCGTCAAACCCTATCCTTATAAGGTCATCTGCTAAACGTTCTGCGTCATCTGCGCCGACCGCGAATAACAAACCGCCTGAGGTTTGCGGATCGAAGATCAAGTCTTCGTACTCAAGCTCTACCCTATCTATATAAGTTATCCAATCCTTATAAGACTCGCGGTTGCCATACGCTCCAGCCGGCACCAGTCCTTGCCTGGCTAGTTCCAGCACTTCAGGTAAAGTGCGCACGGCGCCAATGTTCAACCGCGCTTTCAGACCGCTGCCTTTTGCCATCTCGTGCAGATGACCGGCAAGACCGAACCCGGTGATATCAGTCAATGCGTGGATATCATATTTGCGACCAGCGTCCAAGCCGGTCATATTAAGTCTGGAGAGATTGCCGAGAAGCGCTTCCTCTGCCGATTTAGAAAGCATGTCGGCTTTTAGACCGAGCAGGCTAATGCCTGTGCCGATCGGTTTTGATAACACAAGCTTGTCAAAAGGTTTGGCACCACCATTGGTGAGCATCTCCGATGGCTTGACGAGACCGGTGACAGCAAGCCCGTAGACTGGCTCACCTAGCTGAATTGAGTGTCCACCAGCAATCACGGCACCAGCCTTCTCTACTTGATCGGCACCACCACGTAAGATGTTGACGAGCACATCGTCATCAAAATCGCAAGTTGGAAACGCAACAATGTTTAAAGCGAAGATTGGTTTGGCACCCATGGCGTATATATCGGAAAGCGCATTGGCAGCCGCGATCTGACCAAACATATATGGATCGTCAACCATTGGTGGAAAGAAATCGAGGGTTTCTACGATTGCAATATCTTCTGAAATTTTGTAAACAGCGGCATCTTCGAAGTTGCCTATTCCAGCGATTAGCTCTGGCGCCGACTTTGCAGGAACTCTGGCGAGGAGTCTCGCCAGTTCGGCTGAGCCGAGCTTAGCGGCGCAGCCAGCCGCTTTCACGTTAGCGGTCAATCGTCTTCTCTCAAAATTTATGTTGTCGGACATACGATAAGGAAATCCATATATACATATAAGACCCGCATTATTACATGTTTTCGGGTTGTCTGAAAATTGCAAGTCTATATGCGATAGGCATCAAATACGATAAACCCGCACAGAATGGTACTTGCCAAAAACCGCTTAATGAGCAGGTCTTGAGTTGACGGCGTTTTCAGTTTCTAAAAAATCCTTTTAGATTAGTTTCACCCATATTGTCTATTTATGGGCGTTTCAGCTCTTCAAAAAAAGGCCTGATACGTGTAAATTTAAATCGGAAGCCATTCAATTGCTCGTGCTCGATGTTTACTTGCGAACGTCAGCGCGCGTAAGGCTTCGTTTAATTTTTGCTGTTATACCATTTTAGATAGTGAATCAAAAAAGGGACCTAGTAATGCCAAAGAAAGTACTCGTTGCTCTGCCACCCGGTCTACTAGAACAGATCGATTTCGTTGCGCAAGTAGAGCACAGAACTCGATCGGACTTGATTAGAGAGGCTCTCCGCCGCTACATCGAAACTTTCAAACGCACGCAAACTCCGCACATGTCGGTAAGCACTGTTGGCAATCAACACGTAGCTTTATTCACCGAGGCTGAGTAATATTCCCACTTAACTCGTTGACTTATTGTCGAACGATTCGTACGATGGCTCTACTCATGGCAATGGCCCTGATAAGAGGCATCTAAGGATGAACTTCCAGAACATACTTTTCACCGAACTTAGCTTCGCAGCAGTAGTGCTGTTGGGGCTCGGGTTCGTGAAGCTGCCGCGCTTTATGCGACGAAAGCAGCTCTCTAAGCAGTTTCCCTGGGGTTATTATCCTGACCAGCAGCCTCGAACGGATGTGTATTATCCGGATCAGGACAAAGACTTCCTCCACGACACTGGAACGGAGTTTGGCGGGTTGGATACGTTCGGCGATTACGGCGAATTCAGTGGTTTTGGACAGCTTGGTGAATACGGCGGCGCCTTTATTGGCGGCGACGGTGGCGGCGGTGGTATGTAGAACCGTTATTTAGACGGTTTTACATAGTTTTTCATCTCTGTGCGGACCTGCTGCAAAATTTTCTTGGCGTTTTGTGCCGATGGGTCATCGTCGCATGCCGTTTGCGCATCCTTAAGAGCCTCGTCGAAATTCTTCAATCCGAGATTTGCTCTCGCTCTTTCGACCAGTAGCATGATGTGAAACGTGTCTTGCGCGGCTTCGATCACTTGAGCAGGTGCGCGGATTGCCTCATCTAAGTCTTTTAGTGCTTTCTCGTATTCGCCTAACTTATTTAGAGACGCGGCGCGATAATATCTTGACATTGAGCGATTGTCTCCAATGTTCGGGAGATTGGGATCGTGATTGAGTTCTAGCGATTTCGTCATTTTCTCGATTGCTTCTTTGTAGTGACCGAGATGATACATCGCGAGTGCTATGCACATATATCCCCGATACTCTTTTGGATTGGCGTAGACCGCCAGTCTTCCCTCCATTAGACCGTTCTGGTAGTCGCCCATATTATTGAATACGTCAGAACGAATTTTGTGTGCCCAGAAGTTATTGTCCGGTTGAAGTTCCAATGACTTTGCTGTGTCCGCAAGAGCTTCTTTGTCGCGTCCAGCGTCACGTAACAGACGCGCGCGCAGGTAGTAATTTGTGGCCGATGGATCTTTTGTAATTTCGGTCGTCACTGATTCCACGGTGCCGGCGTGGAATGTGTATATAAACCAGACATAGAGAACAAGCACGCCGAAAAGTAATGCAGTCATGGACATCATGATTTTGACGAAACTGATGTGCTTCGACGCGCTCCGCTTGCCGACCGGGTCTTTGCCTTCTGCCAGCAGTTTCAAGTCGGCTAATAGTTCATTGCAAGTTTGGTATCTGTTTTTGGGTTCTTTGGCTAACGCTGCGTCAAGCACTTTGTTTAGCCCATTTAGATCACCTTTCTGTTTTAAACTTTTGTGCTTTGCGTTGACGTGCTTCATGATTACTTCAAGCGGTCGAGTTCCTGTGAAAGGCGCTTTACCGGAGAACATCTCGTAAGCAATACATCCGACCGAGTAAATATCGGATCTATAATCAGCTTTTGCGCCCTGGCATTGCTCCGGGCTCATGTAGGCTGGAGTGCCGAACACATCGCCGGTCTTCGTTAAGTTTCGCTGTTCATCGCCTTCGATCGATTTGGCGATTCCGAAATCGATGATCTTTGCTGTTTGGCTGCCATCCTTGTTTTTGCGCACCATGATGTTTGAAGGTTTCAAATCACGGTGAACGATTTTATGCTCGTGTGCATAAGACAACGCTTCGACGATTTGCTGGAGAAGTGACAGTGCAAGCCTCGGTTCCAGCTTGCCGTTTGCTGCAATTATGTCTGCCAAATTCTCGCCTTCGACAAACTCGATCACCAAATACGGTATTGCCTGGTGAATGCCGAATTCTTTGATATTCGCGATTGACTGGTGGTTTAGTTCAGCCATCGATTGGGCTTCTCGTTGAAAACGCATAAGAGCATTGCCGTTTAACTCGGTGCCGGGAAGTAGAAACTTCAAGGCGACTGTCGTTCCCAATAGCGTGTGCATCGCTTTATAGACGACGCTGATACCACCTTCTCCGATAATCGATTCGATTAGATAATGCTCGCCGATTGTCTTTCCGATTAGTGAACTGGGAGAGTGACTTTGCGTAGTTTCGGCTTCTGGCGTGATTTCAGTTTGAGCCGATCGTTGTTGGTGCGAACCGGAACTGTCGTCGCTCGCTTTTGAGTCACTTTCGATTAGTGTTGCCGGTGGTGTCACGAATTTATAGTTCTGCTCTTCGGGCACGCGTTCTACCTCTCACCGGATTGAGTCGAAGACGAGTCTCCGTTGACAGCATCAAGCTCTTGCTGGTATTGCGATTTCAGTTTTGCAATGGTTGAATCACCAGGATCAAGGGTACCTGCGACATCCAGGTCGATTATAGCTTCCTGCAAATCTCCTCGTGACGCATATTTTTTCGCACGGTTTATGTAACCCATTGTCGCTTGCGGATGTTCTCGTATCTCTTTGCTCAGCTCAGCCACTGTTTTTTGTTGGGGCGTCATGGCTACAGTTAAAGCGATTAAGCATAGCGTCGCTAGAATTGCTAGAAGTGAATAGACAGCACCTCGATGTATACTGGATCTTCGTATGTGAAACGTTTTGCGTGGAGCCTTTCCCTGCTCCATAAGTGAAAGTTCGAGAAGCATTTCGCTGGCCGATTGATAGCGACTTTTAGGATCTTTCGCCAGCGCTTTGTCGATCACTTTCTCGAGTCCGAGTACAC
>CAZRMH010000471.1:0-6025 GCA_964600935.1 uncultured Candidatus Obscuribacterales bacterium
AACTTGGGAACGCCCGCTAATCGGACAACCAATTGCAAACGTCAATTACTATCTCATGGACGAAGCACGCAACCGAGTTCCAATCGGGACTCCGGGGGAACTCTATATAGGTGGAATTCCAATCGCGTTGGGCTATGTTGATGAGCCGGAATTGACGGCGCGAAAATTCGTTACCCTAAGCTCGGTCTCCGAAGTGGAGGCAAATCCTAGCGAATCCTCGGAACTACAGCTTCCAGGCGGCCATGCAAACCAGCGACTGTATCGAACCGGCGACCTCGTCATGCAATGTCCTGACGGAGAATATCAATTTCTCGGTCGCGTCGATCGACAATTCAAGCTTCGCGGAATGCTCGTCGAGCCGGAAGAGATTGAATCGAGATTGAAACTACATCCGGACATCCGACTCTCCGCAGTCCTAAAGCGTCCACTTCGTCCCGGTTTTCCCGGAGAGAAACTGATCGCGTTCCTACAAGCTCGAAACGGAGCTACTCTAGATACGGATGAATTGAAAAACTATCTACTAAAATCTCTACCACCATGGATGGTGCCACAGATTTTCGAGATTGTCGAGTCAATGCCGATGACGATTACCGGAAAAGTGGATCTGGCTGCACTTCGAGACCGCGCGCTCAGCAGCCTGCCAACAATTGAACCGACCGGAGCGATCACAAGAACTCAATCCATTCTGATCGACGTTTGGAAACGAGTTCTTGGTCTGGACTCAGTCGGACTACACGACGACTTCTATGCGCTGGGCGGAGATTCGCTAAACATCGTAGAAGCAGTGCTCGCGTCGCACATAGAAGGTTTAACGATAAGCCCCGATATGTTTGCTCAACATGCCACGATTGCCGAACTAAGCGAGGCAATCGACCAAGAGGGAAGCCAAGCCGACAATCGGTCTTCGAATATGCTGACCAGCGATTTTTTGCGCCAGGATGTGAAACTTGACCAGAAATTCTTCAGTGCAGAAAAAACCTCCAGCAGCACCGAAGCAACTGCAAAATGCTCCGACTTTTCAAAGATGAAAACTGTCTTTATGACTGGCTCCACCGGTTTCCTCGGCGCAGGACTTTTGTTTGAACTGCTGCGAAAGACGGATGTTAAATTTCACTGCCTTGTTCGGGCGAACAGTAGAGCCCGCGCAATTGACCGTATCCAACACGCGTTATCGACTCATGGACTTGTCCTCTCGGAAGCTGATGCCGAACGAATCGTGCCGGTTCTCGGTGACCTCAACAAACCTCATTTTGGATTAGCATCTGAATACTGGAACCAACTCACCTCGGAAATCGACACAGTTTTTCACTCTGCTGCGACAGTGAACATGGTAAAGGACTACTTCGAACTGAAACCTGTCAACGTTGATGGCACCAGAGAAATCGCACGCCTGTGCATTGAAGGGCGTCCTAAACACTTGCACTATGCATCCACATTATCGGTTTTTGTTGCCACCAACAGTAATACCGGTATAGCGATGGAATCAAATAACCTCGATGAACCCTTTGAGGTCTATGGCGGCTATGCTCAGACGAAATTTGCAGCAGAACTTCTGCTTCGCGAAGTCGAGAAACACGGCGTTCCAATTTCCTATTATCGTTACGGCTTACTGACTGGAGATTCGACATCAGGCCGTTCCGCCAAAGACGATTTCCTCAATCTGTTCGTAAGCGGAATCTCTAGCTTGGGCTGTGTGCCGCAGTCGCAATCGGATATCCAAGTCGACATCACACCAGTTGATTACGCGATCAAAGCGACTACACAAATCGTCGTTTCAAACGCAGCAAACAATTCGTCCGGCACCTACCACATCGCTAACGACGAAGGTCTGTCGCTGTCCGTTCTGGTAAATGCGATAAGGAAATTCGGCTTCGCGGTCGACTCGCTCCCACCAAAAGATTTCCTATCTACTCTCAAAACAAAAGCTTCGAAGCTCAACGCGTCAGAGTCAGCGGCATGCCTGGCGCTCTGTCGAACTTTGGACGAATACAATAGTTTCGCTCAATTCAGAACCATTGATTTGTTTCAAGCAACAAATATTCGTTTTGATTGCACCAATGCTAAACGCGCACTCTCTGCCACTTCCATCAAGTGCCCTCGTCCTACGGAAGAACTCATCCTCAAATATCTGGCCGCCCAGTTCGGTGATGCGGCTTTCAACTAAGCACAGAAGCGACCCAAGTCGCTTCAGGTTATACTTTTGGGCAACACGCAACACTATTCCTACGACACTGTCTAGTAAGAGCGGATATAAAAAAGCGGCACCAGTGATGGTATCGGTCAGACCGATATCATCTTCTGATGCCGCAATGGATCGCATGCGATGAAACTCATGCTACTTACCCGGATGCAAGTAATCCTTGAGCGCACTGCCACGCGATTTGTTGTCCACATTCGGTGCACCGCCTCCAGCCTCGCTATCCGCGAGGTGAACCGTTCGGAAATCGATGCTGAAACGAGTCAGCCCCGATGCGTTCTTCACGGTCTGATGCAGATGCGCTGCCGAGAACAGAATGATGTCGCCGGCGTTGCAGGCGAATGCGGTTCCTTCGACGGACGCGTAGCTGGACTCTTCAGCTGTCGGATAGACAGCCCTCTTTCCGCTTGTGTTCTGCCATCCCACAGTCTCCATCCACTCGTCGTAGTCGAAGTCGGCGCTTTCGTTAGGCACCGGCTTACCGAAGAGACTGTGGTAGAACTTGAAAGAATCAGCTTCCGTGACATCGTGCAACGGAATCCACCAGTTGACCTGTGCCTGCGGGTTGGCGTACCAAGTGTCGCGGTGGGCGGTGTAAGCTGGGGCAGCCAGAGGGTTTTCGTGCCCGAGGTGAGTGACCGCCCGCAACCGCAACGGGTCGACCGCGTTTTCGCTCGTGAGGAAGCCTTGCTCGTTGAGCAGCGCAAAGAGCCGTTCTCGAAGCGAGGCGTCCACCAAGAAAGCAGCACGAAGCTTGCCGATGCGACGAAACAATTCCTCACCAGGGAGTTCGAACTGCAGCTTACGGTGCGGTGTTTCACCTGTAAACTCAGCATCGAGAGCCGCCAAGACTCCGGCGACCAACAACCGAGAAGCTGCAGTCGCCGGTACACGAAACACCTTGCCCGCGTAAATTCCGGCACGCAGCTCCGCGTTCGTCTTACCATCAAAAGGCCCAATCATAACGGCCTCCTTCCGACGGCGATGCAGCGACCGCTCTCGTCGGTGCGAGCCTCTCCGTTCAATCCTCCGAACAACTCGACTTCGATGAAGTCGGCACGTTCGAAGAGCTTGATCAATTCAGAGGGTTGGTAGAGGCGAAGCGTGCTGCGGTTTTCGAGATCGCGACCGTCTGGCAGCGACCATTTCCAGGTCTGAGCCATAATGTTTTTCGCAGTATCGATTTTGCACTCACGCACGATGACGATCTCACCGTCCGGCGTGTTCAGCCGATGTTCCATGCGCTCCTTGAAGTGATGCAGGATCATCGGCACGTTCGGAAAATCGAGCGCAAACCAGCAGCCCGGCTTGAGCGACTCGAAGGCGCGCTGAATCATCTTGAGATTTTCATCGTCATCGGCGCTGTAGCCGAAGCTGGTGTACCAGTTGAACGCGCCATCACAAGGAGCGCCCGGCACAAATTGAAACGCGTCGCCTACGAAAAACTCGGGCAACTTTGCACCGTTTGCGATACCAGAAGCGACGGTTGCGCGGGCGCGAGCAATGAAGCTTTCGCACAAGTCGACGCCTACGACGGTGAATCCACGCTCAGCCAGCGGGATACTCAAACTGCCCATGCCGCAACATTGATCGAACAGTCGCGCACCCGTTTGAAGATGCAGTCGCTCGGTCAAGAATCGCAGAGTCAACGCCATTTCGGCGGCGTCGTGGCGTTCGAGATAAAGATGAAAGGGGACATCCTCGTAGAAGGATTGCCACCAGTTGCCTTGCGGCTCGTCCTTATGCATATTAGTGGTCTCCGTCAGTGAATGCTTGAGCAGCGCGTCCGCCTAAGCAAACCGCCTGCTCGTTTAAAACACATCAGGACTAATCAGTGAGGGAAACGAGCCAGCCATGCCGTTATAGCATGAGCCGACTCGTTTCACCATCACCGATCAACCACCGGCGAGCACTTGCTCGACGGCAGCAACGGCCAGTTTGAACCGTTCGTCCCAGTTGCCGCGAATTCGTTTCATCGTCACCGCTTAGGCACCAGCGAGCATCTGCTCGACAGCAGCGACGGCGACTTTGAAACGTTCGTCCCAATTGCCCTTCACCTGCGCGAACACACGGTTGCGCCCCTCCAACTCCAGCACGCAGCGATCGAAAAACGCCGGGCTTTCCTTGGGAATGTAGCGATGGACATCGTCCACCCAGGGCACGTCGTAGTGCGTGAGCAAGTAGAGGTCGTAGTGACGCTTATCCGCCTCGTTGCGCAGCCAGTCAGGGACAGTCCCGACCAGTCGCCCGCTCCAGATGATGCTCGTCACCAGATCGGAATCGCAGAACAGCAAACGATTGGCATCGCGGGCGGTGGCGTCTTCCAACGCGCACTGACCGCGAGCAATCGCCAGCATGTCGTTGTCGTCGATCTCTTTGCCCTTCGCCTCGATGTAGGTTTTGGCGTACTCAGGCACGTACACGGTGCCGAAGTGTTCGGCGAGCTGCTTGGCGAGCGTGCTTTTGCCGGTCGATTCCGGTCCGAACACGCAGACACGCTTAGCGTAGTGCGGACGCACGACGCGCGGCAATGCTGCCCAGTGTTTGAGCGCGTCGGTTCGCACTTGTTTCTCCGACGCCGTGTGTCCGAGCAGACCGGGGTCGCACGGAATGTAAGCGGCGCCGAGTTGCGCGGCAATCAGCTTGCCACGCCCTTCCTGGCAGAAGAGAAAACCGTCCGCTTTGGGAAGCAAACGGCGCAGCCCTCGAACCAGCGAGTCAGAGAAGTCATGCTCATCCGACTTGTGCCAGTCCGCGCTCTTCACACGCTTGACCGGCACTCCGGGAAACAGCTCATTGAGCCAGACGACACGCGACGCGGCGCTCACGGCGTCGGCTGCGTGTTCGTCGATAACGATGGTGAGTTCGTCGACGTAATTGCGAGCGAACTCAATCATGTGAACAGCGGCGTTGGTCAGAGGACAGAAGTCCCCCAACACGATGCCTTTCCGAATCTTTGCGATTCGCTTCATGGTTTTGTCCTCTCGTAAATACTAGCTCTTCTTCTTGCGAGAAGGCGAGTCGGAGCGATAAAGCCCCTTCTTGTTGATGAGCTGCTGCACGTCACCGGGCGTGCAGTACAAAGTCGGGTTTCCAGCGGACACGAGCCCGCGGATATCCTCGCTCGAGACCGGGATGGTGGGCGCGTAGACGACCTGGATGTCGGCATTGGGAACGCGCTTCGCCCAGGTCTTCGCCTGCTCGATGTCAGTCCAGCCATTCGGGATGGCGATGAACTTGCACATCTTGAACAGTTCCTCCGCCCCCATCCACTTCTTGAGTGTGAACGGATGCTTCGGATCGAGGTAAGTCGACGAGATGATGACGAACAGTTCGACGTCCTTGCCGAAGCGCTGACGCGCTTCTTGAACCGTCTGCAGCGTATAGGAAACCTTGCCGCTGTCGACGTCGGTGCGCCAGGCGTCGAAGTAGGGATTGCCCGCCGTCGCCGCCACCACCATGTCGTGCCGATCCTCGGCGGTATCGCGGATGGTGCGATTGTTGGGCGGATTGGCGCTGGTGACAAACGCCACGCGGTCGAGATTGAGCTCCTGACGAGCCCATTCGCCACGCAGCAAGTCACCGTAGCCGATCGGATCGAACTGTCCGGGGTAGATGCCCACCCGCTTCACGTCGGCGATCGCCGGCGCTTCGGGGCGATACGGCGCCTGACCCGGCTTCATGTAGTGACCCTTCTTGGCGATGATCTGCTGCACATCCCAGGTTGTGCTGTACCAGATCGAGCGCCCCTGAGCCACCCATTGCCGAATCATCGTGGACGAGAGCGGCGGGCTGGGCGCGAAGAGCGGCTTGATGCGCGCCTGCGGA
>CAZRMH010000472.1:0-6010 GCA_964600935.1 uncultured Candidatus Obscuribacterales bacterium
GGCCAAATATCTTGCGAGCAGCGCGTCCGTGAAATTGGATTCAGTTTATTTTCTGGCGGCTGACGTCGATGAGAAGCTTTTTTTCGAGGCTCTCGAAAAACTCAAAAGCCGCGTGAGATATACATCTGTGTGGATGAATCCTCAAGATCGCGTGTTGAAAATTTCTGGTGCGAACGACCTTCTCAGTCTTAAAGTGACAAAGAAACTTGGTCGTGCTGAATTCGCCGTGCCAGGAATCGAATTTGTAAATTATAAGGAGATTGCCGCGCCAAATTCAGTTGAATATTTGCGCATTCGGCACTACGTACCTTTCGAACATTTTGGCCGCATCATAAGGACTGGTGAGGCTTGTTCTGACGATGACCGCAAAAAAAACTTCTTTGTTGTTTGGCGAACGTCGATTGAGAAACAGAAATGAATGGAGTTAACTGGCTGATTTTCCGAAAACCTTTTTCTCTTACAATTGGTATTGTATTTAGTATTACCGCTTTCGACATGCGAAATTCTAGGTTAGACAAAAGTGTCCTAACAGTTTGACTTTTTTGCAATTTCGTCTCTTATGAGCCAGTGCGCGCTCTCTCTTCGACAAAGGTGCCGTCAGAATCGCGGTTTCATTTGTGTCGTGATCAGAAGAGCGGATGGACCACTTTTAGCGCACTTTCGAGCGTTGCAGCTGCGGTCGATGCGACTTGAGCATTTTCATGAATTTCATCGATAAAATCTTTATGGACGCCCATTCTTTCTAAAAATTCTTTGAGTTCTTTGATATTGAGAATGGTTATCTCGTCAGCGCGATCTCTAAGCTCATTCCTTAAATTTTGGACGAACAACTCCAGCGACTTGGTCTGCTCGGTAAAGCGCGATTCCTCTCCAAACCGAACGTCCAGCTTCGCGTCCGCCAGCTTCAGTTCTGCCTTGTGCAGTTCCCCGTACATCGATTCATTGATTCTTGGTTTATTCATTTGCTTGTGGAACTCTTCAAGTTTTCTGGTACTTCATTCATCAGGTTGTGGTGGATGTCCAAAAGTTCAGAATATGTTTCACTTGGATTATCCGCGGTGACACTTTGCCTCAACTTTGAATATCGTTGCACCTCATCCAGCCAAAGCTTGAGTTGACTATCCGATTCACCGGTTGAAACTTTTTTGCGATACACTCGTTCGGCCAAACCTTGCAGCGATGTTGCTCGACGTTCTGCTTCGTCTGCATCCGCATTCAGTTCAAATTGCAGTAGCTTGCATTGCTCGACAAAGACGTCGTTCGTATCACAGAGAGCTTGCTTATACCAACGACCAGCCCACATAGCAAATCCTCGTCGTCCTACTATTTTTAGTGTCGTCGTAATTGGTGTACTTGCTGACTGCAGTGCCGCGAGTGGACTAAATGTGCGAATATCAAATCCTTTTAATTGACCGTTCACGTCTGCGATGGCCTTCTTTAGTTCGCCCTCACTGTTAGAGCCTATTAGTCCGTTAAGACTGGCCGCGAGAGTTTCGATAAATCGAGCAGACGTTATTAGTTTTGCGGAGTGTTCTTCAGTGAAAGGACAGTTCGGCCCAGGTGCAGCTGAATCTATAGGAGTTTCCGCCAGAGGCTGAAGCTTCAGCTCCTCGATTCGCATTTGCGCATGAGAACTCTCCAGTTTTGAATAGAACGCCCGAACTCTTTCGGAGGATCCAGCCGCTTTATTTGAGAGCTCCTTGCTGTGTCGAATTAGTGTTTTGTTGCCACAGGATTGCAGGCTGACTAACAAGAGCAAAGCGCACGCCAGTTGAAGCAACTGATGTTTTCTTAGGGAGATTATTTTGTCGCTTCGAAGCATTCGCGATACCGCCCGTGATAACAGACGATCAATCCCACAAAGCCGCCTCAATGTCAATAACTTGTTCTGCGCAGAATTTAGACTCTCGGAAGCGAAAAGAACGTTGTCTATCGGGATCGCCCAAGTCCAAATCTGGTCCTCGTCTAAATCTTCAAGTCTGTAACTGATCTAGGTCGACATGACTGCATGTTATTTGCAGTGGCGGATGGGAGTATAAAAATGTAATAGATAAGCCGCAGTCTTACGCCGATCTTCTCATCTACTGCTTTTGGGAGAATTAAAGGAAATACGCTACTTGTTTCAGGGGATTTCTTTTTTACGTTATTGTGCTAAAACACTCTTTGTTATTTATGTTTGGCGTTGCGGCGCTAAATCATTTTGTGTTCGCTCGAAGAAAGGGTAGATGCTCATGCCTTGTACTATTGCGGTTGTTGACACCGAGACCACTGGAGTTTATCGAAACGTTGATCGCGTTTTGGAAATTGCCATTGTTCGAATTGATGGCGACGGAAACATTGTCGATGAGTACGTTTCGCTTGTAAATCCGAAACGAGACGTCGGTGCAACTTCGATACACGGCATTCGAAGTGCTGATCTGTTGTCTGCTCCTGAATTCAATGATATCGCGGGCGATGTCGTCGCACGGCTCTCTGGAGCAGTGGTGGCAGGTCACAACATAGACTTTGACTCTGGAATAATTCGTTCTGAGTTTCGCCGAATGAACGTCGAACTACCAGAGTGGCCTTCCATTTGTACGCTGCGCTTAGCGTATAGATTCGGTCCCGGAAGCAGAAAATTGGAATCGTGCTGTGCTCACTTTGAAATTGAACATACGGTCGCTCACTCTGCGCTTCATGATGCTCGAGCTACAGCGAAACTTCTTCATTGTTATCGCACTCATGCGGCGGCTCAGGGAATTCCTGCAGAGGAGCTCTACAGTACGGTCCACTCCGTGCCCTCTTCGAAATGGCCCGTTCTGGAAAGCAAGCGTCCAAGCTTTACGCGCGATTGTGCCCGTGCTAGCAGCAGAGAGCAGTACTCGTACATCGCTGGTTTGGTTGACCGTCTTCCGGATGTGACAACATTCGAAGCTGCGTCTTACTTGAACTTGCTCGATCGAGTTTTAGAAGATCGCGTGGTGACATTAACCGAGGCTCAATCGCTAGAGGCGATCGCGCAAGAAATTGGTTTATCGAAATCGAAAGCTATCGAACTCCATGAATCGTACTTGCGATCGTTAGCACTCGTTGCATGGCAAGATGGAACTGTATCTGATACCGAGCGGCACGACCTACTGGAAGTTACTAAGTTACTCGGAATTAGTGAAGAGTTTTTTCTTCAAGCATTAGAGGAGTCTTCCAAACCGGTCGCTCCAATAATTGTTGATGAGATAAGACGAGTCGAAGATTTTTCGGGAAAAATGGTGTGCTTCACAGGGAACCTACTCTCCACCATTAACGGTAAACCGATTAATCGCGAGCAAGCAGAGCAATTTGCGCGCGATGCTGGAATGATAGTAAAGGACGGTGTGAGTAAAAAGCTCGATGTCTTAGTAATTGCAGATCCAGATTCGCAATCAGGCAAAGCAAAGAAAGCACGCGAGTACGGTACTAGAATCATCGCCGAACGAGCTTTTTGGCAAAAACTTGGAATCCTGGTCGAATAAACTACAACAGTGAAAAAATAAAATAACATCCTATGACAGATATCATTCGAGATCGATCCAGCCGACTCTTTCAATTTCTCCGTGAACTTACATTGTTGAAATCTGAAACCGTGAGGTCGTTAGATAGGTACGACAAAGTAATCTGGTTTGACGAACTCCCGGACACCGAGGCGTGCTTCAGTGTGTTTAAGGAAGCCATCGAAGAAAGAACCGATATTTGGTTGGAAGTTGAGCAACCTCGAGTGCCACCGCCACCGGTGCCATGTGATGAATTGGCTCTGTGGTTGGATGAAAAAAAATTGGCGGATGCTTCACTAGAAGAGCCACCATTACCTCGAGAGATAACGTTTAAGCGAGAGTCAATCGTAGGCATCAACCCTCGCCAGGCGGAAGAACAGGTTGCAGCTCAGGAAGCCTCTTTCGCGCCGGACGAGCTTAAAACCGATGAAAGCAACCAGAATGAGGCGGATGATCAATCAGCACAACTTACTCTAAGTTCCATCGATCCGCAAATTAGTTTTCCAAAGAAAAAGCGCACTCGCGCAGGTTGGAATCGAAAAAAAGTTGTAGAAAAGCGCCTTCTTTCTGATTACCCAGAAGTCCAAGATTTGTGGACTGATTATGTCGAGAATAAATGGAAACCATGGGCCGCGAAAGTAAAACCGTTTGTCCCCATGCAACGTCTGTACGAACAACTGTTCGAAATTCATCATACACTGGCTCAGGTGGCCGAAGGCTATGAACTTTTACTCGCGATCGGTTGTTTATCCTGGAAGACATCGAAGCAGTCGGTTTATCGCCATGTGTTGACCGCGAGAGCGAGTCTTCATTTCGATGCTATCCGGGGCGCGATTTCTATCAATGCTCCGATTGAGGGAGCTGAGTTTGTGCTCGAACAAGATATGTTGGAGCTGAACGAAAGACCTCAAGGGCAACAGCGCAAGTCGATAGAATCATTTCGTGATTTATTGCAGGATGATTTCTGGAACGATGAACATCAGGCGGCACTGCTTGAATCCTTTGCTCATGCTATTTCGGCTCGGGGAACGTTCAATCGCAGTCTCGAAAAACCTGCGTCACCGACAGTCGAGCCGATTGTTTCTTATGCTCCTGCGATAATTTTTAGAAAGCGATCGGATTTGGGATTCGTAAGACTCTTTGATCAAATTGTGCAGCAGATTGAGGATGGGAATGATATTCCGATTGGAATTGAGAGACTCGTAAGTATTTTGGACGACGAGGTTTCGTCAAATTCTGAGTATGACAGCGGCGCACTAACCGATGAGGAAATTTATTTTCCATTACCATCTAACGGTGACCAAAAGGAAATCGCACAACGTTTAAAAACTCGTCAGGGAATATTGGTTCAGGGTCCACCGGGCACTGGCAAATCGCACACGATTGCTAATCTCGTTTGTCATCTTTTAGCTCAAGGGAAACGAATTCTCGTTACGAGTCATACTCCCCGTGCGCTGACAGTTCTCCGGGATAAATTTCCGGAAGAAATTCAAGCCCTTTGCGTTTCTGTTGTCGGCGACGATTCATCGGAATCACGCAAAGCGCTCGAAGATTCTGTTGCCGGTATAACTGCAAAGCAAAACAACTGGAATGCTGTACAGAATACTTCTCAAATTAATGATCTTCGTCAACAACTCGATGAGGCACGTCGAGCAGAGCAGTGGACCTTGAATGCTCTTCGTAGTATCAAAGAAGCGGATACATATAATCACCCTTCGAAGTTCGCCCGTTACTCTGGTACGTCACTCGAAATTGCTAAACGGCTCAAAGAAGAGGAGCACGATCATAGCTGGTTGGAAGTGTATCCCGCGGAATCGGATGAACCTCCGATAAGCAATGCCGATGCATTGAGATTGCTGGCATTGCTACGCCGTTTTGATAGAGAGCTGGAGGAGTCAACACTGCTGGACACATTACCGGAAAAGCAGTTGCTCAAGCCCGCGGATTTTTCAGCGACGGTCTCTAAGTTTAAATTTGCCAGTACCAAATTGAGTTCTCTGGAAATCATTCGTCAGCACGAGGCATACAGCGGTTCAACGAAACTGAGTCCTGATGAACGAGATTGGTTTGTAAGAGCTCTGGATCAGCTAATCGCTCTTTTTCAAAAAATAGCGAAGAGGCCGGAACCGTTTGCGAAGGAGGTTGCAAGGGACGTCATTGGCGACCACGATCGAAAATGGAAAGAACTTCTAAGTGCGACACGAAAGTGTTTAGCTCAGATCGGCAGCAACTATCGCGATGTAGCTGACCGAGCAATTATCGGTATGGAGCATCGCGACTTAAGTACGGTGCGAGCCCAAGCCATCGAACTGCGCGATCATCTTATTCGCGGTGGCGGATTCGGCTTTGGTCCTTTTAAATCTCGCCAGGTGCGAGATGGAAATTATTTGATCAAAGATGTTCGCGTCGATGGAAAACTTTGCGATCGGAGCCAGTCGCTCGATGAGCTCATTGAGTGGCTTGACTTGGAAAAGTGCGTAGATAAATTGAGACGGTTGTGGGAC
>CAZRMH010000473.1:0-6005 GCA_964600935.1 uncultured Candidatus Obscuribacterales bacterium
AGGTTTTACCTGGTCCCTCTTAAAAACCTCCTACATGGTTTAGTGAACTCGTACCAATAGTAAATAGCGTGAGGCATGATCGGTCACAGTCAGCGGGTAACAGTATTGTTTGTTACCAAGCTGAAACTCACCTTTGTAGTCTGTGCACCAAAGATCATTGGGTTGAGCACCATCGGAGAGCAACGTACCCTGCGCGCGCGGCCGTCGCTTCTTGCTTTTCGCTACCAAATCATGCCTGTCAAGAACTGCATGAATAGCGCTGATTGCTGGAATCTTCACCTCATGCGGTAATGTGCGAACCAATCGCTCTCGAATTTTTCTTGCCCCCCAATTAGGTTTTTCCTTTTTCGTCGCGACTATCGCCGCTTCAAGTTGTGGTGGCAACGCATTTGCATATCGGATCGGCCTTCGACTTCGGTCGCTCAACCCGTCGAAGCCGCATTCTTCGTATCGATCAATGATCTTGTATCCAGTCTTCCGTGAAATTCCAAATTCACGACAAAGTGAACTCATGTCTTCGCCATCCTTGTGGCGAATTACGAAACGTATTCTTTCGTCCAAAACAGATCTCTCCTTCCACGGCATTCACTTCGCCTCCGTTGAAAAAAAGGCAAAAGTGTAACCCATGTCTCCGGAACGATCTGTTACCTTTGTCTCGGGCCAGTCAAGGATCGCACCTTTTGTCTGGGCCCCCTTTGGGCCCCCTTCAGAAGAAAGAATCAGAACATTCCAATAACAGTGGTAGAACCACAGGAATACGATGTTTCCATTGACACATCTCGTTCGTAGACGGCTATCTTGTCCCGTCCGATCAAATCCCTTCTAGGCTCTACATGCATTCGTACGTTCGAGTCTTACCGGACAGATCCATCAAAAACCAGATTAACAGCGACTCTTGAAGGTTCGCTGTCAATCTGGATTTTGAGGTTAAAAAAGTTTGCCGTTATTGTGGCAGTATTTGGAAAATCGGTGATGACTCGATCTATTTGCCACCATATTTGGTGCTCCCTTTCTAATTACTTGAACTATTCCCTAAATTCACCAAGATGATGTAATCGGCAAAATGATACTCAGTGCTTTACGAGCCTCAAGCCAAGCTCGATGATTAGCGATTCAAGGGGTCAAACTCCCGGATAGGGGGAGGATTACGCTTCTTCGAATTGAGCCTGCATTGTATGCTCAGAGTATGAAGTATCAGGTGATAATGCTAACTCTCGTTGTCCTGCTAGCACTGGGCGGATTTGTCCCGCATTCTCCTGCGCGCACAGATAGCAGGTGTGTCAGCCAGATTTCGGCTCACTGTCTAATCGCGAAGGGGGCGAAATTACTTCCTGGTATCGTTTCGTCAGGTCCATTCAATGTTCGAGAAATATACGATCAAGCCAAAACGATAGATGCCTTCAACGAATCGATTGGATTAACCGATGAGACTCTCCATTGTTTGCAGCAAGGTAACAAGCTACTCGAACTTAATGACGCTAAAGGCGCCATAGTTGTCTTTGATCGTGCCCTTAAGTTCAATCCGAAATACGCGTCGGCGTATAACAATCGAGGAAATGCCTTCTCCCAGCTTGGTGACAATGCGCGCGCGGCGATTGACTTTAGAAAAGCGATCGAGCTAAATCCGAAGTTTGCTTCGCCATACAATAATTTAGGCACTCTGAAGTACCAGAACAACGATCTCAGAGAGGCTATCTACTGTTACACGCAAGCAATAAAACTGTCTCCAGAAAGTACAGTTTTGGACAATCGTGGATGTGCGAGGCAGCTCCTTGGAGACACTCGAGGCGCTCTAGAAGATTACAATCAGTCAATCAATCTAAATCCGACTTATGGTCGCGCATACGGCAATCGAGCATCTCTCCGAAAAGAGCTTAAAGATGAACACGGTGCACTCAGAGATTATTCCGAGGCTATTTTTCTAGATCCCACAAATTCTTGGGCGCTTGGGCGTCGGGGCGATATTCTGTTGCAACAAGGAAAAAGTAGCGCCGCCTTAACCGACTACAGTGAAGCTATCAGAATTCGGGAAGGAGAACTATTGGAGTCCGGTGTAAAAGGTGCCAAAGATCACCTCATGCTTAAGACGATGTTGGCGAGCGCGTATAGCAGTCGGGGGGATGTCTGGAAAATAATTGGCAATCGGAAGAATGCGATTCAAGATTTTGAAAAAGCTATCCAACTTGATCCGAAGTTCATGTGGGCCTACTACCAATTAGGAAATGCGCGCTTGGACAAGCGGCAGGCGATAGATGATTTTACCCGAGCGATAGCTGTCGATCCGACATTTGAACCGGTATTTCACGAGCGCGGATACGAGCGTTATTCGCTTGGGGACAAGAATGGTGCGATCGAGGATTTTGGCCAGGCAATCAAGCTAAAACCCAACTATGGTGTCAACTTCCTAACGCGTGGACTTATTCGCTCACAGGTCGGAGATGTCGCTGGTGCTATTACTGATTTCGGTGAGGCCATCCGCCTCGACCCGAGAATCCGTTGTGATGCCTATTGTTATCGTGGAAGCCTGCGGGCAAGGAATGGTGACAATGCGGGCGCATTCGAAGATTATAGAAACGCAATTAAAATCAACTTGCATGATGCACTCGGTCATTTCCCTCGACTAGGAAGAGCCGTTTTTGAAAGAGCAAAAAGAACTACCTCTGGTTTTGTAGCTAACCTTTTTAGTCGCAAGTTTGTCTGAGCGTCATCATCAAAATTGACCAAATGCAGCAGCAAAAGGCGTGCCGATGACCGCCTATACCTACGAACCATGAGGTCGTACGTTCGAGTCGCACCGGGCAGGTCCATCTAAACCAAGTAACCATCGGTAATTTCGCCGATGGTTGTTGTTTTTTTATGGGGTAGGAAAAAAGAGATGGTGGCCCATTCAAGAGAAAGACTAATTAAGACAAATTATTCTTGAGAAACGCTGGGTGAGCTGGTTTTCGAAACGACTCAAAATTTTGGTTCAAAAAACTTGTTCACTTCTCTAGACGCAACATCGACACTACCCATAGTGTCACAAGCTACTCTTCATCAAGCAGATCAAGAAGTGGAGTCTTCGAGAGAAGTTTTTTGATTTGTCGTTCGTAATCGTTGAGAAACTCTCTTGTGACCTTGTAATGCTCCGTTTCTGTATATGCGACTTCGCGGATACCACCCTCGTCAAACAAGTAAATTCTGGCACTCGGGTACGCCATCAAAATTGGGGAATGCGTAGCAATAATAAACTGTGATTCGTTGAGCACCAGTTCGTTAATTCGAACCAACGCGTCCAGCTGCTTAGTCGGCGACAAAGCGGCCTCCGGTTCATCGAGAATATACAGCCCGTTGCCCTTTATAGACTCATTTAGAATTGTCAAAAAAGACTCACCATGAGAACGATGGTGCAGAGACTTTCCACCATAACGACGGTAAACTAGTTCAGGACTTGCCAAACCTTCCCTGATCATGTCATCTAAAAATGTACCGACATTGAAAAACGTTTCTGCTCGCAAAAAAAACTTGTCTCGCGGACGCTGGAAGCTTCTTCTTGGTCTCATGAAGTTGTGCAGTTTCGACAGACCACTCTCGTCATCCATAGCGAAATTACCAGTTCCACCTTGCGCGCCAAATTCCATCACTGTCGCGATAGCTTCGAGTAAAGTGGATTTCCCCGATCCATTTTCTCCAATGAAAAAAGTAATATCCCGGTGGAAATCGATTTCTTCGATATGTCGCAACGCAGGAATACTGAACGGATACTGATTGGAAGCGTCGCCTTCCGGCCTACGAATGGTTACCGCTTTAAGATAAGGTCGTGGCTGCATACTGTTTTCTGTGAGACGGGCGACGGGACACTCGAAACCAACATACCAATGGTATCACTACCGTGCCTCCGTTTATGGACACTAGGAGTTGTAACCTGCCGTAAAAGAGCGTGTCTAAAAGAAGTGAATGAAGGGAACCATCCGGCATCAATAAGATCACTCTAATTCTAACGATGGTCACGATAGGCGTCTGTGCAATTGCTTTGTATTCCTAGCTGACTCCCGACGCGAGTTTCGACAGATCAATATTTAGATTGTGCAAAACTCTCATCGACATATAGCTAGAATCACTAATCAATTCTCTAAGCAAATCCGAAACCTGAACTATATCTCGACCAGCGCGGCCAGCTGCTTTAGTCGCCTGGTCGAAAACTTGTTTAGAGTTACTAGTGTAAGCAATGGGAAGTTTTTCAAGTTCCGGTCTCGAATTTTCCCCGCGTATCGCCTGGATTTCCGAAAGCACGTTGACCATCGTCAAACCCGCGTTCTCAAAAGTTTTCGACAATGAATTCGCCTCTTTTATTAAACCGAACAATAAGTGATCGGTATCGACGAATCGTCCTTTCCAATCTCGCACTACGTCCTCAGCACAGAGAAGTGCTTTCAAAGCTGGTTCGTTAAACCGCGAGGGGTCCGGAGGAGAGGCGCCAAGGCTGGACGCACTATCCGGACCATTGATCTCGAGTAGCAATGCCCGTCGAAGGTCGTTTAAATTGATGTTTTGCTGTTTCAAAACTAGAAGCGCATTGCAATGGTCTTGTTGAAGAAGACTCAGTAGAAGGTGTTCCGTGCTGGGATTCTGATGCCCACACTTTTCAGCCTCATCCCAACCGCGCGATAAGGTTTCATCGGCGTTGCGCGAATATGGAAGATCAGCAACCCATAAAATGCCGGACTCGCTCGGAGTATCTAGTTGAGTAGTCGACAATCTTACAGCATCAAGGTCTGTGCCCAGACGGCGAAGCACTCTACCTGCCGCGCCGCTGGGTTCTGCAATGAGCCCTAAGAGTAACTGCGCGGTTCCAATGGTGCTGCAATTGAGTTTTCGGGCTTCTTGATCGGCTAGGACTAGCACCTCCTTTGCTGAATTGCTCAAACCATCAAATTCCAAGGAATTTTGAATTTGCCACCTTACCGATTTCGAGTGATCGCTAGAAAGCTTTGCAATCAGATCGTTCCATAATTCTTTGAATTTTCGATCATCGCGAATTATATGAATAGGGTCTTCAAGGTCTGCATCCTTCAGAAATCCGGTCAAACCTCCACAGATAACTTGTTCAATTGTCCACGGATAGCTAATGGCGTTTAATCCGTGCATCATGAACTTCGACACCATAGATCTATCGATGTTTCTAATCAAGTTGATAAGCTCGCTTAGAATCTCAGATTCTTCGTGTCCGTCATGCCTCAATAGGAAATCCGACAAAATTATTTCAAGCTGCTCACTTATCCGATGAACGCACGGACGACTAGGTGCCCATGGCATTGATTGAAACAGCTCTCGCTTAGATAGAGGCTCAGCAGCTGTTTTACTTACTCGAGAAGCGGAGTCTTTCCAATAGATCGCCGATGGTTCAAGTTTGCTAGCGCGATCGAGCAGTTCAAAAGCTCGTGCAGGATCAACTCGCATTAGAAAAGTGCCAAAATTTCCAGCGACTCTAGCGCTGCCTGGAAGTACGTTTAATTGCTTTTCCCATGCGGCTTTTATTGCTTCAAAGTTTTCAGCGGTATCATCTAAAAATAATCCCATGAAACCGGTGAACACCCAGTCGACCTCGGGCCGATTTTCGACAATCCAAAGCAAATGCGGCAATCGAAATGCAGACGAATTCTTGCAACAGAATTGGTGTGTACCATAATAACCAAGGAGTTGTGCACGATGCTCCGCACTGGAAGGATTGGAACGAACATAATCTTCGCAGTCGGCAACCTCATCCTCAGTGAAGTCGATTGCGCGCATCGCTTCACCCAAATAATCGACTTGATCTTTTCTAGAATCTTTCGGCATCGCCTCTCCAAAGCGCAACTTCTCTATTTAAGCAAACATCCGAATGCGAAGAAAGAAAATTTTTGTCCTCCCAGCCTCCCACATCTCGCTGAGCGACAAAAAACAAAACGTCAATTTCGTATTGATCATGATGCTTCCGTGAAATTCCAAATTCACGACAAAGTGAACTCATGTCTTCGCCATCCTTG
>CAZRMH010000474.1:0-5994 GCA_964600935.1 uncultured Candidatus Obscuribacterales bacterium
AATCCCAAGCTTCCTGATGTCCTCGAAGCTGTTGCTGAGTTTCATTCGTCGCAGAAGGAGTACCAGAAGGCTGAGGATTTATATCTCCGTGCAATTCGGCTTCAGGAAGGTCGTCTTGGGCGACAACACGCAGATGTCGCCAAGCTTCAGCGGAAGCTCGGTCAAATGTTTATGGCCGAGAAAAGGAACTCCGAGGCGGAGCAACGATTCCGTTCGGCCCTCGATATTTACGAGCAGAAGCTAACTCGAGATCGCAATATTCCTAATTTCAACAAACGAGATGCGAACATTGCTCTTGCCGATTGTTTGGATGATCTTGCTCAAGCAATTCGTGAAACTCAAGGTCCCTACGCCGCAAGTGTCTATTCCGCACGCTCAGCGAGAATAAGAGAAAATCCAACTGACGACCATGTCGATTGAGTCTTCATCGTCGACGTGTTGAACATCTTCCGGACCTTGCCCTCGCTATCCAAAACTCTGATCTGCTTGTTGTGGTAAACCGCGACCGCGTCCTGTCTGTATTTTTGACAGAGGGACAGCATTAAGCGTTTGTATTTTTCCGCATCATCCCAGTTGTATGTCGTGAAAAACGCTCGTGCTGGCGTTTGGCTTGCCTCCTCGATTTCGTCAAAGTGACCGAGAAGCTGGATGGACTTAAGTCCGTTGTCGCGAAGATCTAAGAGCAATCGAGCAGTGCTCTCGTTATTTTCTTCGGTCGATTGATCCTCTGTCCATGCGGAAACGAGCGCGAAGGGTGTTCCAGTGCTATGCAGTGGAACACGCGTGAGAGGTGGCTGCTTGAACAACGATATTTAGAATTACGGGTTATTTTGCGTCGAGATTATTTTATATCGAGACCCTTACGATGCAAAACCGTTCTTCTATTGATTGCTTGTAATGCGCGCGTGTGTTGTTCCGCCTCTGCAATTTCATTGGGCAAACAGCCATGAACTGCGACTGAATTTGGAAATACTAACCACGTCACTATCTCTGCATACGCTCCAGTCGTGAGTGACCCGCGATAATGAAAGTATTCATTAGAAACCGCTATGACCTCAGAGATAAGATCTTCTGGTAGTTCAACTTCTTCTGACCGTTCTCCACTTCCGCGTTTCCGAAACGCGCCAAGCACAGTTGCAAATTTTTCGTATTGCTCAAGTTTGTTTTTTTCCTCAGGCTTTGTTAGTTCCTTGCACATGGACTGATCGAAAAAAACACCAAAAACAATTTTCGTAGACGGCTCGCGCATATGAAAGTCCTTGTCTCCTTTCAATGGTGCCGTGATATCGTGAACGAAATGAAATTCCGCTTTCCGCTCTGTCGAGTCAATAAAATGTTCACTTGGGCTGTGAAAGTGGATTTGCTTCAGCCTCGCAGTCGTTACTCCAAACTTAATTTCTGCGCATATCTTGTCTGAAATTGCGAAAAACGGATGAGCATCGTCCCAAGCGTGCCTTTTGAATGAACCGCTGATCGTATCTGGATACGAGAAAGCAATCTCTGGCAAAGAAGCCTCAAACGTTTGGGCTCGGATAATATCAATCGGAGACTGTTGGGTTCCGTGCACCAGACCTAAAATTGGGCAATCATATTCACTCATCAAACCTCCTACGGGTCTGCTAGTTTTGCCAATCCATATTAGTGAATCCTACACCTTTCGACGGAACAGAGTAAGTGTAATTCGACCCAACCTCCCAAATTTAGATGTTACCCGCTCCTTCAGGGGCACATTACTCGATCTGGTAGATAAAGACTTCGAAGTCGAGCAGAGGAACCGCGGTCTCTCGTATGGCAAGCAGCAGGGTTCAAATTGGAGCTGATCGCTCCCAATTACAAATGCGATTCACCGGCCAGATTGCGGCATTTTTGCTTCCAAGTTTTCAAAGAAGTAAAATATGGGAGATGAACTCCCGCCTTACAACTAGTACTAGTCCAGTCGATGTCACCGCGACCGCCGACAGACTCGTAGCCCTTTTAACAAGAATGGGTATACAGATTTTTGCGCGTATCGATCATGGCGAAGCAGCCAAACTCAGCGGCTTGGATTTGCAAGACGAAGTAGTGATCGTTTTTGGTGATCCCAAAGTTGGAACGCTCCTGATGCAAGAATGTTCTGAAATCGGTATCGAGTTACCATTGAAAATCCTGATTTGGCATGATGAAAAAACAAATGTAGGCTACAAAGATCCGGAACATCTGCTAGTCGAGTACACAATAACGGAGCACCGCGAAATTATAAAAAAGATGTCCGGGCTTATGGCTCGGATTGTCAAAGAAATAACTGAACAATAGTGCGGTGTTGGCACGTGGTTCACAGTGAACACTTGAATTATAGTCCTATGGTGCGGAGGCAAAACTAATGCTAAAAGAACTCGTCGGCGAATGGAAAGTTATAGGCTGCCAGCTTCATGGAAAGTGGCTTCCTTACAGCATCTTTCAGGAGTTCCGTTACAGCTTCAATGACGATGACACCTTCACGCTGGAATGGGCAGAGCTCTCATTTCCGCAATACGTAGGTGGTTTCCCAAAGAGCAAAACTGGTGGAGTAGCAATCGACACGTCGGTCACACCAAGTCAAATTGACTTGGCACCACACGAGGGGCCATTCAAGGGACAGAAATTGGAAGGTATTTTCGAACTCGATCACGATTTGCTCAAGGCAATTTTTTCGTTTCCTGGCACCGATAGGCCGAAGGTGTTTCAAACAACTCAGGGGCAGGTGTATGAAATCTGGCAACGACTGTGAGTCGGTAGTTGTGAATGACGGGTTAAAAGCGAGAGTATTTGCCGGTTAGTAAATCACCAGGACGTTTTTCTCTGCCAGAACTTGATCACTTGCTTCTGGAAGAAATTTTTGAGAAAGTGCAAAGCAGTGCAAAACGGTGGGTGGTCAATAGACGTCGAGCGCATGTGTCGACACTCTTGAAAAAACAATCGCCACGAAGCTATCCGAACATTGAAGACTGGTAATCACGAGATTGCGGTTTTAACTGGAGAGTTCGCGGTTTCCGTTGGCTTCAGCTCGCCAAAGTGATCACAGCAAGACTTTATCTCAAAAGGGACGGAGACGATTAGCTCGCCAGTCGTTCGTCGGTCGCTTCACGTATGGCCGTTACGCAACTGTCCATGTTCCGCATCACTCCACAAGAGTTTATCTGACAGGACATGGAGACCAATCATTGTCTTCGTAAGTGCCTTTTATTCGATATTTTGAGGCTGCACGAATATTGCAGTGGAGACGGATATTCTTGAACCAATTCTTCGTCTGGCTGCCTGGTTGGTTTATCGAATGAATTTGTAAGCGCCTGCTACAGCAGTTGAAATGTGATTGAGTTCGCTCTAATTTCTAGAGAAAGAAACTATTAAAACCGTTGTCCTGTTAGTTTTTTTCGAATTTTGGCAGCAAGCTGCTGCAAAATTATTTTGGGGTAGAAGAAAGACCTTACTTCGTTCAACAATCCATCGTGTCACGTGCAGACTTGCTGCTCCGTATTTGAATTATATCGATACCCGATTCAAGTTCCTCTATTGATGGCAAACTGCCCTTCAGCGATTCGGGAAGCGATTCACCGAGCTGATAACTGGAAACACCTATCGGCTTGTTCGTATCACGCAAAGAATATTCGGCGACGATCTTGTTCTTACTTTTGCACAGGATTATGCCGATGCTACGGTTGTCATCGGCATGGCGTGTGATCGGCTGGCTAAGCAGGCTTTCATGCTGGGGATGGTCCGTCTTTAATCTTGAAGGTATGTCTCTATGTGACACCATGAGGTGTACGCTGAATCGAAATTGACGATCCTAGTCATTTTCTGCAACCTTAGAATGACGTGGAACCATTCTTGGCGACAAGTGGGTCTCGCTTTAAATCGATTGGTTCATTTACTTCCTCTTCATCCGACTGGGTGATTGCGCAAATGTTTGTTTTGTGTTCTGATCGGACCGGCAGAAATTGCAAACAACATCACTAAGCCGAACTTTAGCGGTTCTGCCCATTCTCGTGCGAGCGGTACCATTTTGGAAATCGTGATCGCCATTTTCTGTGGCCATGTGGTGGAAACGTAACCGGAGGATATTGCGTTTGAAGATCATTGAGAAATTGTTTTCTGTCCGATTGCGATTTTTCTCGACGTTATCCATCTGCTTTATCAGCTTGTTTGTCATGACGTTGAGTGCTGCCAGAGATGCTCAAGCGCAAACTGTGAAGCCTGTATCGGGTGACCTTCCAGTTTTCTTCGTGACAAATAGGCAAATTGAGCAGGACAAGACTAAAAGAATTTTTTCTAAGAAACGTCATTTCCGGTCTGGATGCGAGTACGGAATGGCCAGGGTTTTGTTGGATTGGACGCCCGAATCACCAGATATTGTTGGTCCTCTTTGGCATATAGGTTGGCGACCGTCACCGAAGAAAGTTGGCGAAACCAAGAAAGGAATGCCACCGCCAGCAGTGCTTCAAACTACCTCGCTCATCTCGGACAAGGTCAGATTTTTTGAAGAGGTGAAGCAAGCGATCGAGGTGTCGCCAACTAAACAGGTGATACTGTTTGTGCACGGCTACAACAATGGTTTCGACGGAGCTGTCGAAACTGCGGCCGAATTGGAATTCGCGTTCAGATCTCCGGTAATTGCGTTTAGCTGGCCATCTCAGCATGAAATTCTGAAGTACACTGTTGATGAGTGTAATATTGAGTGGAGTTTGCGAGATTTTCGTTTGCTTTTGCGCGACCTCGACGAAAAAATTGGCGCGGAAAACGTAATCGTAGTTGGACACAGCATGGGGAACAGGCTGCTCCTCTCTTCCTTGATCGCGCGTGCAGATAAGGCGAGTGCGTCGGATGAAAACGCGGAACCTAAGCACTTCAAAGCAATCGTGTTGAGTTCACCAGATGTTGATTCCGGCACCATGAAAAATTGGTCTTGGTTGGTTCAGCGCAATGCTGATGCTAAGTGGCTATTCGTATCACACAAAGATATTCCGCTTCGCCTTTCCCGTGGTGTTCACGGTAATAAGAGGCTAGGCGGCACGGGCAAAATTATTTTCACTAACGATGTAGATCTCGCTTGGGCTCATCCAGAAGTTCCTTTTGGTTTTAAAACATTGGATTTTACGGACGTGGATTACTCAAAAATTGGACATGCCATCCCGTATCCACATATCGCTCAAGCCGCGATGAGTGGAGCGCCGCTCGAAGGATTTTCATGGATTCCGCGAAAGGAGAATAAGAGTTTTTGGTCCGAGATTAAGAAAGTAGGAAGTAGATAGAATGCGTTCGAACAAACTGGTGTTGATTACTTTTTTCATTGCTTTAATCACCTGCGTGTCAACTACCTCTGCGTTAGGTGTGGAGCCAACGGAAGTTTCTCCACCCAATGTTAATGTGCCGGTTTTTTACGCAACTGATAGGCTCAAAATCACCTCCAACCAGGATGCTGATGGATGCCGAATTGCACCGATGTCGCTTGGCTGCGCTCTTGTAACTTTGCCGCTGCGTTCGGAGTGGATGGATTCGAAAACAAACGATTTGACTGACGAGTTTCGCCGGTTAAGTTGGACACTGAATCGCGAGAAAACCACACTCAAGCCATTCATCGAAGTTCGCGGATACGTCGCTGAGCCGTCACCCGAAAAAGTTCTTTCAGCAGTTAGTCCTAATTGTGATTTTTGGAATGAACTCAAAAAGAATACCGACGGGAGTGAGAGCAAAACCATATATGTCTACATTCATGGGTTCGCATCGAGCGGAAATAACGCGTTATACAGCGCAGGGATACTATCGGCGCATTTACAATCGCCTGTTATCTCCTTTACATGGCCTTCGCAAGGAACCGCAGGATTGCGGCCACTGAAGCTGGTTGGAAAGCGAAGAATGCGAGCGCTTTATGAAACTGATCGACAAATGATTGATCGATCTGAAGTGTCGTTGGATTTTGCAACTCTCATAGAAGGCATTCGAAACCACGTTGGTGATGGTTGCAAAATTAGTCTCGTCGCC
>CAZRMH010000475.1:0-5967 GCA_964600935.1 uncultured Candidatus Obscuribacterales bacterium
CCTCGTCCAAGATCCACGCACTTAGCGACGGCTGGCAGCAAGACTAGCCTCGTTTCCGCTGTACCCGAACCATTCACGTCTGGGTCAGTTATTTGCAAAGAACAAATGACCTACCAGATATCGGGCGGACACTTTTAGCTTTCTAAAAGCAAGTTCGATCACACCGATGGTGTTCGCTGCCGGGACTCGAAATTGCTTGCCCGTGAAGGCTTAACAAATTTGAGGATAGCGAAGCGTCATCGCATAATGCTGCTCCAAATCATGAGCTTCCATGAGATGCGAACAATCGCACAGGGAAGCAAGACTCAGATGCCAACAGCAAGCAATAAGGTTATGATTTGTTAGCTACTAAATGATGATTCTCGACGTTTTAACAGCGGTCATAATTGAGAGCATTCGTGCTGGATTCGAGACTTTGCACTTCAAGGAGTCAAATGACAGACGCGCATCATGAAATCAAAGGCGGCAACACGCGCAGCCAAACACTTGAACTGGGCAATCATGAGCAACCCGACATCATATATGGTGGCGCGTTCTTGCACAATTGCGTTATCAACATTCGCGGTAGTTCGTTTCGTATCGAGGATGCGAATATGTTGAACTGTCGAATAACCGCAGAGAATCCAGTCATTGACGTAAATTTCCTCGAAGCAGTTTTTGAAAATTGCACATTCAAAGGAAAGTTTAGTAACTGCAGTTTTGGTTTTCGCCGAGGCGCATCCCAAACTCCAAACGCTTATTATCGAAAATGTAATTTTACCGGTGCGACGATGAACAAGTGCGAGTTTTACACCGGAGACCCTGATTCCACGCTATGGCCGAGCTGGCCAAACATTACGATTTTAAATCCGCGACGAAACATTTCTAACTGGAATGCGATAACGTTTCCCTTGAATTTTAGGAAATTACGAGATGAAGTATCACGTGATGTCCTTGGCAAACCAATCAACGAAAAAAACAGTACCAACGGAGAACCGCTCGCGGTCAGCATAGACTTGACTCGATATACCGCCAGCGACCTCTCGCCACTCTTGGCACTAATGCAATCAAAAAATTTCATCAAATTCACGGAAACATCCAAAACAGATGTCGGCACAACGAGTTAACTCTAAAGACAAAAATCAAAAGGAACCGTCGCTCAACGGCACAGATAATTCATACAACAGCGGATATTCCGAAATCATAGTCATCGATTCACCAACCAATTCTGCGAATTTTGAACTGGATAGAGGTACAGATCCATTAGAGGTTTCAACGACGATAGTTTCAGCAAATGGCAAAATCAATGGCGCTACATTCGTCTTGAGATGAACCTCTTCGTAATAGCGACCGTCGCTCTCGAACACTTCATAGGGCACAATGGTTTTTGTATTTACAACTTGCTCGAAGCTACCTTCGAGTTCTTCCAAACAAGCGGTGTAGACAATCAAATTGTTCATGATTCGCAATTTCTCGAACTCGTCGAATAGCTCATGATCAGGCGTTAACTCACAAGGGAAATAGTTTCCGAATTCATCGAGACCTAACATCTCCGGACACAGATAGTCGGCTCGATCTTCGCACTCAGCGATTATCTCTAATGCTCTTCTAAGTCCATAAATACATTCGCTGCCGGTGACCAAAAGTATGCTTTTCGCAGGAGCAAAAATTATTGGAGTGCCGAGCACTTCGAGTTCTCTGATTGTGCTCGGAAAGATCAGATTGGATGAGCCATATGGATCATCGCTCTCATGAGTGTAGATGCAGTCTTCAGGTTTTGCATCATTTTCCTCAACCTGCCAGGTCATCGGAGGGCGCTGAGACATATTGTCGAAAGCCGCATCGAGAGCCTCTTCCCAACTCTTACTCCAGGTTTCAAGATGTGCGTTTGTCACTGGTACTATATAGTCAGCTTCGTCCAGAGCGAGCAGCGTGGTTACATGGTTTCCCAAGACAAGCTGTGGATGTCCAGCCAAAATTTTCGAAGTCGGCTCCTTGGGATAGAATCGACGTTCCCTGATTACAGGAAAAATTTTGTCTTTCATTTCTTCGAACGACTTGATCTCGACGGGTTCGAACCACAGTCCAATTAGCCTCTGAATGACACCATTTTTCTTCTCGTCTGTTTCCGAATTACAATAGGCGACATATGAATTTGCAAGATTGAACGATCCAACTATTCGGCCGAGTTCGTCTTTCGGCCTGACTGCAAAATCGTTTTGATCGATATGAAGAGTTTTTCCATCAATACCTTTTTTGCACAAGGCATCTGCGACAAGAAGGCTAAAGTCATCTTTCGAAATTTTCGACATTAGGTCGGGCTCGTTTCACTAGTTTAGGGAGACAATTTTACCAGCATCCCGTCGTTAACTATTCATCAAGCAATCCTAACTCGCGACGTTTTTTCTTAGACACACCAGAAAGTACAATTTCGTACGATTGCTTCAGGTATTTTTTCAACTGTTCATCAGTCAATCCAGGCTTGCCGTAGTGTTGAATCCACATAAAACCTCGTGATGCTAAATACGGTGCCCCACGCAATCCTTTTTGATTTTGCAAAACTTCAAACGCCCACGGAGTAACTTTGAAACTATAAGCTTCCTGGTCACCTTCCCACCCGCCAATCGCAAAGACCTTCTCTGCGACTTTCCAAACATGGCATCCGCCCCATTGCACAACATGCGTGGTGCCAGGCAGCGATTTGCAAAATCTATTGAATTGAGCGTAGTTCAAATAGATGACTCAGCCTCGGAGTTGGATGCCTGAGCAGCAAAGCTGCTTGTTGTACTAAAAATGCCAAATCGGAACACGACTGCTCTTTTATTGTTGAAATACTTCGCTTGTTCGGGGTCGGATTTGAAGAAACCAGTTCCGACAGAAGTTTAATCCCCTTACGGCAACTCTGGGTGCGACCAGTCTTCGTATTTTCCCCCCTGAAAGGGTACTTAGAGGTCACACTTTTCATATTCAATTGACTGCGCAATTCGGTGATGCGGTTGCAATTTGGGCAAATAATGTTCCTTTGGGTATTTCTGATTGGAACCCGTCGTCTACAAAGACAAAAATGAGACTTCCAATGTGGATGCTGTTGCGGCTCCCACAAGCTTTCATGAGTCGCTAATCAGTCTATCTCTGAGTGACATTAGAGCGATTGATAATCAGGCGGAACCAAAAGAGCCTGAAGCTTCGATTGAGGATGATAAAGAACCTTCAAAGAAGGAAGAATTTACCCTAATCGTTCAGGACGCGGAACAGCTCAGGACAGATGTACCGTTGCAAGTTCAATTGGGAACACGGTTGCCTTCGTCTAGCACGACAAATTTTGCGGATTATCCGATTGAGCTGATCGACTCAAACAGCGGTTTTAGCATCGAAGACTTCAAGAATGTTCGAAAGTTGCAACATGGTACTTTGCTGGACTCCACTAACGTATTGCGGGCTAAGCCTACAGTAGAGGCCGATCGCAATGCTAACGTGCATCTTCGGGCCAAAGACTATTTCGATTTGGCCGACCATCGATTGCGCGAAGTCGGTCATAGAATCGAACATATGGCATCGGGACGCAAGGCTCAATGGAATCAGTATCAGATCGAACTTGCTGAGGCTGACAGTCAGACAAAACAAGAAAGCGTAAGGTCTGCGAGAAATATCGAGTTTCCAGAGATTGCCTCCGAATTAGAAGGAGCTCGGAGGGCGCTCGAAACAGGAAAAAATGAGAGTTTTTTCGAGAGCATCGAATCGCAGCTTGGAACGGAAGCAACAGCGTCTATTCGTAGGCATATTGGCGCTGGTAGCGGCAAACAATCCGAGGCAAATGGTTTGAACGAAACCGCAGTTTTGCCAGAGTTGGAGATCTTAGGTACGACTGGCAAAAAGGAACCATCGCGTTTAGATCGACCGCCTCTATCTGATCCGTTTGAACAGTTAACGAACGTTTATAGAAGCTCTGGAGCGGAGGAAGAGTTTCTAAATCGCAGACCTGAAGCTCCACTCTTCCCGCGGCCCAGTATACAGGTCGACTTGTTCCATTTGCACTCGCAGCAGAGAGCGAACTGGCGGGGGCCGATCGAGAAAGCCAAGACAACTACCGAAAACCGTACCGAAACAAGACTGGCGGAATTTGACCGCCCAGGCTTGACGCAGTTGGTTGACCTTCGACTGCAAAGGATGTGCGAGAAAATAGTTGATGAAGATGCGAAAAACGCTGTAACTAGTTCGTTCGAACGAATTGCGCGAAATCCCAATTTGTCCGAGCGAGAGAAGATAGAAACGTTGCAGCAATTCGAGCGATTAGTTCAGGACTCGGACGCTGCTGTTGCTAGCATGGAAGAGAGATTGTTGCTAGCCAGCCAAATGGGTCTTCAGGTAGATGAAATCGCTCGAATTGATCAGGGACATTTTAAAACTTGCAATCTCAGCGTTGTTGAAAAAATGATGAGTTCACATCACACGAACCTTCTGGCCCGAATGATCGCAGATGTTGCATTAACTGGCGAAACCCGCGCGGCCAGCGGTCGTCTGATTAAGCTGGATCCGCGGTCGTTGCGCCCAGCAGACGAAGCCGCTTTATCCTTGCACACCGACGGCGAGCGAAGTCTTATCAGTCAGTATTTCGCACAAATCGGTGCCGACATTCGTTTTCAACTATTCAACGAGAAGTTCGGAACCTCATTGAAGTACGCTTTGTTGAATGGGGATGAACGTGTAATGGATTTTTCCGGATCGGAACCGATGGTAGTGTACGACCTTGATTTGGATAGTGGCAAAATTACGCTTGAGCCTAAGCCAGAACTGCTGAAAGATGGAAGAAGAATGGTCGACGCGACGTTGCAGCCGTGCTCCACTGAACCGCTGGACAGTCCCAAAATGCGAGCCGCCGATATTCTTGATCTGTATGCTGAAATGAGTGGACGCAAGACAGATACCACGTTGTTGATTCACTATGAGATGGCCGCTAAAGAACAAAATTCCGGATTGCACGGGATCTACGAGAGGTTTATGGAATCCGAGCGTCCTCTGGACAAAAGGCAGCAGCTCTATCGCAACGGCGACGAACTGGAAGTGTTACTTAGAAAAGCAAAGTTTCCTGTGTTATTCGCAGAGCCAGGGCACATTACAACGATTAATTCCTTTGAGAGAACGTCAAGGAAGTCTGATTACGACAATCAATGGGGACAAAAGCACGACATGATCGGCGCTAATGGCTTAACGCCAGACGAGCTTGTGAAGAAGGGATTTGACATCAATGAGATAATTGAAAGGCGCAACAGAAAAACTAGTCGACAACTTGAACTACGCGAACAATACGAGAAGTGGTGCGCGGACACCGGAGTCGAGGTCGACGTTCGTTACCCCACGAAAGCTGAAGTAGAAGCCTGGCGAAAAGGAATTGCCCAGTAGCAGAAGAATGCATGTGGACAGAGGGGTCTTGGTTGCGGGCGAAACCTAGCAAATGAACAGCGACACCGGTTGACATTGAGAGCTGGCGCCGATGCATAGAACAATCACTCTGCGTGGTGAGCGCGAGAGATGATCAGGGACTGCTCATTGGCATCGGCCACATCACGACTAATCCCACAATTTGACATAAAAATGAGCGTCAGCCGAAGCCAACGCTCATCACCGATTTCTTTTGATCTAACTTTCTACTTTCCAACCACGACTTGATCTGATTCAACGGCTCTAGCACCATGGACGGTGCGCGCGACAGCAACCATTTTGTTGAGCAAATCTTGATCAGGAACTTTTCCTTTCAAAACTACAGTGGTGCCAGTCTGGGCAATCCAGACCGTTTGATGATCCTGAAAATCAGCTTCGTCAAATGCTTTTGCAACTCTTTTCGCCAGACCACTTTGATCGTACTCACCATTCAAGCCTACGCGCTCTGGTGCAATTTCCGTGGTTGTAGCTGCCGGCGCCGTCGCTACTTGAGCAGTAGAAGTGGCAGCAGGTGTTTCTTTATCTTTATGACCGAATAGTCTATCGAGC
>CAZRMH010000476.1:0-5960 GCA_964600935.1 uncultured Candidatus Obscuribacterales bacterium
ATCGCCCGCGGCTCCGCGCAACTGTTCGGATTCAAAGTTCCCATCAACTTCTCGCTCCCTTATCTAGCCGGTAGCATCTCCGAATTTTGGCATCGTTGGCACATATCATTGTCGACATGGTTGCGCGACTATCTCTATATTCCGCTCGGCGGCAGTAAAGGTGGGAAATTACTGACCTACCGAAACCTTTTCCTGACAATGCTTTTGGGAGGTCTCTGGCATGGTGCAGCAATGCACTTTGTGGTTTGGGGAGCATATCAGGGGATACTCTTGATCGCTCATAAAGAATTTCGCCGACTCGTAGCAACGCTCCCTCTAATTCGTACGGCTCTTGATAGTGCTGTAGGCAAGCTGGTTTCCATCATCGTAACCTTTCACGTCGTCTGTATTGGTTGGGTATTTTTCAGAGCGGACACGTTTGAATCGGCTTGCCAAATTATCTGGAAACTTCTATTGATACCGCAGTTGGTATCATCACCGGCAAACGCTCTAGCGCTCAACCTGCCGACCATCACTGACCCAGTATTGTTCATGCTGCTTCCGGCAATCATCGCGCTCCTACTCGGCGGACAGATAATCGCAGGTTTGACCGAGAAGGAAAAAATTAAATTGCCCGCCTGGATGGACGTGACCTATGTCGCCGCGATGACGCTTCTGCTCCTGGTCTTCTCCCCTGACACTTCTCCCAAGTTTATCTACTTCCAGTTCTAACAGACTTTCCAAATGACTCAAACCGAACAAAATCAATTTAGAACAGTGGTAACGAGAAGTCGTGCTCTAGCTGTTATTGGCTTGGTTCTGTCTGTCAACTTTGTTCTTTCCCTGATCAATCCATTTGCCAGGACATCTATAAACGAACTTCCCAAAGACCACAGTTGGATTTCCTGGGCAGTCCACGACTATGCATCACTGAAGACGCAGCCAGACGTCGTCTACATAGGCTCTTCCTTGCTTCTCCATCCACTGACGATGCTCGACGCTCATCATCTTAATAAGCCGATGGACTACACAGAGCATCATCGAAGTGTCTACACCGAAGATAAGATCGCCAAGAAGAGCGGCAAAACTCAATCTACCTGCTTCAATTTCGCGATGCCTGGCGGAATGGTGTCAGACGATTGGTTGATTACAGAATCGGTTTTAACCGGTGAAAAGAAACCAAAAGTCATTGTCCTCGGGCTCTGCGCAAGGGACTTCATCGACAACAAGGTACGCTGTGCCGGAGTAACACCAACTTTCAAATATCTCGGAAAACTCGTGAAGCTCGACTCGGTGATCGACCTGGCCTTACCGCATATCACGGACAGAACGGATTACGCAATTGGCAAAATTGCCTATCTGTGGGAGTCGAAACCAGCTGTTCAAGGACTTTTAGCTGAGGCAGCACGAAATCTGTTTAAAAACAACGAGCCAACTTCAAGCAGTGGCAATCGCTTTACCGCAGCGCAGCTTGAGCAATTGCTTACTTCAGATATGAGCTCTGAGTTGGAACGAGGAATGATGGTCGAGCCACCGGATCGCGAACGCCAGTTCAGCGATAACACTGGAGAATATGCCGACCGTTACAAGGGTCGCCACGACTCGCTGTTCGCAGTTGAAAAACAATTCTTCGATAAACTTCTCGCCACGGCAAAGAAAAACGACGTTGAAGTGGTTGTGGTAAACATGCCGCTCACATCGTTGAATGTAAGAATGATGCCACCTGGAATCTATGATGAATACCTGGAAGTATTGCAGTCAACGACTGACAAATATGGTTTCACATTCGCGAATTTGAATGACGACACACGATTTCCGGCAAGCCTATTTTACGACACGGTTCATATGAATTCAGTAGGTGGGCAGCGCTTCGTAGACGCAGTCGTGGACGTAATTTACGCGAACAAGCAGTGCGCAGAAAGACTGCGAGAACCGAATAAGTCAGGTATCGCCACTGGTGGCACGTCACAGATTTAGATTTGTCGTAAGTCGTTTCGCCCTAACAGCAATACGCTTTAACTCCATACGACAATACGACCAGTGGAATGGTCGAATTTAGTTATTGTCGACGATAAAAATTGTCTACAAGACGACTGTTCGGATTTACTTATGTTTTACAATTCAACTTTCGGAAGGTTAATCATAAACAAGACCCAGCACCACACAGAACTACAAACTTGCTAAAGCCTCATTGTTCCTGGCTTTAGACGAAAACAATTTAACGTGAGGCTTGTTCAAAAGGGGCTGTTAGAGCCGAATAACAGACTATACTGCTAACTTGTCAGGTTGAGTGGAGCTGACTTCGATGTCTAAACGGAAACTTACTATCGGCGCGCTGGTTGTCGTTCTTTCAGCAGCATTCCTGTCCTACTTTTCGAAATACACCCCGGATCTGACACCGACTGTCAATCCGGCATACGAACTAAGTGCTCCAGAGCTGCAGACCACGATCAACCCTCAATTCGCAGAGAAGCTGGTCGCCTCGAATATAGCGATGGTGCTCATCCACTCTGATTTCTCCGATGAGAACGCCGTAGCTCTCGACTCACTCCGCAGTTGGGCTAAGGACAAATTCAGTCAAGACAAACACTATTTACACCCCGTCTCGGTGCAGGTCGGTGAGCGCCAGAACACAGTATTCTCGGCATTCTTCGCAAACCTGTTCGGTCCGGAACGTGGACTTCTGGAACGCGGAATCAAACAGTTTCTCGGATGGAGAATCGATGAATTTCACAACTCAGATCAATACTCATCGTTCCGACTGGATTATTATGGTCTGTTCGGCGTAGACCCGGAAGCAGCGACGCTATTGGCTCGCTATCAGGAAGAACGAGCGAAGCTCGCAACGGAGACCATAACCGGATTCCTGTTTGTTCTTTTAGCAACGGTTTCCTGTTTCGCGTATTACATGCGGTCACGACAGTGGATTTCAAAGGCTCGCTTGACGCTCTCGTACGCCTGGTTCGCTGCTGCTCTACTCTATCTCGGCTGTGGTTGGTATTCGAATGAGGTCTCTTATGTGGTATCAGCTGTGATATCAGCGGTATTGGCGGTTTGCCTGCGCTATCCACTCCGAATTTCTTTCGACGAAGCTGGGTATCTCGAGATCCGCAATGTCGAGATGAGCACTAAAGTGGTGACCGGATTGTGCTGGGTTTCACTGACACTGGCTGGAATTCAAATTCTCACATGGATAAAGACAGGTAGCTTGATCAGTCCAGATCCAGTCACGCTAATCATCTCCAGTGTCACTGGCAACTTCCTGCATGACCCGACCGCTATCAAACGTCATCTTATTCACGCCATCGGCGCGATTTGGTTGCTCTCAACGATTTCCACCATGTACGTCCTGAAGCGTGGTGTAGCAGCTACGCCGGAACTAGAAGCACAACTTGCCAATCTTGATCAAGTCAACGTGAATCGGTAAAGCATCTCTACTAATCGAGCACGGGTCAGTTTGCAAAAACCACTCAGCAAAGTATCGATCACTAGTCCGGGAAGGATACTTTTTTCGATTTTTTGCGCGGTTTTGGCCGTCTGGTTTAGCGTCGGCTGGCTATTTTCTATGGCGTCCTCGGTGTCTCTTGATCGGCAGGAAATTGGCGATTGGGAATTGGATGCCCAGATGCGTTCGATCGAAAGACGACTTAGCATTGGAGAGGATGAGATTCTAATCCTACTCATTCCAGAGGGAACGCTCTTTTGCAATACACTTTACGGGTTCGGATTAATCAGCCTGGCACTGGCAAGAGAGCGGAATTCAGACTCTCCTGAGCAAAAGTCGGTTTTCAAACAAAAGGTGCTGGACAAACTTGAATGGCTTCTGGCTCGCGTCGAGAAGCTTGAGCAGCGACATCCCTTCAATCTAAACACGAAATTAAAGCCATCGGGTGGCATCATAATCGCCGGTCATGGAAATCTGCTCCGAGCTGGTTACGCTCGCCTGGGCGGCTCAAATCCGGAAATTTTAGCCAATTTCGATGCCCGGTCCAAAGAAATCTACGACGCTTTTGTGACGGGTAAAACCGCATTTCCGGAGTGTTACGAAGGACACACATGGGCGCAGGATTCCGTTTTTGCGCTTCAATCGTTGCGCATACACGACCAATTGCGAGGCACCACATACAGTGCTGCTTACGGGCGATGGGTGAAATCGATCGAACAACATATAGATCCGACGACAGGTCTTATGGTCGCGCAAATAGACCCTTTAACAGACAAAAGCATCGAGGGATCGCGCGGCTGCGCTTTGTCTTGGGGACTGGCCTATATGCCTGGTTTCGCCCCAACCTTTTCTGATTCGCAGTACCAGAAATTCAAAAGCGAATGGTTTGTGCCTCTTCTTGGTGGTCTAGCAATCTACGAGTGGAATCACGGGAAAAGCACGCCTACGAATTTTCACGCCGGTCCTGTAGTTTTCGGACTCGGCGCAGCAGCAAGCGGCATTGGCATTGCCGCATGCAGAGCCAATCAAGACATTTTCTCGTGGAATAAACTTTTGCGAAGCTTGGAGTTTTTTGGTATCCCGACCATTAACTGCGCCGGTGAGAAATCTTACTTCTTCAATCTAACACTGCTATCAGATGTGGTGGCGTTCTGGGGAAAGACAATCACACCTTGGGATAACAAACTAGCCTCGGATAGCGTCGCTCAAGGACGTTTACAACAAGAACAAACCACTCAATCTACAACGGCTTCGGCTCAAATGTTGGATCAATTCATGATCGCAATTGCAATCGCGGCAGTTCTCGGTCTCACGTCGATATGGTTGCTGACCAAAAGAGCATGGCGACTGATTGGAAACAACGAGTCAGTCAAACCTGGCTGGAACCGAGCCACCATAATCACTTTCGCCCTACACTGTATAAGCATTCTTTTGTTTCTGTTCTGCCCGACACTCACCTGGATGCAAATCCTGGTGTTTATGGCAATCGCTGATCTTTTGGAAGAACTATCGATCAGACCAGGCATCATCGGAAAAATGTATTCGGACAATCAAGCATTGGAAATTCTCTAGATCGCCGTTGCTCGAAAACTATGGGGTGGGTGCTCGCCCAACCAGAGCCAGCTTACGTGTTCCCAGAGTGCGGTCAGTGACGAGCCCCGGGCAGTCCCGGGCATCCGTAGTGTTCTGAGGTCGGCAATGATTTGACTTCTGCATCGAGCCAATGCGAAATCACCCTTCGATCGCGAATCGCTTGCAAAACTTCGTCGGCAAGATAATCTTCGAGTGCCTCACCGGAAATGTGCTTGCTATTGGCTTCCTGCGAGATTTCCCTGCCCACGGCATTATTGTATAAATCCTTTCTGGTATCGAGCACGTGCGCCAGTCTCGAACTGTCCCTCTCAAATACGGCCTCGACATATTCGTTAATCCTGAATATCAGGTCGGAGAATTCCGCGCCGAGTTCGCTCGCCACCAGTGCCGAACCGAATGCATGTTGAAAACCATTGATGGTCTGCCTGTGCACAAGTAATGGTTTACCGCGGAACTCGATGTTGTAGTTGAACGCCCCATAAGTTTCCATTGTCGGAATTTCGGAAAAGGGGCGAGGATTCAATGACATTGGAATCAACGTACTGCGCCCGAACACTTTCTGTTCCTGGGCGCTTACGCGAAAGATCACACTGACCACGTATATCGCCAGCACCAATAACGGTATCATGCAACCGGTAAAAACTTGCCTTAGTTTCGACGACGATTTTCTGGATGACTTATAGGAAATATCTGGGGCAACTCGATCAGGTGCTTGCGTAGGGGCACTGAGGGTAATTGTCATTAGGTATCCATTCATTTAGTAACACTTTGAAAGACCGATGCAGGTCAAAAAGTGTTCCGAGATTGCCAGTATAAACTTCAAATTTGCGCTCAAACTCTTACAGTTGCTATGATTATCTCCCTACACGCCCTTGTGTTGGAACTGGTATACAAGCCGCACTTAAAATGCGGTGCCCGTAAGGGATTGAGGGTCCGAATCCCT
>CAZRMH010000477.1:0-5949 GCA_964600935.1 uncultured Candidatus Obscuribacterales bacterium
TTGCCATTATCGGCGCGGGCTTCACCGGGCTCTGGACAGCTCATTTTTTAAAACGACTGATGCCTGATGCTGAAGTCGTTATCGTCGAACGTTCTGTAACCGGCTATGGTGCTAGCGGGCGAAATGCTGGTATCGTCAGCACCAGCATCGACCACACACACAATCTCGCTATCGGTCACTTCGGGCAAGAAGAAGCCGCTCGTTTGGCGCGTCTTGGACTACAAAATATCGATGAGTTGGAAGCCTTTGCCCAGGGCTGCGATTTCGAGCGCACCGGACAATTGCAAATTGCTCTAACTCCGGGACACATGGAAGAATGTCATCGCAACCTGGAAGTGGCTAAAAGTCTAGGTCTTGAAGGCTTCAAAATTCTATCGCAATCAGAAATTCAAAATGAAGTTCACTCACCGCTATATCTCGGCGGATTATTTGTTCCTGGTGGTGGCAACCTCAATCCAATTAAGCTGGTAGATAAACTGAAGGCTGACATTGTCGAATTGGGTGTTAAGGTCTATGAGAACTCGCCTGTCATCAGCATTGACGGTGGCATCGTCACTTGCAAACACGCGGAGATTAAAGCCCGAAAAGTAATTCTCGCAACAGACGCTTACAGTCATCACCTTTTGCCGAGCCTGCTCTGGCGTTTTATTCCACTCTACGACTACATTCTGGTTAGCGATATTCTTAACGAGAAACAGAAAGAAGCAATCGGTTGGCAAAATCGACAAGGCATGGTCGATGGACGCACGTTCTTCAACTATTACCGATTAACCGCTGACAATCGGGTTCTCTGGGGAACGAGCGAAGCGGTTTACTACCCACCGAACAAAGTCGATGAGAGTTGCGACCATTCTCAAAGACATTACGATTCGCTCCGCGCTAGTTTCAAACGACATTTTCCGGATGTTGCCGACATACAGTTCCCTTACGGATGGGGAGGTCCAATCGCCTCCACAACCAGACTGACACCATTCTTTGGCACCGCTCATGGTGGCAACGTAGTTTACGGCTTAGGTTACACAGGACATGGAATCGGAACCACTCGAATCGCTGGAAAAATTCTCGCTCACCTTGCCACGGCAAAGAATAATGACCTTCTGTCCTTAAAGATGGTTACCGATAAGCCGTTTCCCTACCCTCCGGAACCTTTGCGCTCATTATCAGTAAATGCAGTTACTGCATCTTTGATGAAAGTAGATAAAGGAGAAAATCCGAATTTGTTATTAAAAATGCTGGACGTCATGGGCATTGGATTCTCAAGTTAGTATCCATCGGCTTGTTTCACACAGCCTTCAACACTTTGATTATCGACCAGTCAAAAACCTCGCTCAATCACCAGATCAACGCAATCGCCTGAACTGCGCGAAGCTTGATGGCAACAGCCTCTTCGCCTTGCTCCATACTTGCATAAATTGGAAACAAGACGTGTGCAATTATTTAGGAACAAAGGGAAAGGTCTCCCGTCACCTTTCGGGTAATTGGCAAACTGGTGTCAGCGGCCTGCTAAATCCACCGAACAATTCTTGACCATTGTCCATTTCGGGTCATAGTACCGGTTTGCCAATGTCGGACTAACTAGGAGAGTTTTATGAACAAAATTCTGACCCGCGCATCCGCGCGTGCAGTCAATGTCAACAGGCTGGCTGGCTTCACAGTTTCTGCAGTGCTGGCGTGTTCGCTATCACTTATCGCCGCATCAGACGCCAAAGCCGCGAGCAAAAGACTCTATCGCGGTAGCGTCAGTCAAAGCGTATATTCCGCCGATCGGCTGATGATGAAAGGCAAATACGCAGAAGCGGCGAAGTACTACCAGGCCGCATTAAAGAAAAATCCCAAAGATACCAATGCAAACGTTGGTTATGGTTTAGCCCTCGCAAAACAATTTAAACTTGACGGCGCTGATGAACAATTCAATAAAGCATTGAGTCGTGATGTAGATAATCCGGGCGCTCACGCAGGTAAAGCGCTTGTGATGTTGCACCGTCTCAACTCTTCATCAAATACGATTCGCAAAAATCGCGAGACTATTTTGAAGGAAGCTGAATCCGAAGCTCAACGCGCCATCGATTCTGACAAATCCACTCCCGAAGCGCATTACGCCCTCGGTATGGTTTTCAAAGAACAAGGTCGATTTGCAGATGCAGCGGCAGAAATGCAAAAATCAATCAACCTCGATTCCAAATATTCTGATGGATACACCGGTCTCGGTATGATCCAACTTGCACAAAATAATTCCGGCGCTGCCGCCGCCAATTTCAAACAAGCAATTAGAAACAACAGCGGCGATTGGACAGCGCACTACGGGCTCGGTCAGTCATTGTTGAACCAGGGCCAAGTTGACGCAGCACTCAAGGAATTGAACACCGCCCAGTATCAGTTTCCAAACAGCTGGCCGGTTCGTTTGGCTTTAGGAAAAGCATATGAGATTCAAGGAAACTCGGTTGCTGCGGTTCGCGAATATCAAGAATCGATTCGAATCAAACCAGAGAATTCAGCCGCCTACCTCGGCATTTCAAACGTCAGAGAAGCGCGTGGCGACTTGGAACTCTCGATCGCAGAATTGCGTTCAGGTTTGGAACTAATGCCGAACAATGCCGATTTGCTTTTAAAAATCGGCGACCAGAGCCTACGCGTTGAAAAAATTGACGACGCAATCAAATCGTATGAAGGTGTTCTCGGATCAGCGCCTGGTAATGCACGCGCCGCTGATGGCTTGACCACCGCATACTTTTTGAAAGCTCAAAAAGAAACGACCGGTGGATACTTCGGCGATAGTGATTTCGATCACGCTTTGTCGATGATCGATCGCGCTGTGCAAATGAATCCAAACGACATGCGCTTGCGTTTGGCCCAGGCTAAACTTCGCTCATTGGCTGGAGAAGAGGTAAATCTAGCAGGACTGGGCGCGCCGCAAAACGATGGCGATCGAATCAGCTACGCCCAGGCGCTGATGGCGCAAAACAAATTCGCAGAAGCGAATGCTGAAATCCAAACCGTTTTATCACATACAAATTCAGCAAAACAGGCGTTCGGTCTTGCCGATCTCGCCTTGATGCTTCACGACTTGGATAATGCCGATGCAGCTTACAAGAAAGCGGCGACTTTCCCGGGTGGTGCCGATCGCAGTAGACGAGGATTGGCTCAGGTAGCCAAATCACGCGAAGTTGCACGCAAAAATCTCACCCTGGCAAAAGATCTGGCAAAGAAACACATGACCGGAAGCGCCGTGGATACCTTCCATGAAGCGGTCTTCTCAAATCCGAAATCAGCTGACGCCAGGCTCGGTCTAGCAAAATCTCTTGAAGACGTTTCCAAGCCTACACCGGTGCAAACTCGTGAGGCGGCATTCCAGTATCGAGCTTACGTGGCATTGTCACCGACGTTGCCTATCAAGGAGCAAGAGAAGTTTCTTGCTAAAGCCGATAAGCTTGATACGAAAGCCGGCAAGCGCGAAAAGCGCATGGCTTCTCGATAACAAAAAGCGGTAATAAAAGAACCAAGGCGCTCAGCAATTTTGCTGGGCGCTCTGGTTTCTCCGAACCCAGACTGTCACGGTCACGAAACAGCACACGCTCAGCATGTGGACTGAGCGCGCTGTTCATTTGCGATTCTGGCAAACTTTTATTGAGCTTGTTCCTTCGGGCGGTGGGACCGATGTATTGTTCTACAAAAAAGTTTTTGATAAACAACTATCTTGCTGGAAGGTTGTTTCGATAGCCAAACTGGAGTTGGCTACTGAGTTTCAGGCAAGTTCATTTACCACAAGTCAGTTGGAAAACCGGCTTGCAGATTTTAGCGCCCGTCAATTGATTAGTGAATTAAACGGCAGATGATGCCGGTACTGGGAAACCTTGCTCTTTGTAGACTTCCTGCAAGGATTCTTCCAATGCCGTCAAGAATTTGTCGATCTGTTCGTACGATATCACCAGTGGTGGCTCAACCCGGAGGACTCGAGCGTTGATGTAGGTTCCCGAGATCAAGATGTTCCGAGCGAACAATTTCTTCGAAACGATATAACCGAGATCGTTATTCGTGAATTCCATACCCAACATCAAACCAACGCCTCGAGCGCTGCTCAACACTTTCGGATATTTCTCGGCCAGTTTGTTTAAGCGAGGCAACATATACTCGCCTTTGTCGCTGGCCTGTTCCAGCAGTCCTTCCTCGAGAAGAACTGAAATGGTTGCTATTGCTGCAGCGCAAGCCAGCGGGTTGCCACCGAATGTAGTGGTATGCAGGAATGGGTTTTCAATATACCTCTTCCAGGTTTCTGCTGTCCCGACGCACGCACCAATTGGCATAACACCGCCACCAAACCCCTTGCCCAGAGCCATGAGATCGGGAGTGACACCCTCATATTCGCAATAGAACATTTTTCCGGTGCGACCCATGCCGCATTGGATTTCGTCGAAGATCAACATCGCGCCATACTTGTCGCACAATTCGCGTGCTGCTTTCAAATAGCCCGGCGGTGCAACGTTGATTCCACCTTCACCTTGAATTGGTTCGACCAGGAAAGCCGCGACTTTGTCGCCGGAGAAATCATTACATTCAAGCGTCATTTTAAGAGCCTGGATGTCACCGAATGGCAAGTGAGTCCAATTCATCAGGGGCAAGAATGGCTCACGGAATACAGCCTTCGAGGTGGCACCCAGCGAACCCAAACTCTTGCCATGGAAACCACCAACGGTGCCGACAAAGTGATGGCGCCCGGTGGTGAGCATTGCCATCTTTAAGCAAGCTTCAACCGATTCAGTTCCGGAGTTCGTGAAAAATGAGTACTGCAATTCACCCGGCGAAATTAAAGAAACAAGGTGAGCTAGATAAGTTCTCAGCGGATCGATCAACTCCTGAGAGTGGATACACTGCTTTTCCAGCTGGTCCCGCACGGCTTTAACAACCTTGGGATGCCGGTGTCCGACACTATAGATACCATAGCCACCGAGCATGTCGATGAATTCTTTACCGTTTAAATCTCTAAAAACAGCGCCATCATCCTCCCATTCAACCGCAGTGTAATCGGTGCTTACCGATTTGCGATACTTGAGGAAGCCCTCATTGACGTGGTCGCGCCAATATTTGGCTGACTCTTCGACTACTTGCTTGCGCTCCTTTTCATTGAGAGTTTTTTTCTCAATCAGCTCGAGTACGTCATTCGCCTTTGCTTTAGCTTCGTTTAAATCCTGTGGCATTTTGGTTCAGTTCCCAGAAAGAGTTTAATCGGACTTTGAATATAGAATTCTAACGCCAAATATATAGATCGAATCCCACTTGATTACCAGATGCCAAGTGCAACTCCGATACATTTCGACTAACTTCCTCGCTCCAGCAGGTGTAGTCACCGCTAAAAAAGGTCAACGCAAAGAAGGAACGAACCCTGTAGATCCGTTCCCTGTAACTGTCTTCAGCCTTACCAGCTATTCTTCGGTTTGATCCGTTGCGTAAGGCTCGAAATAGACCTTGCGAGCGCCTAGAAAGAAGAATGCGATTCCTAACCAAGCGACACAAATACCTACAAACAGCCACGGATTGGTCGGTTGAAAGTGCTCTAGAGGAATTTGTTCCATATTGCTTCTCTTACCTATTAATCACCACGAGAACGGACCCGGGTTGTCAAACTGCACATTGTTAATACGATATACCCAATGAGTTGTTCAGATTATAAACTCTCGATAGCCCGGTGTGTTTAGTCTTGCGAACAATAGTCGCGGTTATTAAGTTTCCTGGAATTTGAAAGAGTTCTCATGCTCATGGCAAGCCCTGCATCGTGTGATATAAAGTACTGAACCTTTACCATCATCAGGACCGAGGGATTAAGTTGATGAACGCTTCCAGACGGTATCTACCGCTTTCTTTAATGCTCCTGCTCGCCGCTTCAGTTAGCAGCGCGAACGCAGGCTCCCTGCTTGACCCCTACTCGCACATCAAAGCTCCTCAAGGCACAGCGCC
>CAZRMH010000478.1:0-5920 GCA_964600935.1 uncultured Candidatus Obscuribacterales bacterium
CTACGAAGTGGGAATCGTGGCAAATGCTTTGTCATCAAAGCGTTTCTAGATGCCATGATCCTACTCGGCTACATCGTAGACTTACCTATTCGCTATTTCGCGAAGTGTCCGCTCCAATCGCTGCCGGTTGCACAACCTCGTCTGCAGTGCTGGAGCTGAAAGTACGGGCGTGCAAATAGAACGTTGGAGATCCGACTCCAAGAAATTTGAGGCGTTAGCAGGAGCGGTTGATTAAGCAGCTAGCTCGCGCGAACCCAAGACGGACACATTTGAGGGGCTCTCGGGCTTGGTCGCGCGAACCACGCGATCGTTTTTCTTGGCTAATTTTTGTCTGGTCGACAAAGCATTTTTTCGTTTGGACCAATCTATTTGATAGCGACTGAACCAATAATTCATCACCATCGGGCATATCGGGTTTCAGGTCACAGTTCTTAACGCTCTTTACATCGCTTATCTACTTTGTTTCTAGAACCTGTCGGGAATAGGCTGAGTTGTCATTAGCTTTCCTTCCCGCGAGAAACCGTTTAACCAAACAAACGACTTTCCATCGCTATCTTCAGTTTCTCAAACGGCTTACCTGCTGGGTGTTCGTGCACGCGCTCCTCTCGATGCTGCCCGACGTCCGCGCTAGTTGTTCTTCTGCCGTTCTGAAGGGCTCAGCTTAGACACCGCGTCTCTATTCTTCAGCAAACGAAAGGAACAGGATGATCAATCTTGGCGAACTGTTCGTCGACCGACGAACGCCCTGGCAGAAATTTCGCGATCGGCTCACACTCTGGCTCATCGTTGCGGTGCTCGTCATCGTCTTCGGCGCCGGCATCGTGCACATCGTCGGCAAGTTTCTGCCTTGATACGACCCAACACTCGCTGACACCTCAGGCGAGCGGTGGTTTTACGAATCCTCGAAATCGCGCTTATGGTGCGGTTTTTAATTTCAACAAACCCTGAAAGGTTTCTGTCATGACTCAAAATGGTCTTGGTGGAGGTGAATTCCTCCGCCGTCTCAAGCTCGTCGGCCAGCCGTATTGGTTTGGTTCCCTGCAGTGGAACTGGTGGAAGTCGCTGCTCGCCGTAGCGATTTTCGCCGCGACCGTGTATGGTCTGAATCTCGCGGTCGGCGCTGGTAAGGCGCTGGTACTCGGCTGGATGTCCACGATCGATGCTCCGACAATGCTCGGCGCCGTCAACAACTACTGGATGCATGGACTGGCGGCGATTCTCGTCTCCGCGTTCGGCGCCTGGTATTTCGGCAGGAAGTACGGCATCGACGCCCCGCCCCTGCAAACCGAGAACAAGAGCAGCGCTCGCATGACTGCGTGGTCCTTGCTCATCGTCGTCCTCGGCTTCATCATCGTCGTCAACATCATGAACGTTGTGATCGGCAACGTTTCGCAGAAGTTCACGACGGCGCTCAACAACAAAGAGGAAGTTGAATACTGGAAGTGGCTCTACGCCTACGCTCTGGTGTTCATCGTCGCTATCCCTGTGGTCGGCACCAATCGCTGGGTGCGGACGGTCCTCGGCGCTCACTGGCGTCGGTGGCTGACTTTCCATCTCTCCGAGAAGTACTTCTCGGCGGCGACGCGCGCGTATTACTACATCAACGGCCGGCAGGACATCGACAACCCTGACGAGCGTGTGCACGAGGACGTTCGCAACTTCTGCGACGCCGCTCTCGCCCTGCTGCTCACCGTCCTTGGTGCCTTGATCACTCTGGTCGCCTTCTCCGGCGAACTCTGGGACATGAACAAGGACCTCACCTGGGTGGTGATCGGCTACTCCTTCCTGGGCACCGTGATCACGGTCTGGCTCGGTCGCAAGCTCGCGTTTCTCAACGGGCTGCAGCTGCGCTACGAGGCGAACTTCCGGTTCAGTCTCACTCGTACCCGCGAGAACACCGAGTCGATCGCCTTCTATCACGGCGAAGCCAAGGAGCTGGGACAGGCAAAGGGGCGCTTCGCTTCGTTGTACACCAACTACCGCAAGCTCGTCGGCTCGCAGCGTAACCTGGGCTTCTTCACCACCGGCTTCGACTACGTCGTGATCATCCTGCCGTCGTTGTTCCTCGCCCCGCTCTACTTCAAGGGTCAGATCGACGTCGGTGCGATCACGAAGGCGACCTTCGCCTTCCGCATGGTGCTCGGCTCGCTCGAGACGATCATCACCGAGTTCACTTCGATCGCCAAGTTCGCCGCCAACGTCAACCGCATCGGCTCCTTCGTCGAAGCCCTCGAGAAGCCGATCGAGAACGAGTCGGATGAGCGCATCGTCACCAAGTTCGGTGACGGCGTCAAGTTCGACCGCGTCACCCTGCGCACTCCCGATGGTGCGCGCACCTTCGCGACCGACATGAGCTTCGAGGTCGCTGCTGGTCAGTCGCTCCTGATCGTCGGTCCGTCCGGCTGCGGCAAGTCGTCCATCCTGCGTGTCAACGCCGGTCTCTGGACGAATGGTCGTGGCGTCGTTACGCGTCCGGAACAAAAGCATGGGCTCAACAACATGCTGTTCCTCTCGCAGAAGCCCTACATGACTCTGGGCTCGCTGCGTGAGCAGATCACCTATCCGAACGTCGACCACGCCATGCCGATCGAGGCGCTCAAGGAAGTCCTGATTCAGGTCAACCTGCCCAACGTCGTCAACAACGTGCGCGAAGCCCTCAGCAAGCAGCAGGAGATCCCTGCGTCGACGATCACCGACGAGGCCGTGTTCACTGCCGAACTGAACTGGCAGGACATCTTCTCGCCCGGTGAGCAGCAGCGTCTGGCGCTTGCCCGACTGCTGGTGTTCAAGCCCAAGATCGCCATCCTCGATGAAGCCACCAGCGCGCTCGACGTCAAGAACGAGTCGCTGATGTACAAGACCCTTCGCAAGAATGGGACGAGCTTCATGTCCGTCGGTCACCGGCCCACGCTCGTGCATCACCACGACAAGGTGCTGGAGCTCGATGGTCTGGGCGGCTGGAAGCTCTACAGCTCCGAGGAATACGCCAAGAAGCTGGCGGACACCGAGGAGTAAACGCCACCATCGGTGATGCTGTACACAATGAGGCAAGGCGGAGAGATCCGCCTTGCCTGCGTCTTCCAAATCCACCCTCCGACTAATCTAAAGATGGGTATTGCTCCGTGTCAAAATGTTTTGGAATTGCTCTGTCTTCCGCCCTCGGCATCGCCGGAATTGTCGGTGTATTGAACTTGGGTGCTGCGAGACTCTCTGATCGCACAACTTCAATCCCGGTCGCCGCGACATCGTCGACTTCGATTCCAATCACCGCCGACGACATTGCCGGAACCGGCAGTGAGATCGCTGATGCCAACAAGCCGAAAATCATGGCGCCGCCGATCGAGGACTTGGTGCTCGATCTGGCTATCGCTGCTCACAGTCTTGATCTTGCGCTGATCGCTGTCGATGGCACTGCCGAGATGAAGGAGCTCAGGTCACAATTGCAGGCGCTTCCTGTGATGCAGAGCCAGTACATCTCTGCACGGCGAAGCGGTGCTTCTGCAGAACAGCTTCGCGAAATCGCTAAGCGCTACGCGCGAAGCACGCGGACTGTTTTGGCACTCTGGGAGAATGAACGACTGCGGGCATTGAATGAGGCCAGCCTTAATTACGCTAAATGCGATTTTGTGCTTCATCGGGCCTTGAGCAGGCAGAAACTCGACATCGACACACCTCGTTGGGTGCCGCGGGTTATGCAGTGGCAGGAGCTCGATATCGTCAGAGTACGCGTCAGTGTGTATGTCGGCATCGAGTACCGCAATAATTTGCATACGAAGGCTGCTAGCGGCGAGAAAATCGACGACTCGATCCGCGAGCGCGAATTGCTCAAATCCGTCGTCATTTATCTGGAAGACCAGTCCAGGTAATTCACTTCTGTCTTTAGAAAGATAGACGATGTGCCCGTCGTTCAGTTCTCTGGACGGCACGCGAGGTGGACGTTTCATTTGAAACGTCTTCCTGGCGTGCCGCTTCGGGCAATGCCACTCTGCTCATGTTTCTCCACAGGCATGACAGATGCGCTGCAATTGTGGACGGGATAACGCCTATGGCTGACATCTCAATTTTGGGCTGGGTCGCAATCATCAGTGCGATTTCGTTCATCGCCTCGCTTTTCGTCGCTCAGGCAGCCGACGGAATGCGCAACAAGCTGCTCTTCGACATCGCCAACGTCTTGACGTTGTTCGGTGTGCTCGGCTTGTTGGTCTCGTGGTTGATCTATAACTTCGGCGGATAATCGACCTCCCCGAGTACGGAAGGTCTGGCTCATCTGAGTCAGACCTTCCATGAGATCAACCCCTGTCTGAACCTAGTAAGCCGGACTTTCTCACGACACCGTCGACCGGTCGGGCTTTTAATCAGTCAGTCCTGTCGTCTACATCGCCGGACCGTGCCACCAAAGGTGGTGCGGTCTCGAATCTCTTTTCTCAAATAGCAGGAAACAGCGATGTTCCAATCGAAAACGAAGTTCCTCGCCGCCGTGCACACCAACCGGCTGGACCAGCTCGCCCAGCGTGCCCTCGTCCTCGACGACGAGTTCACCAAGCTGCAAGCGAACGCCTACAACCTCGGCAAGTCGGGCGGCATCGAAGCCTGTCAGCGCGGTCGCTACATCTGCATGGCGGTCTTCGCTATCGCTCACAAGGAGCGCCGCTACGGCTTCGCTACCGACGTGTCGGAGAACATCAACGCCATCGCCGCGTCGTTCCCCGTCACCGACCCAGAGGCGGACGCCGGCGACCTGATCGCTTCCCTCGAACTCGCCATCGACGTTGTCCGCAAGGAGTTGCCCGCGGTCTGCGTCATCAGCGGCGGCGGCGTTCAAATTCTTCGCGGCGAATACGTCAGCGCTGCCATGCGCGGCGTCGTCGCCGTCAACGACAATCCCGTTCCGGCCTGAACTGCTCAGCCCGAACGGAAAGGTTGGTGGTGATGTGGAGAGCTTCTCCACACCACCATCTCTTTTTTGAATTTTAAAAAATGACAAAGGATAGTAGAGCTTGGTGAAATGGAAATGTCATCAAAACGAAAATGTAAAAATCAGTAGCGGGCGCTGGCGACATGCTGCTATGCGGCTCTTGTAGGAGCGCTTTGTGAGCACCCATGCCGCTCCGGTGACGAAACACTTCGGACGGTCTGGGCGCTTACAGAACGCCCAGACGGAAAACCTCATAAATAGTGGGTTTCGAACGACTGGCTGTAAATGTTTCCGCGTTACAGCGTGGTTGCCGTTCCTGCGTTTTTTTAATCGCAAGCGGGATGCGTTTCTTGCGGCACGGTTATTTTTCGTTGGCTAATGCTCGGTTCTGCATTGCGATAAATTGCTCGCGGATCGACGCATAGCCAGATGCGGGGTCGGCTTCCAGTGCTTGTTTTAATGCTACTTCGGAAGATCGTGCCACCGCCGGTAGCAGTGCCTTGCCCAGTTCCGCATCGCTCGGATTGGCTGGCAATTTTTCACCAGCCAGTGTCAATCCCTGAATAATGTGATTGTCGAAAGCGCGGGCGAGATACTCATTGATTTCCTTTGGATTATTGACGTCAACACCTGCTTTGGTCAGCGTCTCGGTCAGTCTGCCTCGTTCTGCCGCGTGCTGAAGATCATCGGCATTCAGTGTTTTTCCCTTGTTGTCGAAACCGTCTTTTTCATTGTTGTTTTTGTTGTTGAGTTCTTCGGCTTTGCCGTTACCTTTGATCTCTTGTTGTTGATCAGAATTCTTGCCGTTGACGTTTTTGGAGATCCCCTCGGCGCCAACTTCTCCTCCACCGCTGGCAGTCTTCAAGTAAGCGGGCTTGGTCTCATCGTTTTTCGAGTCTCCGTCCATTCCTGCAAATTCAGGAGTGCCGAATTTGTTGTCTACCGTTTTTTGAGCGGTATCGTCGGCGGTGAATTTAATTGAAGAGTCGAATGTTTTGGCGTGCT
>CAZRMH010000479.1:0-5912 GCA_964600935.1 uncultured Candidatus Obscuribacterales bacterium
CGCCTGGAGGATCCTTCCAACATAATCTTCACTTCAGGAAGCACTGGAAAGCCTAAGGGTGTTGTGCTTTCACATCGAAACATACTTTCGAACATTCAGGCAATCAGCATGCAAGGTCATATCCAAACTGGAGAGGTGGTTCTCGGAGTGATACCATTTTTCCATTCATTCGGCTTGACCATGACACTGTGGGCACCACTATGCCTGGGTGAAACAGTGGTTTATCACTATAATCCACTGGAGGCGAAACGCATAGCCGATCTTTGCGAACAATACAAAGCCACTTCTCTCGTTTGCACGCCTACAATGATGAGCTCGTATTTAAAAAGATCACCGAAAGAGAAGTTCGCCAGCCTGAGAGTATGTATCTTAGGCGGAGAAAAGCTAAAGTTACAACAACGACTGGACTTCGAAAAGACTCTCGGAATCAAACCTTATGAAGGTTATGGACTTGCTGAGACCTCACCGGTAGTATCATGCAATGTGCCCGGTGAACTGACGACAGCCGACGGTAGAATTATCTCTGCCACCAAATGTGGTACCGTAGGTCGGGCAATTCCCGGAACGCAAATCAGTATTCGGGAAGAGAATTCTGAGACAGAGCAGCCTACCGGAGAATCAGGCATGATATATGTTAGGGGACCGCAAGTTATGATGGGCTACCTCCATGATTACCAAGCAACCAAAAAGGTTCTGAAGGATGGATGGTTCAAAACAGGTGACATTGGATTTCTCGATCAAGACGGTTTTCTTACGATCACCGGAAGAACGGGTCAATTTTCAAAAATTGCAGGTGAGATGGTATCACATCTGGCCGTGGAGGACGAAATCATGAAAGTGACCGGAATTACGCAACAGACGTTCTGCGTCACTTCAGCAGCAGATTCGGCACGCGGAGAAAAACTAGTCGTCGTTTATTCAGATCTGGGTATGACACCACATCAGGTGGTCGAAAAGCTTCGAGCCTCTTCGGTGTCTCGACTGTTTATCCCCGCCGAAAAGGATTTTGTTAAGGTGGAAGCGCTGCCTCTGTTGGGAAATGGCAAGCTCGATCTGCACGGCATAAAAAAAATTGCTCTTTTGCAAAACTAAGGCGTTCTGCGAGTTCGGACACAATAGAAATTCTCAGTCAGGTCAGAACCTCACCAAATTAGACGACCAGGCGGGGCATAACGAGATCTAATTAAATCGCTTATCCGCTGCCTGCTTGAGCCAGCAGAAAGGCTCACGTCTTTCTCCACCTTTTGTACTTCGTCGGCAAGAAAACAATCGCGAATCACATCTCGGAACCAGCTGGAATAGTCTCCACGTTTTAAATGAAACGACCAGGTATCATCGTCAAGTCCTTCGGCAATTTGCAGGAAGAGAAAAAGATTCTGGCATTTTATCTTCAACCGATTTTGTGGTCCGGTAAAGTAGAAACTGCGTTCTCTGCCGATGTCTCCAGCGGCGTACTTCCGCATGTGCCGTTGATGTTCCACAGGAGAACTGCCAATCGTCAACCTGCGCGGATGCTCATACTCATGGCGAAACCAAACAAACATCTCTCCCAAGCCTAGTGTCACCTCTTCTCCCGTGGGCGGCTTGAGTCCTATAGCTTGAGCAAAATTCTTCAATGTCCTGAGCGGCTTCTGACCGACCGCTGCGACAATGTCGATTCCGGATAGAACTTTAGTGGAAATTTCGCTCGGATTGACGGTCACTATTATGATAGCGCCAGGTTCGCTCCATCCGGGCTCAAGTGTTTGATCCCAAAATGGATGCAACATGTGATGGGCTTCGTCAATGATTACCCAATGAGGGCGCCCCGTCCTGTTTCGAAGTGCTTGCAGCGACGAGATGATCGAACTCAAAAACGCGGGTCTCTCATCTAAAGAAACGCTCAATAGATTTACTACGACATTATTATTTGGATTTTCCAGAGCGCTGATGATGTCCGCGCCAGTGGGCGCATAATGCTGGTTACCAACGGTTATCGCTTTAGGCGCGTGATCATACTCACCTTCCGGATCAATGACGCAGTACTGATACCCGTCTTCGGCCAGGTTGTGAAGAATTGCCATGGACGCAGTAGACTTGCCACTTTTTGACGGTCCAGCTATTAGAACTCGACAGTCATACGAGCGGAACTTTGACTGCACGCCATTTTGTTCGGTACCCAGGACGATTTGATGAGCATCGTCAACGATACCAATGTCAGCTAGATCATTATCGAGCAGTTTATCAATTAGCTCAATCACCCCCTGACCGTTCTCACCGCGCATAACCAGGTCGGCGTGCTGCTTGAGGCTGGTTAGCGCGTTACCAACAGCGACTGCGCATTCACATACGACAAACATTGAATGATCGTTTTCTGCATCTCCGACTGCAACAACATTGTGATGAGACAATCCCAGTTTACCGAGGGCCGCAGAAACGCCGTGCCCTTTATTCACATCAGGCGGCAAGATCATTACGGCGCCCTTATTAAACGAGATATGTAAGTCGAGACACATTTCCTGAATCACGTCCAGAATTATCGTCTCGTTAGGACGCCAGGTGGCAATAATAACTTGTCCGACATCCAGCGAAGACACGCCTCTGTCCTGCAAGCGCTGAATAAATGACTTTGACGGCGGAGGGGCAAGCATTGTCAATGTTTTTGACGCCGGATGATAGAGTACGCCGCCATTTTCGCAAACTAGATAATCAAAAAGAGAACTATGCTCGAAAACCTTTAGAAGCTCATCAAGTTTTCGTCCGGTCGCCAAAACAAGACTGCGACCCGAATTTTTCAACCTGGCAAGCGCCTGAAGGACCGCATCAGAAACGCATGAATCAGATGCAATCGTTCCATCAAAGTCACAAACAAGACATACGTATCGCACTTTGAATCACCGTAGATTCTTGCGAGCGTGAAGCGCTCGAATTTGAAACGAACGAGGCACCGTAAGCGGTGCCAAAAACTAAACGCAACTTCTGTTGATACGTTACACCTCCTGCCGGACAGGTTCATCAGCCGGACGATGTATTCGGTGAAGCAATCTCATGGCTCATCCGATGGGACGAGTGATCTCTAAATCAGCCGCCTGATAGGGGACGGCTCCAAAGTCCTTTGTAAATGAGTCACCAAGATGGCACTCATCCTCTACAACAATCTGAAAAATCCGTCTCAGGGACGATTACTAAAGTGCCAACATCTGACACGCTAGTAGGACATTCGCCATTCCTTAAATGAAGCACCATATCTTAAACCAGAGGTCTTGAGATGAGAATCATCGTAGCAATTGACAAATCCACGTGTTCCAAAACCGCTCTCAGTGAGGCGATTTACATGGATTGTCCGGTATTCACCGAAATTAAAGTCGTGACGGTGCTGGATTACTCAGAACCTCTGCCAGTGCTTGAGCTAATACAATCAGAAGAATGCGATGCCGCAAAAAAATTGGTGGAGTCCGCGGTCGACCAACTTAAGGAGGCTCATCCACTAGCCGAGGTATCCGGGGAAGTTCTCGACGGTTATCCTGATGATGCAATTATCAAACTCAGCCGAACTTGGCTGGCGGATTTGATCATCGTAGGCTCACATGGTCGAAAGGGAATCTCGAAACTATGGTTAGGAAGCGTATCGAGAGCGATCTTACTGCATGCACCATGTGCGGTGCGAGTCGCTCGCCCTGGTCCGCACGCCGAAACTACACAGGGTGGAAAAAACGTCCTGCTGGCCTTAGACGGCTCAGAGCATTCTGAACATCTTATAGATCACGTGCTTGCCTTTCCCTGGTTCGAAGGCACCCAATTTCGCTGCCTCCACGTCGTGCACCCTGTAGCAGCGGCGCTCGACGATCAGGAGTTTGAACACCAATCAAGCAGCTTTGATGGTTTCATTGGTCAGCAGCACGAATGGTTGGAAAAGCAAGCCGCCAGAATAAACGAGGTCTTCGACCAACCGGTGGCGACAGGCAAGATTCTCATAGGAGAAGCTCGCGAGCAAATTTTACTCAATGCTATCGAATGGCCGGCAGACCTGGTCGTGCTCGGCTCGCACGGTCGAAGAGGAATTGACAAATTGATCATGGGAAGCGTTTCGGACGCAATCAGCAACAACGCCCCCCTGCTCCGTTGAAGTAACTCGAATACCAGCATTTCGGAAACAACGTATGCACGTGATAGTTTAATTCGACAGGAGATGATGCATGACACGGTTTATCAAATGGTTTGATGAAGTATCTATGGATGATGTCGATCTGGTCGGCGGCAAAAATGCGTCGCTGGGCGAAATGATCGGTTTAATGTCATCTTCGGGTATTCACGTCCCCAATGGTTTTTGCATCACGGCTGATGCTTACTCTCACCTTCTCGATCGGGACGGATTGAGAGAAAAATTGGAGAACCTTTTAAACGGGATCGATAAAGACAATATCAACGACCTGGCGGCCAGAGCGAGAAGCGCAAGAGCGCTTATCAGGAAGTCCGGTATTCCTGCGGATTTGGCAACCGAGATAATCGCAGCTTATAAACGGCTGGCCGAAGAATATGGAGAAGAGCCGGACGTGGCAGTTCGCTCCAGCGCCACAGCCGAAGATCTTCCCGACGCATCGTTTGCAGGACAGCAGGAAAGTTTTCTCAACATCAGAGGTGAGGTCGAGTTACTCGACGCCTGCCTCAACTGCTTTGCCTCCCTCTTTACCGACCGAGCAATCTCATATCGAGTAGATCAAAATTATGATCATATGCTGGTTAAACTATCCGTCGGCGTTCAAAAAATGGTTCGTTCAGATCTTGGCACGGCAGGCGTCATATTTACTCTTGATACTGAAAGTGGATTTCCAGATGTGGTGCTCGTCACTTCAGCTTACGGTTTGGGAGAAAATGTCGTCGCTGGTCGCGTGGATCCTGACGAGTTTGTCGTATTCAAGACTACGCTGAAGCAAGGCTTCGATCCAATCGTTCGGCGAAGAGTCGGAGCGAAACAGATGAGGATGATTTACTCCGGTCACGGCACCAAAACTACAACAAATGTGGAAGTCACTCCTGAACTCCGCGAGCGGCTCAGCATCAGCGACGAGGAAGTGCTGCAGCTGGCGAGCTGGGCATGCGGAATTGAAACCTATTATTCGCAAAGGCTTAAACGCCAGACTGCCATGGATATAGAGTGGGCTAAAGACGGTCTAGACGGCAAACTATACATCGTACAGGCCAGACCAGAAACGGTGCACTCATCAAAATCTAGACGAACACTGGAAACGTATCGACTGGAGCAACATGGAAAAGTTATTGTCACCGGTCGATCGATTGGAGAAAAAATTGGTACCGGACCAGCGCGTATCGTCAGAGATGTCCATGGACTGTCAGCCTTTAAGGACGGCGAAGTGCTTGTCGCCGACATGACCGACCCCGATTGGGAACCGATAATGAAACGAGCGGGTGGCATTGTCACCAATCGCGGTGGCAGAACCTGCCATGCAGCCATTATCAGCCGTGAAATCGGAGTGCCTTGCGTAGTAGGAACAGGAAGAGGCACAGAGGCAATTACAGACGGTCAAGAAATCACCTTATCCTGTGCGGAGGGTGAGACCGGTATCATATATGATGGCAAACTAGAGTTTACACGAGAGCAGGTAAACCTCGATAGCATGCCAGCTACGCGGACTGAAATCATGGTAAACGTTGGCAATCCCGACCAAGCCTTCGAGTTAGCCCAGCTGCCAGTCGCCGGCGTCGGTTTAGCCAGAGAGGAGTTCATCATTGCCAATGAAGTCAAAGTTCATCCTCTGGCATTAACTCGCTTTGATGAGCTGACAGACGAATCAGCCAGAAAAACGATACTCGCGCTGACGAAGAATTATTCAACAAAAGAAGACTACTTCGTCCAAAAACTAGCGGAAGGCGTAGGTACGATCGCAGCGGCATTTTACCCTCGACCGGTAATT
>CAZRMH010000480.1:0-5900 GCA_964600935.1 uncultured Candidatus Obscuribacterales bacterium
CCGGTTGTCCGATTCCGGAAACTGCAAGCAGACTTTCAGGGTTTATTTTCTTGGTTGATTTTACATACTGCTCGAATCTCTCGACCGAGAGCCTGATCAAAGTTTTAGTGGCAGCATCATCAATCAGAATTTCCGGATGCTCCGAAACCTTCACGGTCAGCAGTGTAGGTTCTTCTAAAAATTCATGGAGGTTGACTCTGGTAGAACCTTCGACCAGAACTTTGACCGTTCCATCTGGCAGCTTGAGCATCTGCATGACTTCTGCCAGCGTTCCAATCGAATAGAGGTCGTCCTGAACCGGCTCTTCGCATTCAGCATCCTTCTGCGCGACCAGAACAATCAATCGATCGTCGCGCATCAAAGCTTGTTCCAGACTGGCAATCGAACGAGGACGGCTGACAAAAAGTGGTGTCACCATCTGAGGGAAAACAACGACATCCCTGAGAGGAATGAGCGGAAAATGAGTTGTGTTGAAATCGACCACGGCGGAGATTCCAATTGGAGACGGCGATGGGGAACGGATTTCGATCCTACCGCCTGAGGGATGATGCGCCTTGCGGCGACGAATACGAAAACAACCCGATCAGTTGAAAACTAGAATGCTCTCTCGTGAACTAGGATGCTTTCTCGCCTTTAAGTTTAGCCTTTCGGATATCCAGAAGTTCGGCGGTTGAACGTTTATCAACAAGGTCTTTGGTTATATGACACACTTTGATGTCATCGCGTGATGGCACTTCGTACATGACATCAAGCATGATCTCTTCGACAATCGATCTCAAAGCCCGTGCGCCGGTCTTGCGCTTGAGCGCTTCTTCGGCAATCGCAGAAATGGCATCGTCATCGAATTTAAGTTCGACAGAGTCCCATTTGAGCAGCTGTTGATATTGTTTGATCAACGCATTCTTCGGCTCGACCATGATTCTGACGAGTGCCTCAACATCCAGCGACTCGAGAATCGCGACCACAGGAATACGTCCGACAAATTCAGGAATCAAACCGAATTTGATCAAATCGTCCGGCGACGTTTCTTTCAAAATTTTGCTGATCTTCTGTTCGCGTTCCCACTGCGTCAGCGGTCTTTCGGCGCCGAAGCCGATGGAACGGTTGGAAGAAATTCGAGTTTCCACAATCTTATCCAATCCGACGAACGCGCCGCCGCAGAGGAAGAGGATGTTGGAAGTATTGATTTGAATAAACTCTTGATGAGGATGTTTGCGTCCGCCTTGCGGTGGAACGTTAGCAACCGTGCCTTCAATCATCTTGAGCAGCGCTTGTTGAACGCCTTCGCCGCTGACATCGCGGGTGATCGAAGTGTTCTCTGATTTGCGCGAAATTTTGTCGATTTCATCGATATAAATGATGCCGCGTTCGGCTTTCTTGATATCGTAATCGGCGGCTTGATAGAGTCTGAGCAGAATGTTTTCCACGTCTTCGCCGACATAACCAGCTTCGGTCAATGTTGTCGCATCGGCGACCGCGAACGGCACGTCAAGCAAGCGAGCCAAAGTTTGTGCCATCAAAGTTTTTCCGCAACCGGTCGGTCCAATCAGAAGGATGTTAGCCTTCTGGATTTCGACGGCGCCTTCTTTGGCTTCTTCATTGTGCGTAATGCGCTTGTAGTGGTTGTAGACAGCGACACTGAGAATTTTCTTGGCAGTGCTCTGCCCGACGATATGCTCGTCCATATTCTTCTTTATGTCGTGCGGTTTTGGAATCTCGGTCAAAACGAGAGAGGAGCTCTCCGCAGCAGCACCGCTTGCAGCAGGTCCGCCCTCGAACAGCTCCTCGTCGAGAATCTCATTACATAAGTCGACGCACTCATCACAGATATAGACGCCCGGCCCGGCGATCAATTTTTTGACCTGGTCCTGGCTCTTACCACAGAAGGAACACTTCAGTCGGTTGTCAGCATTTTTTGGCATGTGGCTTCCCTGTCTAGTTAGCGCCTATCGGCAACTTTGCAACGAGTGTAACTACGTTGACTACTATCCTAACCTAATGATCCCATATAAGCACGCACTTATTTTTCCTAAACTGTCGTTAGGGCAGGACTATCTTCCAACTTGGTGATCACCTGGTCGACAAGCCCATAGGTCTTGGCTTCTTCAGCGGTCATGATGTTGTCGCGGTCGGTATCCTTTTCAATGTTCTTGACGGACTGACCGGTGTGCATCGCGAGACGCTCATTGAGCAACCGCTTGATTCTCAAGATTTCACGAGCCTGGATTTCGATATCCGTCGCTTGTCCTTGAGCACCACCCAGTGGTTGGTGGATCAAAATTCTTGAGTTTGGCAGCGCCATGCGCTTGCCTTTGGTACCAGCAGCGAGGAGAAAAGCACCCATACTGGCGGCTTGTCCAAGACAAATCGTGACCACGTCGGATCTGATGTGCTGGATAGTGTCATATATGGCTAGTCCAGCAGTGACCGATCCACCTGGTGAGTTGATGTACAAACGAATATCCTTTTCAGGATCCTCGCCTTCAAGAAGCAGAAGCTGAGCCACGATCATGTTGGCGATTGTGTCATCGATTGGGAAACCGAGGAAAATGATGCGTTCGCGCAAGAGCCTTGAAAAGATGTCCATTGCTCTTTCGCTGCGCGCTGTCGTTTCAATAACAGTAGGCGGATAAACGAGCGATGGCGATGCAATCCGGCTAATGGAATTGATCTCGTGGATCAAACCGTTAGTGATTTGCAGTCCATTTTCCTTATTTGACATTGACATTCTCCCTGTGGCGTTTCCTATGTTTATATCAAAAACCCAGTCGTAATAATGATTATCGACAGAATAAACCCCTATTTTTCTTTTTTGGTTTTCTTCTTGCCAGTAGCCGCGACTTCTTCCTTCTCAGCGGATTCTTCCTTTTCGCCCTCTTCTGAAGCGGCTTTCTTAGCTTTGGCTTTTGGCGCCTTGGCCGACTCTTCGTCGTGACTGTGGTCGCAATTAGCACCATGCTCGTGCTCGCCATGGCTTTGAGCCTGGCCGTCCCCGTGAGCGCACTCCGGACCATGAACGTGAGTATCTTCCACGTAATTCAATTGAGCGTTGTCTACGAGGTAATCAACTACTTTTCCGGTCAAAACTTCTTCAGTAATCTGGCGCATCAGATATTCATCTTGAGCCATTTCTCTATATCTTTCTGGTGGAATGTTGTTGCTGACTGCAATTTGAGCAAGGTATGGAGCAACTTCTTCTTCGGCAACTGAGAGGTTTTCTGCTCTCACGACGGCACCAAGAACAAGGCTGTGCAGAACCCGTTGTTTAGCTTCTTCTTTCTTGCCTTCCTCGACTTTAGCGAAACCTTCGCCCTTTTGATATTCGGTCCAGTTTTCGCCGTAGCGCTCTACTTCATGACGCATTTGCTGCATAAGCAGTTCGTGTTCACGAGTGATCATAGTGTCCGGAATGTCGACCTTTGATTGTTCTACAACGGCGTCGACCACGACTTTCTGTGCGCGGGCGCGATTTTGAGTTTCCAAATCTTCGTCAAGACGCTCTTTGATAGCGGCCTTCAAAGCATCGAGTGATTCGTGATCGTAACCCTTGGCCAACTCATCGTTGATCTCAGGCACCACTCTTTGACGAAGCTCTTTCAATTTGACGTCGAACAGAGCTGGCTTGCCGGCAAGCGCTTTGTTTCTGTATTCATCAGGAAAAGTCACTTCGATGTTGAACTGCTCACCTGGTTTCTTACCGACCAGTTGATCGCAGAAATTCGGGAGAAACTGTCCTTCTTTGACTTCCAGAGTCAGTCCTTCGCCTTTGCCGCCTTCGACCGGTGCGCCGTCAACGGTGCACTCGAAGTCGAGAAGAACGTGATCGCCCATTGCCACTTCACGACCCTCAATCGGCGCGAGGTCTGCCTTTTGCTCGGCGAGATGTTCGAGGGCGCGATCGATGGCTTTCTCATCGAGCTTCGCTTCAGGCACATCTACCTTGATTCCTTTGTAATCGCCGAGAGTGACTTCCGGGCGAACTTCGAACTTAGCCAGGAGCGTAAGCGGCTCACCGAGTTCGAACTTGCATTCTTGAATTTCTGGATTGGTGATGATGTCTAGATTTTTATCGACAATCACTTGCTGAAGCAGCTCAGGAATTAAGCGCTCAAGCGCTTCTTTCTTGATGATCTCACGACCAAAACGTTTCTCGATGATGTTACGAGGTGCTTTGCCCTTGCGGAATCCTGGAATCTCGACTTGATGAGATAGTTCGCGACAAGTAATTTCGTAAGCTCTCGACGCCTTCTCGGCTTCGAGCTCTACTCCGACTTTGACGATGTTCTTGCCTTCCCGGTCTAGAGTAACCTTCATGTCGCTCATCTGCCCCTTTTTTACTAAATAAACAAGATGGGTTTTGTCCTCGCGTGAGCTCAGACTCCACTACGCACGTTCGCGGCAACACCGAGAAGCCTCTCAACTGCGCACACCGCCAACGTCAAAGCGGATTTTAGCACGCTGAGCGCGTCTGTGTGCCCGTTGGCACGAATCTATTTAGTTTGATGTCACCTTCGGGACAGATCGACGAAACGGCACGGGCACGAGCGAGCTAACCGCACGCGGTGCGACCCGAAATTGTCTACTATCAGCATCAAGGGGCGCTTTTAGCGCAGCCCACATCGCAAAAACCACTACCATCAATGTCAAGGTGAACTCGAGCGACCACGTTTCCTTTTTTTGTGGCGTAGCCGCTTGCACTTTGCAGCCGAGGTCAGCCTGCGCCCGATCTCCGACAGAGAGCCCGTCTAAGCGCGATGGCTCTGCGTCTTTTAAAGCGTCGGGATATCCGACGGCGCGGTCAGAACAACAACCAAACCGAGCACCAGAGCCAGGTTAATTGTCAGAAATATGCCGAAGAACGACGCACCCATCATCAATTGCCATGCAAGCAATGCCTGACGAGGATTGAATGTTCCAAGAATACCGAAACGGTTGGCAATGTAATAAAAGATCGACATTCCGATCAAAATATCGCAGCAAACGAGAAGCGGCATGCGATGCGGCGCGAGCGGTTCGATCAACATCGCACCAACGGTGACGATCGACACGATCATCAACCAAATACTTGTCGCGCGATCGCTATCGCGAACCTTGACGCCTTCGTCCTGTGAAATGCTGTTGACGTAATTGAACGAATCCATGCAAGCGCGAATCAGGGGACGTCGCTTGAATACCGCCTGACTGGCGTCTATTTTCGCCTCTGCTGGTTTCTCTGATGGAGACGCCCCTGTTCCAGCATCCACGTTGCTACTTTCTAATTCATCGCTCATCGCGCGTCTCCTGAGCTACGGAAGTTCGACTTCCACACTGCAAATACTAATTCAGTTGCCAGAAACCCTTTTGATGCCTGTGAGCCCTGAATCCGAGAGGGCCGCCCAAGCCTACTATACCAGTCGGCGAAAAGCTCCAACTATTATGTGCCACAGTCTCCAGCCGACCGATCGCCCTCGCTATATAACGCGATTATCGGTCCTGGCATTTCGCTCCGCTGAAAACTTGAACCGATATCGGTTTAGATTTTCGCCGAGCTCTAGAGCAAGGACTGGCTTGGTTTTCAGCCAACAAGCAGTTCCGATCACGCTAAAACCGCCCCCGACCTTGGTTTCAGCCCTGCTCGAAATCTAAACCGATATCGGTTCAGTTTTTCGACGAACTCAAGAGCAAGGACTGGCTTAGGTTTCAGCCAATAAGCAGTCCGATCACGCTAAAACAAACCCACGACTTGGTTTCAGCCCTGCTCGAAATCTAAACCGATATCGGTTCAGTTTTTCGACGAACTCAAGAGCAAGGACTGGCTTAGGTTTCAGCCAATAAGCAGTCCGATCACGCTAAAACAAACCCACGACTTGGTTTCAGCCCTGCTCGAAATCTAAACCGATATCGGTTCAGTTTTTCGACGA
>CAZRMH010000481.1:0-5877 GCA_964600935.1 uncultured Candidatus Obscuribacterales bacterium
GTCTTGGCAGTTTGACGTTGTCTACGATTCTGCCTATCTGCTGGGCCAACTCAAGATCCTTATCCCTCAGGATCGGTTTGCCCTCGTAGTAATCGAGCAGTCCTTGTCGCAATTTAGCACTTTCGTGGCTTTTTACTATTTCGAATCTACCAGCGGAAGGCTTGCCGGCTGCCATCGGCCAGGGCACGTTCTTAAATGCTTCGTAAGCAAGCTCGCGAGGTCCTTCTTTGCCGTTAGGGTCGTGCCGCGCTTGCACTAATACGCCAAGAAGTACTTCGGCAACAGCGGCTTTGAATCTTTCCGCTTCCTGTCCCTTAATGCCGAGCGACTCGAGTAGTTTTGCACCATTTACGGTGTCACTGATAGCCTTCTGGATCTTGGCGGCCTGATCTGCCGGGATTTCCAATTCTTTGAAGACAGCGTTCAGATCTTGCTTGTTAGCGATAGCAGTCTGAATTTTTGCCGACATGGCATTTCCGACCTTCAGTTCATTCAGTACGTTCTGAACGTTCAGGCTGATGTTGTTGTAACGATCATTACCACCAAAGGATGCCAGAACTCCCACCTGGTCGCGATCGAGATATTTGGCAAATCCAGAGAGGGCTCGCACGGAGTTGAACTTTGTCTTATAGTCGATGGCCAGCTGGTCTCCCACGCCCTTCTCTGTGCTGGCGATGTTCTTGACCAGATGTGCGGCAATTTCTTTTCGATGTTCGACACTCATCTTGCCAGCAGCATCAGCCAGACCGTTGATAATGGCATCCGTTTGAGTGGTCTTAACTAGTTCGACATCCTCTCTTTGCCATTGCTTGACCATGGAGAAGAACCCGGACACCGCGCTCTTATGTCCTGTCGAATCAGGCCAGTCCGATGTGCCGCGAGTGTCGAAAATGGCTTCGCGCAGCACCTTCTGCACATCGCGTTGCAGCCCTTCGTTCTTCGACTCGCTTGCCACCGCGCCCAAAGTGGAAAGCAGCTGGTTGTTGTCCTTGAAGTAAACATCGTTCTTGCCAAGCTCGTGAATGCTTTTCAAAGCCTTTATCACGCTGGCATCGCCCACCGGTTTACCCTCTCCTCCAGGATAACGAGAGACCTCTTCCAGAACCTTGCGGGCTCGAGCCGATATAGGATTGCTCTCCTCTACGACATCGCGATAATCGTCCCCTTTGTATTTTCGCTTAGGGTTAGCTACATCATTACCGTCAGCGATACCGCCTGTGATACCAGCAAAAATAAGAAGACTGGCTTCCACTCGATGATCAGATCCGGTGGAACCTATTTCCTTGGCGAATTCCTTAAACCTCTCGAAGTGCCTGGCAAAAGTTGCATCTTCCTTTTGCCTCTCCTTCTCGTCACTTTTGTTAGAAACTGCTCCTTTCAAATAAATCGGAGCAAGAACCTTGGCGCCGTTGACGCCTGAATCGATGGCTTCAAAGATACCTTCAAGAGTATTGATCCGGTTGGCGTTTATGCCCGTTTCCAGAATTTGCCTGAGATTGTCTATAGTGGATTTGTTCTTGTCGCCACCCTTGTCCGACATTTGAGCAAGGGTAAGGGCAACAGCCGATGTCTCTTCGGTAGTCAAAGGTTTTGTCTTGCTAATCTCAAGCATGCCTTCGGCAGCCGTTTTCACAAGCTCCTCGCGCACTTCCTCGGGCATGGATTTGAAATTCGGCACGTAAAGTGGCCGGTTCCCACCAAGAGCCGAATGCTTTTGCAGCCAATCAGCAATGCGGGTATCATCGAGATTGCCGACGAGAACGGCGCCCAATGCCGCTCTCGCGTAGGGATTGCCTTCTTTGGCCTCTTTGACGAGCAAGTCCACAGCATCTTTAGCCCCCTGGGGCGAGTTTTTCTCAGCAGCCTGGGTTATCTCTGCGATGGATTTCCCGGCGGTGGCCCAGTTTCTCCAATCAATCGCCGATTTGTTTTCGGCTCCATCTTCGGCTTTCGAGGCCGCAATTTCTTCATTAAGTTGCTTGAGAACGCGAGTGTACTCATCCGGTTTCGATGATGGTTTCATGTCTTGGAGGATGCGTGCCGCTCTGTACTCATTCAGTTTGTCCATGGCGTTCGGCATGTGCGTACCGAGCATCTCGACCGCTTTCAGGGCGCGCTTCTCGTCTCCGGATCGTAAGTCATCATAAGCTTGCTTTAGACCATAATTGTCTTTGCTGGCTGATTGTCCGAAATTGAAAAGCATCTCGGCGGCGATCGGATGGGCAGGGTCAACCATCTTCTCGAATTTCTCCAGCTCAGTGAGAACGGATCGAACAGCAGCCTGTTTGCTTTCATCCGAAGCGGATGGATCCTTGAGAGTCTTCAGTGCGTCTTTGACACTGAGATTGGTGGCACGACCCTGATCCAGCGATTCAAGCGCTTTGTGCACGCTCTCAAACTGGTAGGTGGTATGCAATTGCTCGAAGCTCAGCTTCTTGAGCTCAGCCATTGAATCAGCTTTTAGTTTGTCAGCAGGCTTATCGAGCTGCGCCTTCAGCTCTTTCACCTCAGCGCTGCTCAGCTCGCCGCCCTGGAGAAGCTTGTTTATATGCGCGTTGGTCTTTCGAGGAAGTTGGTTTCTCTCAACGGCATCAGTCAAAAGAGTTTTCAATTCCGCATCGGACCCGGAGAGTTTGAATGGTTTATCTCCCTCGCCCAGAGCCCGTGTCAGAGCAGAGCGAGCTTGCTCCCCCGGGGAGCTTCTTAGCAGGTAATCCGAGATCAGATCGTCGACAGTTTTCTGATTTTTCTTCGCATCTTCGGCCGCCTCTTTCAGAAGTGGCTCCAGTTGCTTCGGATCCTCCAGGGCTTTGAGAACATCTGTGGTTTTCAGTGCACCAAGTTTGGTGCCAAACTCGTCAATTGGTTTGGCCTTCTCTTCGAACAATTTCTTGACTGAGTCTTTCTCTACGAGAGTCTCAACCCCTTTGCGATCTCGTTTTTGTATTGCTTCCACAAGAGCATTGCCGTCCGGGCCGGACTTCCTGAGCGATTTGAAGAATTCGACTACATCACGATTCAACTCTCTATCTCTGAACCCCAACCGCAACAGAGACTCGGCTGCTTTCTTAGGATCTTTGAGATTGTCGCGGGTCTCGCGCACGACGTCCACCAGCTCAAGCTGCCGGAAAGCCCGGTTGTATGAGCCCGGGGCGTCATCGCTGACAAACTCATAGGCGATTTGATCATAGGCTAATTTCTCCAATTGCCTGACGGCCGTTTGCCGACTGGAACCACTTGCACCGGCGATGGTCTGAATTGTTTTTGCCACCGCTCGCTTGCGCTCGCTGGCTTCCTCTTTGGCTTGCTTTCTAACCTGCTCGATTTCGGATTTGTTAATTCCGGGCGCCGCGCCACGCTCGAGAAAGTCCATTACGCCTCTGGGGTCACCAGCATATTCCGTTCCGCCTTTGGTTCTCTGGGCGTATTCTTGCCTGGCCAGATCCCGCAAAGCCTCTGTCTTCCGTTGCTCTGCAGCAGCCTTTGCTTCTTTGGATGCATTAGGGGAATTGATTGTGTCCATCGAATCGGAAAGCCGCATAGCCGCATCAAGCGTGGAGAGCTTCTGCAAGGCATCGAGTGCATATGAATTGCCTTTCTGAACAGCCTTTCTCAGGTGATCCAGGGCTTGCTGCCTTTCGAAATCATTTTGGGCATGGCGATAGTGATTGAGCGAATGAACTATGGCCTCTCGGTCAGAGATGGGATTATGGTCGTCGAGCAGATCGTTCATCCGCTTCAGTCTGCCTTGAGGGTCAAGATTATCGAGGCGTCGACACTCTTCCTTGTATTCCACGTCAAACAGACCCTTGCCGGCATCAATGATGCCGCCGATCTTGAGTTTGTCTTGCTGCTCGCCAGCCTTGACAGTCATTTCGCTGGTCGGTCTGCTCTCAATGGCGGAGACCTCGCCACCAGCAGTGGTGTATGAAGTCGTGAGCCCAGTATCAGAAGCACCATCAGCTCCAACAAAGACACGAGCAAACTGTCGGGCTTCCCTTCCCAATCTCAAGTTCGTAGCTTTTGCCAGACCAGGGCTGATTTCCAGGCCTTCGCCCAACAGACGTCTGGCTTCTTGTTTGTCCCCCTGGACAACCATCACCTCGGCCAGATCAAAGCGAGCCTTGCTTCGAAGTCGGTCAAGGTTTTTCAACTCCTCCAGTCCCTCGTTCACTTTTTTCAATGCTTCCGGGTTGCCTTCCACCAGCCTGGCCAGTTCCTGCAAATAGCGCTGCCTTTGCTCTTTCAGCAGTGGTGTCAAAGCGATTCCGTCGACGATTTTAATTGCCTCCCTTAATTTCTCGGGATCTGTTTTGGGTGCGCCATCTCTGCCAGCTTGTCCTTTCACTGCATCGAGCTCTGCGCCAATCGTCAGGGGCTCCCGTTCGAGAACCTTGGTGATTACTTCCTTTAAGGTATCGGCAGCCTTTCCTTCGACCTTGGTTAAAGGAGAGATGATTGGAATAATCGCCGGTCCATATTCGGCCAGTTTAAGAATCGCTTCCTGCCGATTGACTGGCTCGTCCGAATTGAGCTGTTTGACCAGTTTGTCGATCTCTTGTCGATCTTCGCTGTTCAGTTGTTTGATCGGTTCGCCAATCAGAGTGGCGGCGCTGAATTCTCTCTGGACAGCGACGTATTTTGGGCGCTTGCTATCAGCTTCTTTAGGTTTATCGGCAGGCTTTTCACCGTCTTTGGTATCACACAGTTTTTTAAACCGTTGCTCCAATTCCGGATTTTGTTTTAGCCGCCGCTGGCAGAACCTGGCGCCGTCCGAGGCGAAGTCGAGTTGATCCTCAGTGAGCGGTCCTTTCTTCGCTTGCCCTTCCAGAAGATTGGCAGCCGCCTTGGCGGCGTCGGCATCTGTTTTCCCAGTCCACATTTCGCGGGCGCTTTCTAAAGAAGCATATTTGATCTGACCGGATCGAACCTCATCACGCTTGCCGTCTGGGGATGCGAAACGGTCGATAACGTCCTTTGCAGCGCTGTTGTGGTAAATGTTGTTGAGTTTGGAGAGCTCCACCAGAGCCTTGTGCTGCTCAAGCAGATCGTTGTTCTTTACTCCTTCTTCGAGCTTGTTTGAGCCGTGTTCGAGCCATTGATTGCGAATAAACGAGGCAGTCTCTTTATCTACGTTCTGGTCTATACCCTTGAGGACACCATCGAGCCAGCTGCTCGCCGTGTATTCCGTAGGCGCCAGATCAAAAAGAACGTTGAGAGCTTTGGCTCTCTCGTCGTTATCCGTAGTGCGGAGAAACTGATCGATAGCCTCCCGAGCCACCTTGGCCGGATTGGGGACCGCTGGTTTGTCGCCATCGAGAGGTTTATCACCGAACCCACTTTCTTTGAGCTTGGCGATTGACTTACGTTGTTCTTCGCTGGCATATCTCTCGACTTTATCGAATGCCTTCACAGCCATTGTTCTTTCTGCGGTTGAAAGTTTTTCGTTGAGCGCTCTTTGCGTCAACTCATCCATAACAATCTTTCGATCCCCTTGGTCGATGCGCGGCATCAAACGCCTGAGCCCCTCAATCACTTGCGGTGTAATCACCTTGACCAGAGCTTTGGAGTCCTCCGCAGTCCATGGAGCCAGCGACGTGCCCAAAGCGACCAATCCGCGGAAGGCGCTTTTGAAAGTTGGGCTATCAGGATTGCCGCTCTCCTTCTCGACTCTTGCCCTTATGACTCTCAAGAAACTTTCCTTAGGTATGTTCTCGCCTATCTTCCCAAGAGTTTCCAGCATTTGGTTGTTGTCTTTGACCGTGCCAGAAACCATCAGACTTTCAATTGAACAGACTACGTCTGTCCCCCTTTTTTTGTCTTTGGCGACCATATCGACGATTGTCTTGGAGGCTTTCTGGGCGTAGGATTCGTCCC
>CAZRMH010000482.1:0-5877 GCA_964600935.1 uncultured Candidatus Obscuribacterales bacterium
ATCGTCCTGCTTCACGGTCTCGTCGTGAACTCGACATTCATGACACCAACGGCAGAAAAGTTGGCCTCCACGCACAACGTTTTCATCCCAGAAATGATTGGAAACGGGAAAAGCGAAACCCCCAAAGAGCCTCTTTCCATAAGCGAACACGCCGACAGTATTCTCGAAGCGCTTGAGCTGATGAACGTGCACAATCCGGTTATCGTAGGCGGATCATACGGATCCCAAGTTGCAGTAGAGCTTGCCACTCGGGACGTGAACGCTCGCGCTTTAGTTTTCATCGGTCCGCTTCCAGGTATAACACCGTTCGAGGCCGTCAAAGGCTTGTCCTTAGACGCTCCACACGAGCCTCTGAAATTAGTTATCGACGTACTGATCGAAATTTTTCGTATGGGTATTCTAAGAGTAATCAAAATGCTCGATGGCATTTGCAAATTTCCATTTCACGAGAGATTGGAAACTTTACAGATCCCAACGCTTATCGTCAGCGGAGAACACGATCCTTTCTATCGAGCGCCGTTCATGGAAAAAATAGCGAAAGTCGCTAGAACAAACCAGCGTCTCTGCATGCCGAAAGCTGCTCACGGACTTCCGTACAGCAAACCAGGCGAAGTTACTGAATTCATTCTCTCGTTCCTTGACACTATGAACGTCGAAGACGAAGACAAAGAAAAAATCAGAGAATCACTTTTAGCCCGCAGCGAGAGCGCCACCACATGTGATGACAATACCTTAGCGGCGTAGCCTAGTTGACCTCTTTAACTTCATCGCGGTTTATCAATCCTTCGACCTCGCGGCAAAGATTTACGATGTGCTCCGGCATACCTTCGGCTCGCATGTATTGCCGACAAATATCGAGCGTCCGTCGGAACGCACGCACAACATCGCCTTCATCGAAGTTCGAAGCTAGTCTGATTTGCTGCCATGATGCGCCTTGCGCCCACATCTCCGTCAACGGACTGAAGTGCGGACTGAACTCTACGGCAATGTCGATGTCGAAATCTCTCTGCAAACGTTTGATCTTTCGCGCCAGTTTATCCGCTTCGGCCAAAGTTCTTTCTACCGCCGGTGCCAGTCGAATTCGTTGCATCTCGTGTCCACCGCGCCCTTCTTCCTGCACCAGTGCAGTCAGCACGGAAGCCAATTCCCACGGTCTGAGATTCTCGAATAAACCACTCACGACCACGTCGGTGAGAAACAATTCGTTGGTACCCCGAATACATGCGGCCATATGACCGAGCTTCGAAGGTTTGTCACCATCAAGGTATCCCTGCAGTCGCAAAATGTGCGTGAGTGACTCGAAGGTTCTCCAATATTTCCCGGTTTCCTTCTCTAAACGTCGATTGATTTCTTTGATACGACGTTCGAGATGCTCGATGCGGCTGGTTTGCTTACTGCACGGTTTCTGCACTGGACAACCATGACACGGCATCGCGTATGCTTCACGAAGAAGCAGACTGATCTCGTCGCGCTGCGCGTTCAATGCGGCTTCGCCTTCCGGCGTTTCATTGATCTCGGGAGTGCCCGGCTTTGCGCCAACAGGTTTCTTCTGCGGGCGCAAACCTTTTTCCATGTACTTGAGTTGTTTATGTTTGTGGCGAATTGCACCAAGCCGCTTCGCGTATAAACCCAGGTCTCCAAGCTCACCCGGACACAGTGGTCCTTGAAGATCTTGCAACTCATGTTCCAATCTCATCTTCACTTCGAACAGAGGTTCGAGTTCGTGGTTTGTTTTAAACTGTCCGAAACTGCGTTCGATCAGATCACGCGCATCCTCAATAGAATGCCGTTCCAACAAGTTCAAAACCATTCCGTATGACGGTGTAAATCGACTGGACAACGGATCTGGATGAGCTGTTGCCAACTTTGCGGCATCTTCAACGGACTCAAACGTATTATGCAAAACAACGACGTGACCAACTTCATCCATGCCACGACGGCCTGCCCGTCCCGACATTTGGAGAAACTCCGACGCTGTTAATGTGCGGTGACCTTCATCGGCTCGCTTGGTCATGGAACTGATTACTGTCGAACGCGCCGGCATGTTGATACCAGCTGCCAGTGTTTCAGTCGCGAAGACACACTTCAATAAACCTTTCTGAAAGAGCTTCTCGACCATCCCCTTCCAGCTTGGAAGCATTCCAGCATGGTGAACCGCCATACCTTCGAAGAGGTACGGCAAGTGCGGATGTGTTTTTAAGTTTGGATTGATTCGACAAAACTCCTCAACGGCAGCCCGCACCTGTTGCGCTTCGTCATCGTTTATCAAAGGTATGCCACGCGCACGTTTCATCGATTCTTCGCAGCCGCGACGCGAGAACAAGAAGTAAATTGCTGGCAACATATTGCGAGCCGATAAAACGGAAAGTACATCCGCCGGATGCGTTCCAATGTTCTGTCCACCGGGTCTTCGGCGCTGATTCTTATCAGGGCGTTTCCGATTTCCAAAGCGATTTTTCAACAAGTTGTTGACGTGACCACCGGGATTCAACAATGGATAAATCCGTTGATCGCCAAAGTAGTGAAACCGTAAAGGCACCGGGCGGAAATTCGAAACCACCAGATCCGTGGCGCCATGCGTCTCATCAATCCAAGTGGTGAGTTCATCAGCGTTTGCAACCGTAGCCGATAATGCAACGAGCTGAACATCGGTCGGCGCGTAAATAATGGATTCTTCCCAGACCGTTCCGCGTTGAGAATCATTCATGTAGTGGCATTCATCGAGTACTACATAAGCGACGTCTTTCAGGTTCTTCGCCACCTCACCAAGGATGGTGCCATACAACATATTGCGAAACACTTCAGTCGTCATTACTACGATTGGCGCATCGCGGTTTATCGAGATGTCGCCGGTAAGCAATCCGACTTTCTCTTCACCGAATTTTTCTCTAAAATCGTAGAGCTTTTGATTGGAGAGAGCCTTCAGGGGCGTGGTGTAGAAACACCGTTTGTTTCGCATCAACGCCATCTCAACAGCATACTCGGCAATCACCGTTTTGCCTGCACCCGTTGGCGCACAGACTACGACGCTTCTGCCTTCTTGCAAATGTTTTATAGCCTCGAGCTGAAAATCATCCAGTTCGAAGTTAAAGAGGTGCGATGGATGAGCAGCATCATCTCTGCCTATTCCGCCGTCTTCAATTATTTGGGTACCGTCTTGGGTCACTAGGTCTCTTGATGTCGATATAGATAATGGGTCGGACAGTCGATCACGTCGACGTTTGGATTAGTTTTACTGACTGCTGGACCAGTATTTCAAGGTCAAGGTGTTGATAGCCAGTGAAGCGCATCTTGTTAACAGCAGCGATTTGGATCGGTTCTAATAGATTGTACCAATGTACTATAATGACGCAATAAAGGCCTGTCTTATTTCCATCCGAAATTGATACCGGGACGTGGCGCAGGGGTAGCGCGCACCTTTGGGGTGGGTGAGGCCGGAGGTTCAATTCCTCTCGTCCCGATAACTAACAGGAAGCCGAAGAGCCAGTCTATAAGGGCTGGCTTTCTTCTTAGCTATAATCGTCAAACTTTCATGAATAGAAGTCACCATTACCTGACTCTACGTTACAACTGATGCCCAAAACAAGGCCAGCAAATCGATATATCGCACTTGAGGTCTTCCTGTGGACCCTCGTAGCCATTGGCATCGTGTTCCGTCTAGCTAATCCATTTTTTAACAACCCAAGTGATTTCATGCAGTCTGATCCGATGAGACATTTTCTTAGTGCCAAGGAATGTCTCTCGAACGTCAATCAAAATTGGACTCTCTTCGAAATTATCGATCCCCTCGGTTACCAAATTTGGCTATCCGCAATACTACGAATTACCGGAACCGACCGTGCAGCAATCGCTTTATATTGCGGCGCACTCAGTGTCCTGACCGCCTGGTTCTGGTATCAATGGATGAAACTATGCATTGGAGATAAACGCTGGGCATTGGCTGGTTATGCCTGCCTCAGCCTGCTCCCCGATTGGACGAGGGTATTTCAATACTATTTGCAGGAAACTCTCGTACTTCCGCTTCTCGGTTTATCGTTGTGGCTCAGCTGGGAAACCGCCCTCCGTCCCACTCCGGCAAAGTACGCCGGGACAGGTTTAGCATGGGGGTGCACTCTGCTGACAAAAGTTACGGCACTGCCTATGGCGGCAGTCGTTTTCGCCTGGATGTTCTGGAGAAGGTCTCCTAATCTACGAAATTTTGATTTCAAGCAACTGAAATTACCACTTATTTCTCTATCAATAGCGCTGCTCGTCTATGCGCTTGGACCAATTAAAATCTACAACCGAATACATGCCTTCGTGCCGATTCCTGGCGGAGATTTCCATCGAGCCTGCTATGAACGCGGGAATGATTATTGGAAATGCAGAGTTAAATATCTCGAAACACTGCAAGGGTTTAAAGTTTTCGACATCGAAGCCGGTCAACCATCTCTAGATCTAAGGTTACCCGCACCGCTTCAGTGGAGGTCCACCCGAAAAGGCACTGCCCATACGGAAGTAGACTTTACCTCGACACCATTGAATTACTACCCCCCTTCACAAATGTCACTAGAAGACAGGCTTCACTACACTTGGGAGAACATCGTCTATTTCTTCTTAGGCCTATCATGGCCTGAGGCTACAGACACACGATACTTCGGATTACATTGCGAGCTGATGAGGATGGTCAGGTTCATTTGGCTGCCGATGACACTCGTTATCATTTTTCTCACGATTAGACAAAAGCGTCTGGACATCATGACCCTGCTCTTTTCCGTATCGCTTCTGTTTTTCCTTCTTCAACAATCAGTGATCATGGAAGCGCGCTACAAAAAACCATGGGAGGGCGTAGCAATCGCCACTCTTTTGGCGCTTCTCGCCCACCCCAAAGCGAAAAATACGTCGTCGAAGAACTGGTTAACATAGAGAAAAAACGGAAAAAATCAATCAAAAGAAGTCGTTCAAAAGCACTACCAGTAAACATTCTGCACGAGTCACAAAAACCCACTATGCAATCCGGCGCGCACAACAAAAAACATCTGGCGTTGGATTCAGTGCTCTGGACGCTGGTCGCTGTCGGCATCGGATTCCGCATTGTCAATCCATTCTTTAACAACCCATCAGACTTTGTTCAATCCGATGCATTCAGACATTTTCTGAGCGCCAAAGAGTGCTTGCAAAATGGAACTCATGCCTGGACTGTGTTCGACATTGTTGATCCGCTTGGATATCAGATTTGGCTGTCCGCCGTCCTGCGAATAACCGGTGCCGAGCGCAACGCATTAGCAATCTATGCGGCTGGGCTCAGCATCTTAACCACCTGGCTCTGGTATCAATGGATGAAACTATCCATTGGCAATAAACGGTTGGCGCTGGTTGGATACGCGTGGTTGAGCCTGCTTCCAGACTGGACGCGCGTGTTTCAATTCTACTTACAGGAGACACTGGTACTGCCGCTGGTCGGATTATCACTCTGGATCAGTTGGGAAACCGCACAAAGACCCACACTTGCGAAATTTGCCGGTACCGGCGCGGCCTGGGGGTTCACCTTACTCACCAAAATAACGGCACTACCCATGGCGGCAGTCGCGCTTTTGTGGCTCTGCTGGAAAACGACACCCAATCTAAAAAAAGCAGAACTTCGGAAGTTAAAGTCTCCGATACTCGCCATACTCATCGCGTTGATGATCTACTCGTTGGGACCAATCAAAGTTTTCAATCGCATCCATGCATTCGTGCCGATTCCGGGTGGAGATTTACATCAGGTCTATTACGAAAGCGGAAAAAGCTATTTGATTTACCAGATTACATTCCTCGACGTACTGCTTGGCCACAGGACTTACCAGATGGAGGTTGGAAATCCATCGATGGACCTGCAACTTCCTGCGCCGTTATCGT
>CAZRMH010000483.1:0-5872 GCA_964600935.1 uncultured Candidatus Obscuribacterales bacterium
AAGCTGCGGCCAGGGGAATCGCATTGAATTCCGCGTACAAGTCCTCTGGATAGGCACCGAGTTCCCGATGAATAATCTCGCGAGCAACTTCATGATCAAATGGAGCAACGCTTTCTTGAAGCTTTGCCAGCTCCAACATTGCCGGAAGTGGGACAAGGTCCGCGCGGGTCGACATGGTCTGACCGATTTTAATAAACGTCGGTCCCAGCTCATGTAAGCGCTCGCAAAGCCAGGCGCCAAGCACGCGATATTCTTCAAATTCTTCTGCAGTCAGAGCCCGTTCTTCCGTGTCCTCGCCCGTGACGCGCGAGCTGCGCATCTTTTCAAATTCTTGGGCGTGAAACTTGGAGAAGCCACGAACCGCCTTAATAATGATCCAAACCACCGGGAAAACTCGCACGGCTTCTTTCCAGCCCTGCAAGGCAGCGATTCTGCGAAAGACTTTCCATGTGGACACGATCAACTTTTTGACCGTCACATCCTGGAAGGTCTCGCGAATAGGATTAAATGCTGCTTTATCGTTTTTGCTCAAGTCGCCAACCAGAGTGGAATGAGTCGAGACGGAACGGACTTAAGACCGACTGCTCTCTTGACCACTAGTGTAATGCGATATTGGTCGTTGTCAGCAGGTTTCAAGATAAATTTATGCTTGGCTTAACATGTTCAAGGCCAGTACGGCTTCAATAGGTATGAGTCACTTCATACTGCTTTGAAATGATTTCCTTGATGCCCTTTCCGGCAACTTCCAAAAGCTCTTGAACTTTAGCGGCATTGTAAGGAACGGTTTCCGCCGTCATCTGCAATTCCAGAATTTTGCCGGACTCGGTCAACACAATATTGGAGTCCATATCTGCTTGCGAATCCTCAGTATAGTTAGGGTCCAGCAGTAATTGACCTTTCACGCTAGCCACACTGACCGCCGCCATATATTCGGTAATCGGCAGCTCATCCCAGATTCCTTGCTTTTGAAGTTTCAGCAGAGCATCGTTTAGTGCAAGAAAACCGCCGCAGATACTGGCTACACGTGTTCCACCGTCAGCTTGAATCACGTCGCAATCGATTGTGATCGTTCTCTCACCGAGAGCGCGGCGATCAACCACCGCCCTGAAACATCTGCCGATCAATCTTTGAATTTCGTTTGTTCTACCAGAAGGCTGACCACGAGTCACTTCCCGTTGAGAACGCACATGGGTCGAACCAGGCAACAGCGAATATTCAGCGGTAATCCAGCCTTCGCCCTTGCCCATCAAAAATGCAGGCACGCGTTCTTCAATTTTTGCTGTGGTGAAAACTTTGGTGTCGCCGAACTCTACAAGCACAGAACCATCTGCGTTTTTAGTAAAGTTTCGAGTGAATTTAATAGGTCTCAGCTGATCCCATTGTCTGTTATCACGGCGCTTGTACATCAGGTCTCGCTTTCTAGGGTTTCAAAGCCAGGCACCAGTATAGCCGCAATTCAAATCAGGCTGAGCGAAGTTTCACCCAATGTATACAACCTGATAGTAGTTTGACCAAACTTACTTCGTGCCAAATCGCAGGCGATTGACTTCAGCAGTTCCTTTCACAAAGAATCCTTTGCCAGGTTTCACTTTAAGTTCGGTAAAACGAAAGTGAATATCATCGGATAAAGCACCGAATTGCGAGAGGCTGTTAATCTTTTTCAGGAGCCATTGAGAAATCGCCGGTGAAATTTCTTGACCGGAAGTCAGTAGTTTGCTCTCGGTCACTTGCACCCAGCCATCCTTCAAATCAAGAACGCTAGCAATTTCAACCGGCATAGGCACGCCCACTTCGCCAACTCCGACTTTTGCATCGAATTTCAAATTGACGCGATTGCCCTTGCCAAGGACGAGTTGACCGTTCGCAACTGTCAAACCAATTGATTGTCCACCAAACAAACTGGCTAAAGCACCCGCTTTTTTGCCAACTGTCGCTGACAAACGATCGATCGTTGATGGTGCATTAATGTATTTATTTAAGCTCTCTTGCGAGATCTCGGCAGTCACGTCGGCGACGGTTGGTTCAACAAACTGCAAAACTTTTTGATTGAACAAAACACCTGTATCGAAGCGCATGGAGCCCTGGGTCGTCAGAGTAAAACGATCGACGATAAAATCGCGCAAGTGACCGCCCGTCACATTGATGTCGAGTGACTTGAGCACCCCTTCGCGAAGGTCCATGTTGCGCGCGATCAGATGCAGGTGATCGGCGGCACCGTCATGAAATTGTGCATCCTCTAAGTCAATTTCGAGCTTGCCGAAGCGACCCGTGTTTACATCAACAAAGGTAATGGGTGGTACCACCACTGGAGCTGCACCGAGACCTCCCGGCTGACCGTTTAACATCCGTTTAACCGGATCGGGCAAGTTCACCGCCGGTTGCTGCCCGCTAGTATCCGCCGCGCCCTGAGCCAATGTCGCGCCGGCAAACGAGAGTGAACCAGCTGCGGCAAATGCAACGACAGTTAGCAATGACGCAACGGAAAACTTCGATCGTCGGGAGAAAAGCGATCTGCTTCGATTTAACTTCATATTGAAATCCTATTGGAACGCGTTACTCGAGTATGCATCGCACAATCATTTCATGAATCTCGATGCAATTCGTCAGCAACTTACAAGGAATGAATACATTGCTTAAACAGACTAATTGCACCTGGTATTGTTCCGTTAAAGAAGAATCGCCTCCCGAGTTAAAACTCAAGAGGCGCTTCAATTATTTTGATGATATTGAGCTAAACCCAATCAATCAATCTATTTTATAAGAGCAGAAACTCTTATTCGCCGCCTTCAGCAGGATCGGTTCCTTCAGCTGGCTTATCGCCTTCTGCTGCTGGTTTGTCACCTTCTGCAGCTGGCTTGTCACCTTCGGCAGCTGGCTTGTCGCCATCTTTTTCCGTTGTTGTAGTTGTTGTTTCGGTCGTTGTTGTGGAAGTTGCGGCAGCATCACCACCGGTAGCACCAGCATCTGTTGCAGGTGTTGTCGTTGTTGTGGTTGTAGATGAGGATTCGGTGCCACCACCGCCGCCGCATGCTGCTAAACCGGCAACGAGTGCACAACTTGCTAGTGCGAGAACTAAGGTCTTGTTTCTAATAGTCATACGATTGACCGTCTCCTTCTTGGACAAAATAATAATGAATCTTCGACAGCTCTTTGTGTTACCCAGAGGCAAAAATTTTAAATTTTGCCAACAAGAAACGGCCGCAATTATACAGGCATATTTCTGTCGAAGCAAACCATATGATACGAATTATCTCTCGTGTAACTGATAAAAACAGCTGAGCGGCTCGATTGCGACTTGCTGTCAAGACAATCAGAGTCGTGTTCTTCAGGCTACATCGATTAGATATAGATCAGCGCGTGATTAATGAGGTACCACTCATCTCTTTTGGTTTTTGCAAACCCATGATTTCCAGAACAGTTGGCGCAACGTCGGCGAGCCCACCATGAGCGAGTTTCGAACCGTTTCGCAAACCAACACGATCGTCCTGCTGAAAGCTTGCCACTATAAACGGTACCGGATTAGTTGTATGCGCAGTATGCGGTTCGCCTGTTCGCAGATCGATCATCTGCTCCACGTTGCCATGATCGGCTGTGATTAAAAGAGTTCCTTTGCACTCACTGGTGGCTTCCAGCAAATGTCCAAACGCTTCGTTCACGGACTGAACTGCATCGACTGCAGCTTCAATGCAGCCAGTGTGACCAACCATGTCGGGGTTGGCAAAATTGAGAACGATAAATGGATAGTCGCCTGACTTAATTGCTTTTACCGCACCATCACAGACTTCCGACGTTTGCATCTGTGGTGCGAGATCGTAGGTTGCCACCTTCAGTGATGGCACCATTCTGCGCTCCTCGCCCTGCAGAGCTTCCTCTCGACCACCGTTCAAGAAATAAGTGACGTGCGCATACTTTTCAGTCTCGGCCGTATGGAACTGACCGAGATGGTGGCACGACAAGAGTTCCGGCAAGGTCATCGAGATGTCTTGGTTGGGCAGTGCATCGTTGTCGAATGCCACAGTCAAATTGAGACTGGCATCGTACTCGGTCATACATACATACTGTATATCCGGAACAATCGGTCGAGCAAAGAATGAAAATTCTTTCTGAGTCAGTGCCCGACTTATCTGCCTGACGCGATCGGGGCGGAAGTTGAAACAAATTACGCTGTCACCATCTTTAATTCGTCGGTCGTTGATGATCGCCGGGTGGACGAACTCATCACCCTTTTCCAGAGCGTATGAATTCTCGACTGCGTCAACTGCAGACTTAGCGAGCGTACCTTCCCCGAGAATCAGCGCACGCCAGTATTCTTCAATACGTTCCCAGCGATTGTCTCGATCCATAGCATAGTAGCGACCGCAGACAACACCGATTTCACCAATGCCTATTAATTTCTCTTGCAACTCACGCATAAAACGTTTCGCCGATCGCGGCGGAGTATCGCGTCCGTCGAGAATCGGATGAACGACGAAATTACCGAGAGCTTCACGTCTAGCCAGTTCAATCAAACCATCAAGATGATCGGGACTGGAGTGCACGCAGCCGTCACTGACCAACCCAAAAACATGCAGAGTGCCACCAGTTCTTTTGACATTTTCAATCGCTCTTACAATGGCGGGATTTCTAAAAAAAGATCCATCCCGAATCGTATTTGAGATCAAGGTCAGTTTTTGAACAACAGATCGACCGGAACCGATGGTCAAATGCCCGACTTCAGAATTGCCCATCAAACCTGGAGGCAAGCCGACTGCTTCACCCGAAGCATCAAGCAACGAATTAGGGAAGTTCTCAAGCAGGTAATTGTAGTTCGGCGTCTTGGCCGAAAGGATTGAATTACCCTTCTTCTCGCGCGTTACGCCCCAGCCATCCAAGATTAGTAGTGTTACAGGTCCCATGTCATCCTCGCCTTAGCTGCTGACCGATCGACAACGCTCGTCTCCGGACGGGATTGTAGCGTGATTGAATTGAATCTAGAGTTTTTTCACCTATATCCTTAAGAGAGCTGAAGTCTTTAACTCTCCTGGACCAGATCAATAGTACAATCCGCCTTTGAACCGGTATGCGCCTTCGCGTCGAAGACGAGTAGGGTAGAAGTGAACCAGGACACAAAAGTGAGTTCCACACAGGACGGCTCACCAGGCTCCGCCGGAGAATCGACGGCTGATGCCGGTGGCGATTCCCATGCGGGCGAAACAGTCACACCATCACAAGAAGCGGTGATAGCAACGCGCGATCTGAGTGCTGCAATCGTTCGCGACTCCGACTGGATTGCAGAAGTGTCGCATGAGTTGCGATTGCCGATTGCAAACATAAAATTGCTCGTGGAAACACTGCTTGATGGCGCGCATGAAGACACCATCACGGCATTGCGAATGTTGGAGCGTGCCAAACATGAAGTAGAACGATTGGAAGCGCTGGTCGGCGATCTGATCTCTATAGAAGAAGTGGGCGGCAATCGCGATAACGTCAAGAAGAAACCAACGTTGCTTGCCGATGCCGCTCGCTACGCCAGTGAAAGCGTTAGTAAACTGGCGGCAAAGAAAAACACTTTAGTGATAACCGAGATTGCGCCCGGTTTTACAGTCAATGCCAATCCGGATCAACTCAATCAAGTGATGCTAAACCTCGTCGAAAACGCCGTTAAATACACGCCGGCCGATGGAAAAGTCGTCATTCAATCAGGACCTCAGGCCGGATGCTTCTCAGTTTCAGACACAGGGATTGGAATTCCGACAAGTGAAATTCCAAAAATCTTCAAACGTTTTTATCGAGTAGATCGGACCAGAGCACCTGGATCGACCGGGCTCGGGCTGTCGATCGTCAAGCACATTGCCGATCTCCACGGTGCTAAGATAACCGTTCAATCAAACGA
>CAZRMH010000484.1:0-5862 GCA_964600935.1 uncultured Candidatus Obscuribacterales bacterium
CTTCGCAACGCACATCCTGAACTCGCCGACATCGACATTACCGTTGAGATGTTATATGGTTTGTCGCTTGATTCAGAACATCGACTATTAAAGACTGGGGATGTAGAACTTGAATGGCGTCCAGATCCGGACACTCTTCTTGTCATTCCAACGAGGAAGATTGGCAATCAACGAGTCACCGTATTTGATACCTCGCCTGATGCATTTGTAAGATTTATGAGTTTGCCAGCAATTCTTCTGTGGCCCGAAGAGCATACTGTGCTGGATATTAAGGAATTCGTTGGTGACGCGAGAACAGCGTCCAAAGTGTAGTTCGCTGAATTTCATCTGAGAGAGCCTTCCGTGATCAGCGGGAATGAATCCATGGAATTCATCCTCTAGCAGTTGTTAATTGTTTGTGGGATGATTTCGATGCCTTCCAGGATTTATTTCCTGAAATTTTCAAATCAGCATTGGTCGAGGTTCAGTAATAGTCTGGGGCAAATTGACCTTTGGCCAGTGCTGCTCTCGATGCTTCAGTTTTGACACCAAACCATTTAGTTCACGATTGATAATTTGGAAACGGTCATTATTAGGTCGTCTCTATGACTCGTTTTGCCTCCGATTTTTGAAGATCAGGCGGCTGTTGTTGGTCTGCTAAACCAAGCGGCTGTAAGTTCTGCCACCTTTTCTAGTGCGCCCTCTTCTTCAAACAGATGCGTCGCGCCGGGAACAATTTCGACACGGTGTCGGCATTTTAATTTTTCTGCCGCCTGTCTAGTGAGAGCGAGGACCTTAGTGTCCAGCTCCCCAACAATTAAGAGCGTTGGTGTTTTTACCTGTTCCAGAGCTGAGCCTGCAAGATCAGGACGACCTCCGCGCGATACAATCGATCGAACACAATCTGGCATGGCGGCTGCCGCAACGAGCGCGGCGGCGGCTCCGGTGCTAGCGCCAAAATATGCTAGTCCAAGTTTTTCTGTTTCATCATATTCTTGTAACCACACAGTCGCTTCCATCACTCTTCGTGCCAGCAACCGAATGTCGAATCGACGCAGAACATGCTGGTCGAGTGCTTCTTCTTCGGCGCTCATCAGATCGAATTGCAATGTAGCGAATCCATGTTTATTCAACTCGCCGGCTACGTATCTGTTCCGGGGACTAAAACGGTTGCTCCCACTTCCGTGTACGAACATGACAATCGATGACGATCCTTCTGGAATCTTCAATTCTGCGGAAAGTTGGACGTCGTTCAAGACAAGAATTACGTTCTCTTGCAGAATCTTTTGGGGTTCGAAATCCGCTGTCATTGTCAGCGTCCTTATCCAAATGTGGGCACCCTTCTCATTCTTACGCGCCTGGCTTGAGACCGCATTGACATGTGGAATGATTTGAAGTCATCCTCAAGGATTATTTTTCTAATTTGACTTGCTCTGTATCTGACGAAATTAGTCGGTGGCCAACCGAGTTGAAATTTATTTCGAATTCAGCACATTTTTCAAATCCGCTGAATCTGAGGCATAGAATTGCGAGCTTTCTCGCAGCGCTTCGACAACTTCTTCGTCGGTTGTCTGCCGGAAATTTTTATAGTGCAGACCGACCGCTTGAAACATTTCTGGGACATCACATGCCACCACTCCATCGCAGTATCTTCCCAGGTCATTGTAACTTTCAGGGCTCATCACCGGTGCTGCGGCAATCACGGTATACGCTCCTCGATGGCGTGCACTCTTTAGAGCTGCGATTGCGGTCATGCCGGTTGCCACACCATCGTCGACAACGATTACGACTTTATCTCTAAAATTGGTGCGTTGTCGGCCGGATTGTTGATAGAGCTGATTTTCGACGTCAACAGTTTGCTTGAGCAGACGCTCTTGCTGTCTTTCTACATAATTTTGCCATTCCAGTGTTTCTGGTATCGCCGAATTAAGTACCACCTCTCCGTCTGATGAAACGGCGCCGATGGCGAACTCCGGCTGTCCCGGATAAGAAAGTTTTTTTGACACCATAATGTCGAGCGCGCACTTGAATCGACGAGCCACTTCGAGGGCTACCGGAACGCCTCCACGCGGGAGACCGACAATGACGAGACTATGTCCGGTCTCTAATCCGCGACGACTAAAGTATTGAACAAGCCTGTCAGCAAGCTGACATCCAGCCGTTCGCCGGTCAGCGAAACTCATGTCTTGGAACCTCCACGCTATCTCCATTAGAGCATAGAGTTGAGTCGCGACAAATTGGTCGAAAGGATGATCGTAACGTCGGGCTGATGGAGCGATATAAATCGAGCGAATATCGAAATGTGTTGAGCACGACAAGATGACAGATCATCCCATCCTAAATGACGATGTTGGCGGTTCACAATCTTTGTACACTGGTGTCAATCGGCTAGAACATGGAGTTGACCATCATGTCTACATATGTTTATCCTGATTGTCCCAAAAAAATGCGTAAATGTCGCAACGCCCACTGTCATTGCCTGTGTAACATCAACGATGATTACTGCTGTCGCCGATGCAAAAACTCGTCTGAAGGTAGTGAGCCTTGTCGCTGTAATCACGCTAATTGTGAAAAGATAAGCGGACTGCGCGATTAATCCGAGCGATTCAAATATACCGAAATTCCGACAAATGTATAAACTATTTCATAGCGCCAGCAATCATCAGCCCGGACTCCTTATTTTGTCTCTGGTGGTGTGCCTCGTGTTGCCACTGCCAGCGATGTCAGCAGGGGAAACACAAACTTCTGCAAAAATGGTGGCCAAGGTCTCAGACCGACCAGGCGGGCCTTCTGTTCCTGATTCTCGAATAGAGCGCCTGAAGACAATCGGACAATCTGATGTCGGTGGATCAAAGAATCAGGAGAAACCAGCAAATCGACCTGTCAAAGACAAATGGGCGGTAGTAATTGGTATCAGTAAATTTCAGGATTCGACAATCAATCTAAAGTATCCGTCTAAAGACGCTAAGGATTTCTACAATTATCTTATTGGAGACGGACAGTTCGCAAAAAATCACGTTGTGCTGTTGACAGATGAAAAGGCAACGCGAGCGAACATTCTTTCGGTAATAGGTGACACCTGGCTTCCCCGAGTGGCTAACCCGGACGATCTTGTCGTCATCTACATATCAAGTCATGGCAGCCCTGCGGACATGGATGTCGGTGGGGTCAATTACCTTGTTGCGCATGACACCAATTCTCAATGTCTTTATGCCACGGGTATTCCGCTGCAAGATTTGATGAGGATAATCAAAAGACGTGTCCATTGTGAACGAGTGGTCATCATCTTGGACGCTTGTCACAGTGGTGCTGCAACTGCTGATTCTAAAGACTTGTATAGAACTGGAAATGTCAGCGCATCGCAGATGGTGGCAGGCACAGGTCAACTTGTTATCGCCTCGAGTAAACCTGACCAAGTTTCCTGGGAAGGAAAGGCTTACGAGAATGGCGTGTTTACAAGGCATCTTATCGATTCGTTAAAGCAGAAGGGAAATCAAACGAAGCTCGGTCTGGCATTTGAAAATATGAAAGACAAGGTTCAGCAAGAGGTCCTTATGGATAGAGGACAACTTCAAACTCCTGAATTGAAGAGTCAGTGGCGCGGTGACGATCTCATATTGTCAATCGTTCCGATGCAACCGCGCGTCGGTATTCCTATCGAGTCCCTGCAATTAGAGCCGCAGAGCGGTCTAGCGATGGCCCAACAAGCTGCCAAGCTAGAGATGATGCCACCGAAAACGGTGTTGAATAATGGCAATATTTATAGAGTCTTCAATCGACCGACTCGCGAAACTTCTTTTACACTGGATGGTCCGGCGCTTGTCACCTATGTTTATACGTATCACTGGAACGATGGCCGAGGGATGCATCCAGGTACGATTGCGCTGAGACACGAGGATGGAACATTGTACGGACCATGGCAGAGTACCGGTAAACCGGGGCAGGGCAATGTTCCTAATGCTTATTGGGAGTGTGAGCCGATGGCAGAGCTCAAGCAGGGGCGTTACACCGTGATCGACAGTGATCCATCATCCTGGGCGCAAAATGAAGGCACGAACAGCTCCGGCTTCGCGCGGGTAAAGGTCGTACCCCATTCTGTCAATCCAGGCGCAGTCGTATCAAGAGCAGTGAAGCAGGAGCCGGTCACTAAGATATTCGATAACGGCAATATTGCTCTTGTTTTCAACAAGCCGACTGCTCCAACTTCATTTCGGGTGAAGGCACCACTACTGGTGACAGCGATAACGAATTATCACTGGAATGATGGAAAAGGTCAGGATCCAGGCAATATTACTTTAGTCTGCCTGGACGGCACTGTTTACGGCCCCTGGAGGAGTCACGGACTTGCAGGGCAGGGACGCGCGCCCAACGCTCACTGGCAATGTTCGGTTAACGTCGTTCTCAAGCCAGGTGTCTATGTGGTGCTTGACAGCGATGTGGATACATGGTCGCAAAACCCAGGCAGCGGAGGTGCGGGTATGACGACCATTCAAGGCGTTTATCAGGATTGAATGATTTGCGACTTGGATGCTTGGAACAGCTCGGACTCGCCCAGGACTCTAAGAGCTTTTATCTTATCGCAGCTACTCCAGGCTACGTTTGATGCATTTTGAGCCATCGCTCGTCATTGCGCCAATCAGTAACATTAGGAAACCACCCCAGATTGCCGGACTCCAGCCGATGATGGTGAGATATTGTGGTAGCAGGTCAGCTGTCAGTTTCAGTACGAGCGCCGGTAACAGCCAGAATCCGATTAGCCAAACTGGAATTAAAAGAATGAGCGCGACACCGAGTGTGGTGATTGTCAGGAAAGCTGAAAGTGAGATTGCAATTACTTCAACCAGCCACGCCAGAATCGAGAAGAACAGTCCGGCGCCGATAGCGTGAAGAAAATTGCCGTGGAACTGAACACCCGGAAGCATAGGTAAGAAAAAATCAAATGCGCATGCCAGTAACAAAAGCCTGAATACAAAACGTTTCACCGCGTAATCTCCTCTAGTGGCTGAGCATCTGCCACGCTGTTTAGATGATCAGAGTTTTGATTCCCGTTCTTTCCATACGTTTTTAAAACTAGACTGTGTCGGATTCGCTGGCATATTATTTGGTTTGTGACGTCGAGTCCAGGACGGAGAGCTCACCTTGGCGAACTCTCCGGCTTTACTCTATTACGACAATCGTTTTAGACTTAGTTTCAATTGTTTGCGCCTTGCTTGTTTTAAACGTGTGGCGCCATGTTCTGGATTGTGTCTCGGCTGTCGATGTAATTATCTTCGCATCAAACGAACCTCTGTGCATCATTCTAAAGATGGATTATGGTGCAATTGTTCACTCTTGATCTGAGTCTTCATGCCCGTCATCAGGGTGACTATATGACCCTGTCTGGTTTGCCTCAGCACCATAAATGGTGTCATCAACATATTTTTCTCGTCAGCTCAAACTTTATAGAACTTGTAGGCGTTTATCACTTAATTTCAGAACTTCGACCGAGCAGGGTGACTGATTTACAACTGCAGCGGCAACGCTGCCGAGTGAATCCCGTCGCACTCCGGTATCGCCGTGCGAACCGATCATAATCAGCGTTGCTTTCCAGTTGCGAGCTTCTGTCAGAATCGCGGCCGCGCTTGGACCTTCCAACAATTCACCGGTTATTTTGGGTTGACCGGCAAGCCGTGAAGTCAGTGTCTTCACGCGGTTGTTCAAAATTTCTCTGACTTGGCTAATATATTCTTGATCCACGTCCCATGAACCGGTTACTTCAACTGCGCTGACCAATCGGAACTCGGTACCTTCTGCCCATTTTCGGCTGGCGACTTCTTCAATCAATCCGTCAGCAAATGGTGAGCTATCTAGTGCAATAAGTATTCTCATGTTCTTTTCCCCGTC
>CAZRMH010000485.1:0-5856 GCA_964600935.1 uncultured Candidatus Obscuribacterales bacterium
CGCCGCCGCCGCCACCACCACCACCACCACCGCCGCCACTCCCGCACTCCTGCCGACCAAGCTGACCGAAGGTCAGATCGTCTGCGGGAAGATCGCGAAGTTCCTCGACTACGGCGTCACCGTCGTCATCGACGGCGAACGCGCGCTGCTCAAGGACGACCAGTTCGGCGGGGGAAGCAACAGCAACCGTCGCCTCAACCGCAAGACCGCCAAGATCGGCGACGAAATCGCCGTCGAGGTCTCCAGCATCCGCCCGCCGGCCGCCGACGACAAGTCCAAGGTCAAGGCCAACCGCATCCGCGTCAGCCAGCGCAGCATCCAGGACAACATCGTCCTCGAAGCGCTCAAGCCCGCCACCGACACGGAAGAAGGCACCATCCTCACCGGCCGCATCCATGAGGTGCGCAAGGACTTCGCGCTGGTCGAACTGACGGAAGGTCCCGCCGCCGGCTACCTCGCCATCCTGCATGCCCTCCACGTGCCGGGCAGCGGACGTCCCGACCGGGACGCCTTCATCGACAGCCTCAAGGCGCGCGTCGGCGAGACCATCAGCGGCGAGTGCCTGCACTGCGACCGCGCGAAGGAAGCGCACGTCGACCTGCGCATCGGCATCACCCTGGTCGCCGAGGCCCGTCGCAGCACCCGCGCGGCGCTCTCGGACACGAGCAAGAAGTACAAGGGCAAGCCCGGTCGCAAATGCAACGGCGGCATCGAGGTCACCTTCGGACCGTCCGACGCGCCGATGGTCGGCATTCTCCCCAGCCACGAGGTGCCGTCCAACATTGGCCCGTCCGTGTGGGTCAAGATCGCCAGCCAATCCGGCGAGCGCATCATGCTCACCCGCAAGGGCTGCTGAGCAGGTTAGAGCTTCGACGGGCGACGCGTCGATAGCTTGATGGCATCTAAGTCGCACTCGGAAGAGCGCAGAGGGGTCGCACCCCTCTGTTGCTCTTTCGTTTTCAAAAATTTTGTACTATCAATAATCGTACTAAATAGTAAAGTATAACAGGGTTTATGAGGAAGCGCGGCAGAAGGTGCCGCTCTTCCCGTTCGAAAGGGGAACATCTGGTTGGATGTTCCCCTTTCTACAATTCGCGACAGTGCGCGCCAAGCTGCAACGATTTAGTAATCGCCGCCGCCGCTGCCGCCGCTGAAGCCACCACCGCCGGTGTCGACCGTGAAGTTACCACCGCCGGTATCGCTGGTGTAGCTCGGCGTGCTAGTCGGTGTGTAGCTTGGCGTGGACGAGCCAGCCGAGCTTGACGAGCCGCCGCTGGTCGTCGGAGCGGGATTGCCGGAGCCCATGCTCATACCGATTGCGATTGCGACGCCAGCCGAGTAACCGTCGTCGGAAGCGGTGTGGCTGCCCGACGCGGTTGGTGCCGCCGAGGTTCCGCCGCCCGGAGCACCCTTGACCACGAGTGTGGCGGTGCGCCGCTTACACTGGCGGTCGAACTTGAGGAATTCCTTGAATGCTGCACTTGCCAGCTTCAAAGCGTTTTCCCAATCACGCCTGGCATACGACGCTATTGCCAGCGCGTACAGGCGATTGGCTTCGGTCAGGAGCTTGTGTTTCCGGCGGGCGAAACGTCGCGCGCGCACTTTGCAGTAGGCCAGATTGACAGCAGCGCCGTTTGCTTGCGCATCGTTTGCGGCTGCCTTCTTGCGGGCGCTCTGGCAGGTTTCGTGGGCGGCGACAGCACGGTCTTTGAGGACCTGCCAATCCGACTTGGCGACGTCGACTTCGCGAGTCAATGCTTCCAGTTCCGACACCGCATTCTTGTGAGCGTCGCGAGCCGGCTGCAGTGTGCGTTCGTTGAGAGCGAGGAAAGCGCTCTCTACGTCCCCTGGAAGGCTGCTAATCAGGTCATAGGTCTCCTGATAGAGCTCTGCCTCTGCATCGCAAGCCAGCTCGATGTCGAGCAGCTCTTGTGTCAGAGTGGTTGCGCGAGCGTGAGCATCCACCCAGTCGGGCATCGTGTTTGAGACAATGCCTTCGAGGTTGACGACCTCCGTGCCTGCGGTGACCAGACGATCATCCACAGTTTTGGAGGTTGTGAAATCATGCTCCTTCAGTTTCGGACCGAGCTTCTTGAAGTGCTGGCGGGCAGCGGCGACTAGTGTCCGGGACTGATCGCGGTAGTCGGCGAGCAGTTTCAGGCGAGCGGCCACAGCTCCGCAGTCATTTCGGGCTACCTCGATGTTGCCGAGCAGTTCGGACAACAGTTCCGCAGCCTTGATGTAGAGCTGCTGATCGTAAGCCGTTTTGACGGCGGCATATGCTGCGGTTGCGCCGTCGTGCGTCGAGACCGCGTCGCTGTATTGGCGACTGGCGTCCGGGAAGTTGATTTCCAGGAAGTCGCGCTTCAATGCAGCCAGAGCCGCCTTCGCCGTGTCGACGTCGGTGCCCAGGCTCGCCTTGGTCTCCGCAACCAGATGACCATTGTTTTCCACCGCGGTCTTTGCCGTGAACGACGCTTTGACGATGGCGGATGCTTCCTCTTGCTTAGCTTTCGCCAGAACGAGAGTCGCCTTGGTTTTTTCGTGGTCGCCCGAGGCCAGCTGATCGTGGGCCTTCATCAGCAAGCCGGCAGCCTCGTTGATTGTCTCGTCCGGGTTGGCGCCGCGTTCCTTGAGCTGATAAGTGGCTGCGGCCGCACTCGATTGTCCTTCAGGGAAGGCGTATTCGACCGCGGTGTTGCGCAGCGTTTCCACCTCTTTGACGAAACGGGCGAGCCCCTGGCTGGACTTCTCGATGGTAGCGGCCAAGTCGATGGCAGACTGAACGCGGTCCTTGAGCTTGCTCGCCAGTGCACTGAGCGTCGGCGCTTCCAGCATCAGTGTGATTGGGTCACGCAGCGCATCGCGTTTGAAGCCGACCAGCTCCTCTTCAACTTCGGCTATGGTGTTTTCATACGGAGCGAGGCTGAGCGCGTCTTTCTCGAGCACTGCCCGCTGCTGGCGGCACCAGTTGATGATACCTTCGACGGTGGTAATCGTTTTGTCGACGAGCGCCAACTTCCTTTCGATCTCGCCGAGAGCAGCCTCAGCCTTTGCGTTCAGGGAACGCGCGTTGCTGAAGATTTCGTCAGGTTGAACCACCTTGTTCACGGTCAACCCGCCAAAGAGCGTGGCCATCTCAAGTTCGATCTCGCGACTCGAAATTGTGATGCTATCTTCGGTCAGCAGCTTGATGGCGTCGAGACTGCCCTGTACGCGCGGAAACCAGAATGCACGGGCGGCACGCCGTGCTTCTGTGAGTCGCTTGGTGCCACCGGCAGCGATACTGAGCAATTCGCTGTACGCCGCCAGACCTTCTTGCAGTTTTTCCAAACTGGCGTATTTGAAGCGGGTTTCCCAGCCGGCGGCTCTCTCCTTGAGGAAGCTGCCGTGCCGGTCTTTGAGCGCCAGGAGCAACTGGTTGACAGCGTCGAGATTGTTCTCGAACTGGCTGAGATGCGAACGCATCCGCGAACGGGCGTTAGCGAATCGCACCCAGATGAAGATCACAAACCCGATGACAGCCAGAATCGAGCCCCATGTGAGGATGAACCCGGGCAGAGCCTTGAGGGTTTCCTCCCGCGCTTTGGCATTCTTTTCGGACTCGATTACCGCCGTTACCTCGCCGTTGACGTTCTCGATGATCGTCGTCAGGGCGGTCTCCGGACGCTCACGCATGTGTTGCTTGAGCACCGGAATGACAGGTCCACTGGTCGAGCCGAAGTGGTCGGCGGTCATGCCGTAGGCGCGCAGTCGATTGCCGCCGTTGGCAGCAACGGAGCCACGCGCGGGGTCGTCCTTGTAGCGCACCCAGAGAATAACCAGGTAGTCGTCGACCGGGAAGTTCTGAGAGTTACGCCACTTCAGAACGAGCTCGTCGAGCTTGTTGGCTGCGAGTTTCGGTCCCTCTGTCGCGTCGCTACCCTGCTCGGTCGCGACCACGTAGATCTTCAGGTTGTGCTCTTTCTGCGCGCGCTCGATGGCGGACGGCAGAGCCGGCAGGCTGAGCGGCTTGGAACGGTGATTTTCAAGCCGCGAATCGATGTAGACGTGTTGATCCGGATTGAACTCGGGCATCCACGTCTTGGTGCTTTGTGCCAGCGCCGATGAGCCTGATGCGAAGCACACCAGGGCAACCACCAGTGGTAGCAAAATTCGACTTATAAGTTTCATAAGCTGCCTCCAAGTTAGGCGTTGAATGCGGTTTTTTAACCGCAGGAGAAAGAAATAGAACTGCCGCTCATGGCGACAACAATGTTCTAATCGTTAACTCGACTGCCCGACTTCGAGAACACCCTTGATGTCGTCGATGCGCTGCAGCACCTCGACCGCGAGCATATGCGCGCCGTCGAAGTCGTAGAAGATCACCAGTTTTTCCAGCACGGGAATCACTTCCGCGCTGCGAATGCCGTGCTCGCGCTGCTTGATGGTGAGAAGCATCTTCAGGTACTTGCCGAGGTCCTTGCGGCTGTCGACGGAGTTTTGCGCGCCTTTCTGGTAGATCGCTTCGACCAGCTTTTCGAGAGCCGGTGCCATCGTCGGCGAGAGCCAGCCGTAGGCGCCACCGAGCGCATTTACGGCTTCTTCGTAGTTCTTCTTGGCCTGGTCGAACTTGTTCTTGGCGAAGTTCTCATCGCCGGCGGTAATGGAGGCAGCGGCTTTCGTTTCCGGGTTTTGGGCGGTAGTGCTCATGCTTCGTGTTCCTTTCATGGTGTCGGTTACCCTTACTTACGAGGTGTAAGGTCTGAGCTTAAACAGAGAATGGTTGAGAGATCAGGATTTCAGCGCGGCGAGACGATCGTTGAGATCGTCGATGCGTTGCTTAACCTCGATGGCCAGCATGTGGGCACCGTCGAGGTCGTAGAACTGGACAAGCTGCGTGAGGATCGGCACCAGCTCCGGTGCGTCGAGACCGTACTCGCGCTCGGTGATCGCCAGCATCGCGCGCATGCACTTGACCGCTTGCTTGCGGTAGTTGTCGGCGTCCGATGCATTCAAACTGGTCGTCGCCCATCGCTGATAGATCGGCAGCATGTCGACATGCATGAAACCGTACTTCTTGGTCGCCAGGCGGTAGACATTGGCGTACCATTTCTCGGCATCAACGTGCCGATTCTCATTGAACGCCTTGTCAGCTTCGACTTGGACAGCGTCCAGGTCTTCATAGTTGAACTTTTCTGCCATGGCAGGTTCTCCGGGATAGAGTTTAAGGGGCACCACTAGTGGTGCGAATAGCCGCGTGGTTTCGCTTCACGGTCCATCGTCGAGAGATTCAGCCTTGCTCGACGACGGCTCGTAAAACCTGAACTCGCTGCAGGAGTTCGGCGCTCAACATGTGGGCGCCCTGCAGGTCATAGACGGCGATCATCTTCTCGATGATCGGGATCAGCTCCTGTCCTTCGCAGCCGTATCTCAGGCTCGCGATGGCGAGAGCACGTTGCAGTGTTCGCGTCAGGTCGGCGAAGTGGTCCTCGTCAGTGCAGTCGGCGAGTTGCGCGTCGGCCACCTTGAGGATGATGGGCAGAAGAACCGGGCTGAGGGCACCGTAGTAGCTGAACGCTGTCTCCAGAGCACTCTTGAAGCACGATTCGGCGTCGCTGAATTCGCGATTGCCCATGTGCTCGTCGCCGGTTTTGATGTTTTCGAGCATTCCGGCAAAATCGCTGTCGTCTTCTTCGACGTCAGCTGGTCTTTCGAAATCTTGACTCATGGTTTTTCCTTTACTTGGGTTGAGCAGCAAGCCACGCCTGTTTCCAGGCTTCGATCACTTCGATGTGAGTCGTGAATGCGATGTTGTCCGGCAGTGCGTCCAAACGAACGAACTGGGCTTTAGTCGCATCGCTACCCCGTGTCGGC
>CAZRMH010000486.1:0-5849 GCA_964600935.1 uncultured Candidatus Obscuribacterales bacterium
TGGACGACGCCACCTATCGCCTGGTCAAGATCGAAGAATTCGATCGCTGGGGCAGTGAGCGAGACCAGCATCAGCTCAAGCGAGTCATCGGTGTTGCTGAAGATGGCAAGACTCCGAATCGGGCGATCATGCCAAAGAATCAGGCCTACTCTTACGAGCGTACCGACACGGATTTCTATCCGGACGGCAGCGTAAAGAACGAGAAGGAATACGATTCGAGCAACAACGTTACCGTCAAGACGTTTGTCCAAGGCGAAAAGCCTTTCGATGGCAAACCAGAGCTCTTCGTCAAACCACTGTTTGCGCCGCTCGACGTGCCTGATTCTAAGTTCAAAACCGCCTCTCCTGAAGATGGCGAAGAGTCGATCGATGACTAGTCAGCGGCTCGGATCCACTCCCCATGAGTGGCTTCTGCACTGAGTAGTCTTCGCAAATCGGGCAACCGAGTCAAAGAGCAGGGATTGCAAGATCTCGCTCTTTGATGTTTCAGTCTATTTGTACTGGGCGTTCTAATACGGAGTTTTATAGTATTTGCTTGCGAGTGACGCGGATGGATAAAACTTTCTCAGTTACTTCCTTCGATTGATTCTCCAAATTCGAGAAAGAAATTTAGCAATTTTACGACCGTTTGAGAAACGTTGAAGAGTCACTATGAGTCATCCCAGATAAATATCGTCGGGTTTGAACTCAGCAAAACCTGGTTCAATTTGATTGAAAAAACGAGAAAAGTCCGCTGCAAAGAAGACATAATCAGCGCACGCCACATGGGAGTTGTCATGTTACTACGAAAGTCTGTTCTCACTTTGTCCGCACTGTTACAGCTCGGATTGACTTTGCCCGCAGTCGCCGTTGAAGGCAATAGCGCTCAGTCGACAAGTAAGAAGTTAATTGCTGCCAAAACAATTAAAACAGTTACGAAAACAACCACTACAAGTAAGACTGGTCCAGCCTGGGCTCGCACAATCAAAGTGCCGTATCGTGCCTGGTTGCCTGAAGATAAGCCAAACGAAGTCATTCTATGCGTTCACGGTTTGGGTTTCTCCAGCGAATCGTTTACTGAATTCGGTCGTCAGATGGCTGCCCGCGGTTCTGCCGTCTATGCAATTGATGTGCGAGGCTTCGGTCAATGGATTAACAAGAAGGGACAGGATACGGTTGATTTCGAGGCCTGTCTGACTGACATCGAATCGGCGCTCAAAATATTGCGCAAACACTATCCAACCACTCCAATTTTTGTCGCCGGTGAATCAATGGGTGGGGCAATCGCCTTGAACGCAGCTTCGCGCTATCCTGACTTGCTCAATGGTTTGATCAGTTCTGTTCCAAGTAGCGATCGTTTTGCCAAAACCAGTTCGGAACTTCATATCGGTGCACGTTACTTGATCAACAAGGACAAGCCTGTCGATATCTCTCAAGAAGTAGTTTCAAGAGCCACAGCCAATGAAGCTCTTCGGAAAAAGTGGGAAGCAGAACCGCTCAACAGAATGAAAATTTCTCCGAAAGAACTGAAACAGTTCGAAGACTTCATGAAGGGGAATTATGACGCGGCGGCGCTCATTCAGCGCACTCCGGTTCTTCTCCTTGCCGGGTTTAAGGACAAATTGGTTAAGCCCGAAGGTACGATCGAATTGTTCAACGCAATTTCTTGCGAAGACAAACTGTTGATGGTTGTTGGCGATGGAGAGCATTTATTGCTCGAAGAGAATCAATTGACCGAGCAGTTGGAAAGTTTGATCACTGTTTGGATTCGCAATAAAGAACGCAGACGCGGTCTGACTGCTCCAACCAGAAACTGAGTCGAATCTGTTTGAGAATTAGAATTCCAGTACTGGAGATGAGACCAGTACTGGAGTTTTGGTAGCGCTGAAGCCTTGATTAATACTGGAGTTTAGAGCTGAACTGAGTGAGTTTGAGTAAGCAAAGTGTGCCTCAAACGATTTCTAGCGCTGGCGTTCAAACTACAGCGGTCGGGTCTGCATCAAATCGACCTTTCTGTTATTTGTTTTTCTTGTCCTGTTTAGCGTCAGCTTGTTTTTCAACGGCGTCAGCCTTGTTGTTGGCTGCGTCAACACGTTTCTCCAGAGCTAATTTCTTGATGTTCACGCTGACTTCGTTCAAACCTTTTTCGAGTTTGCCCTGTTGGTCGATTGGAATTTGCTTGTTGTTTTTTCCACGCAACTTCGCCTCTTTGCGTGCCACATCGGCAAGGTCGCTGCGCAGTTTTTTAGCCTCTTTGTCTGTCAACTCGTTCTTCTTTTGTGCCGCGTTGATGTCCTTCATAAGCTGATCTTGACGTGCGTTGATCGTCCATTCTTTTGCCGATGCGTCGTTTCCGGTGCCAACCAGGGCGACCAAAGCAATAACGACCGGAATAATTGAGTCTCTAGTTTTCATGTGGTAATACCCGCCAAAGCTGACGTCATCAATATACAACGTGCTGTTAAGTCTACCAACAACACGACTTTGAGTTAAACAAAATATTTCTCCCGATCAGGGAGCTAGGAGCAACAGCTGTCCGAGTCTGGCGACTCGCTCAGTTCAACTTCCGTATCATCACCACGCCTGAGCAATTGCCATAGTTCTTCCATCACGCGTGCTGAGTCATCTGCTTTAATCGCTTCCACGACACAGGTATTTAAGTGTTCCTTGAGCATTATCTGCGCGGTTCGATCCAATGCCGATTGCACGGCCTTCAGTTGGTTCAAAATGTCGATGCAATACTTTTCGCCCTCCACCATTTTTTGAACCGCCATCAAATGTCCGTTCGCTTTAGCAAGACGAATGGTTATTTGACGTTTTGTTTCTCCGGTAATTGCCATGATTGTGCCGTATTTCGATAGCCACCAGGCGAAATTATAGCCGGTTTGTCAGTCATTGTTGTGACTCTCATCGATGGATAGCCGCTAGGCGAGGCTATCCTAACCCGGGGGTATGCATAAAAATTACAAGATATAGTAAGATTAAAGGGTAAAATTCGAGCGATACAGGGGCGGAACAAATCATGATCCTCCCCTGGAATCATCGGAGTCTGATTGAAAGAAGCCGGCACCGATTTGCGTCGGTGCCGGTTTGTCAGTAGGCGCAAGCCGCTTACGCCGCTGGAACTCTGGTCCGCGTGTAGTTGGTCAACCGCTCGTGATAAGCGGCGCGAGCGACGCGGGAACGTTCAGCGGCAAGACGGTGCGCTTCGATCGCCTCCTGGTACTGGGTGAACCATTCGGCTTCCTTTTCCATGTCGGAATTGAACTGCGCGATAGTCTCCTTGCTGCGCTCTTCTGCAGCGAAATTGGACAGCTCTCGCGCTTCATGCGCGGTGCGCCAGTGGTTCACCAGGTGGTAGACCTGAGCGGCGGCCTTTACTTCTGCTGAAAGAGCGTCGTGAAGTTCAGAGCGAGTTTCGCAGATTGGACAGGCGAAAGTTTTTTTGGTTGTCATATCAGTCTCCGGTTGGTTGATGGATTTCATTTCTCGCACTCAATTCAGGCCTGAACCAACTCCAGACTAGGATCCGTGGAGTTGATTGCGATGGAGCGGTAACCTGGGTTGGGAAGACTTGAATGAAAAAAGAGAGAAATGGCGTATGGAAACTAACTCACCGAGGGGACCTCAGTCAGCCGCTACAGGGGAGATTTGGTTAACTTCCGGTAAGGAATAGCAAACTACCGTCGCATAGTCGCATGACCCCAACCCAGGGATAGGCTGAATCAATGATTCTAGAATCCGCTTGAATACTTGTTCTGGAGCTACTGAACAGATTTGGAATTTCGGCATAACTGAAACATTGAGTCTTCCGGCGCGCACCGCTTTTGGTGGCATCATTCAGCGATCAGTTCCTTGCTGAGTGAGTCAAATGATTTAATTGCAGGATCTTAGATCTTTTGGTTCTTTTCGACCGATGTGCTAGTTCCTCAACTGGGCACATTGATCTCCGCTAAACTAAAAGGTGTAGTAATTCGACAGGAAGCGAGAAGGGGGGCTGGTCTCGAAAGACCAACCCCCACTTCTGTTGTCACCGTCAGTGGTGCTGAGGCGACATCACTCGAGCTTAGAGCTCAAAACAGTTTCTCGACTGTGGAATGACGACATTCCAGCCGGGCAAAGCCTCTTCGATGTGTCCTTTGAACGCGGTGAGCGCATCCGCATCACCATGAACCAGAAGCAACTTCTTGGGCTTGCGACGGAATTTCTTTAACCAGTCGATGATTTCCGCGTAGTCGGCATGTCCGGAATAATCCGACATGTACTCGATCTTCGCCTTCACCGGTACAACGCGGTCTTGGATGGTGACCTGGCTCGGCTTCTCATTGACGAGAGTGTAACCGAGAGCACCAGTTCCCTGATAGCCGACGAAAACGATGGTGTTGGCGGCGCTGTGGAGGCGCTTCTCGATGTGACCGAGAATACGTCCGCCGGCAGCCATTCCGCTCGAACCGATGATGATGATCGGCTCGTTTGAGGGTTTGTCGAGCAAACGCGACTGACTCCAGCTCTTGCACTCCATGTAGCGCTTCGTCTTAAACGGCTCGATGCCGCGTTCGATCAATTTGCGCGCTGCATCGTTATACAGATTGGTGTGTTTGCGGTGCACCTTCGTCGCCTCGACCGCCATCGGGCTGTCGAGGAAGACCATCAGGTCTGGGATGCGCTTTGTCGCCATCAGTTCGCGCAGATCATAGAGCACGGTCTGAACGCGACCGACCGCGAAGGCCGGGATGACGATGGAGCCGCAGCCTTCTTTGGGGTCACGCCGTTTGGCGCGCTTGTAAGCGTCGTTGATGATGCCGGCAAGAACTGTGAGGCGATCGCGTTTGGCATGCAACTTGTTGCCATAGGTCGACTCGCTGATGATGTAGTCGGCCTCGAGAACGGGCGTCAGGTCCTTGAGGAACGGCATCCCGTTGCGTCCGACATTGCCGGTGAAGCAGACGGTCTTGGCGTTCTTGCCGGTACCGAGAGTGAGAGTCACGACTGCGGCACCGATGATGTGCGAGGCCTCAGTCAGTTTGACGGATACGCCCTCGGCGAGCTTGTAGCTGCGGTCGTATTCGAGTGCTTTGATGCATTCGAGACTGCGGCGAGCGTCGGCTGCTGTGTAGAGCGCGCTGACTTTGGCCGGCGCTTTGGTGCCGCGGGTGGTGTTGCGCGCGTTACGCTCGTTCAACCGCTCGGCAGCTCGCTCTTGCAAGTTGCCGGAGTCAGGCAGAAGGAATCGCATCAGGTCTTTGGTAGCGGCGTGAGTGTAGACGGGACCGTTGAAGCCATCAGCGATCAGCTTCGGCAGGTATCCCGAATGGTCGATGTGAGCGTGCGAGATGACGACGAAGTTGATGTCCGAAGCCTTCAGGCCCTTGGGCAGGCGATGGCTGTGGTTGATGTTGTCGTCGTCCTGGTGGAGACCCACTTCGAGCAGAAACCGTGTGGTTTTGCCTGCTGCGAGTGTGACTTCGAACAGAATTAATGAGCCGGTGACATCACCAGCTGACCCGAGTAGGTGAAGTTTCACCCGCGGCTGAGGGTCGGTCAGTCGCTTTGTTGTTTCTCGTTTCATGAGAACCTTCCTTACCGACGGCAAGCAGACAGCGTCTGTTCGCGGTCGAATGTTTGTTGTTCGAGAAAAAACAAAGAGCAAAATCGTGTCCATTTAGATGGGCACGAGGCGGACGTTTCGAGGTCGTCCTGGATGATCGCTGCCGTATGCAGCGTGGCCCTGAGGTCAAGAATTTCAGCACTGGTACTTTGCTTTGGCGTACCGAAGACGAAATTCTGATTACCCAAACTCTTTGCTGCGAAGAAACCGTGTGTCCACTGCTGAGATGCAGCTTCAAAAACACACGGCTCTCGTCTGTTGC
>CAZRMH010000487.1:0-5841 GCA_964600935.1 uncultured Candidatus Obscuribacterales bacterium
AAGCGCTAGCGGTTGAAATTATTAAGGCTGCACAGTAGGCAAGGCGGTTTTGGCGTAAGGAATTTCAACCGCTAGCGGTTGAAAATAAACGACGGCTCACTACTTCCTTGGGAAAATAAACATGTTTAACTCTTTGTATGCTGGCTTACCATCGGGCTTGTAGAACTTTTCTTTGATGTTCTGGTCGACAACTCGTCCGGTCTCATAGTTATTGTGTATGACACGCAGTTGACCGTTCACTTTTTCAATGAAGCCGATGTGGCTGCTACCATCGCCGGTTTGTTTGCGACCAGTGATGAAGCCGATTGGACCATCGGGAAACTTGCTTAAATCCAAATCTCCGTTTAGTCGGACCTGTTTAAAGCCCAGTTGAGGAAGGAGATCCATCATTTGATTTACTTGAATCTTGTAATCTCTGTTCGTCATCATGCCGCTGTTAATGAGCCATTGGCTTGATGTAGATGCGCATTTTAGATTTTTGGGAATGTCAAAGCCCGCGAAATCCTTAGCATTCGACGGAACCTTATTGCCATATTAGTCGCTGCCTACGGAATCGTGAGCTGCTTTTGCGAGACCTTCGACGGTTGGGCGTTCTGTCGCTTTGGTTCGCCGGTCTGAAACTGTGGTGACATCGTTTTCAATTGATGAAAATTTGGGCAGAGTCATCGCTGCTAATTCAATTGTGGGACCCGATTTGTCTTTGTAACCGGTTAATGTCAAGCCAGCGAGTTTAGCGTCGCTGACGGGTGTTCCATCACTATCGGTGAAAACTGGCGCGTGCATGTCGGTTTGTGGGTTCGTCGCCTTAGCGTCCGAAGCCGTCGACGCGTCGGTCGACGGAGTGCTGGTGTTGACAGGCTTGTTCCATATTCCATCAAGAGCATGGCTGCTGTCGGTATTACCGTCGTTGGCGCTGTCGCGCACATGTGATTCTAAGCCCATGTTTTTAGTAAGTTAGCATCGGGGTCTACTCTTTTACTCTAAGCTCAGCCTATAACATCAATGTGACAGCTGTCGGTAGTCTATATACCCGTTTGCGTGTTTCTGGACACTTGTCTCCCAATTCTTTTGAGCATTTATGACTGTTTTGTTGTTTTAGCAAGTTGAGTTCGGGAGCGAGATTCGATCGTTAACTTGCTAAATGCTGTTTCTTCGACGTCAGATCATGATTGTTAGTCTTAAATATCTGACTGACGTGTTTCCTGTGGCTCAGAAGTTTAGAATGGAGATGATAGCTACAAGGCCTTTTCAAATTTCCATAGAGACCAGGCGTTTTAGTTTTCAGTAGCTTATCGGTTCGACTTAGTAGCACGTCCATGCCAACAAACAAAAAAGATAGAGGCGGTGAAGATCGCGATAATCCAAACAGCGAAGACGCTGTTAGAGCCGCTCGCCGTGCCGCTCGCGATAAGGCATTTGGAAAGACTAGCCCGCCGGCGTCAGAGTTAAAAGCGGAGCGGGAGCAAAAGAAAAGAGATCAGGAAGGTCCAGGGCAATTACCATTGGGAGAGTTGTTCGGACGAAGTGAAAAGGACGGGTTCATTCGAGGACGTGATGGTGAGAATGAAAGTCGTCATGATGAAGTCCCAAAAGTTCGTGGTGTAGATAACGAATTGCGCTCCGGCAAGCGGCGCGAATTGCCGATGGCAGGCTCGGCATCCGAGGTTCGCCGTCTACGTCGTGGTGGTGCTGATCTGACGGCGATGCTTGAGCTCATAAAATGTGATGCGATGGCCGCTGACATCGTTAGAAAGAAACGTTTGCTCTATGGCTCGATGATTTTGGTTGGTATCGCCATCGTTGTGTTTTTTATCGCCCAATACCTAGGGCTTAAACAGGTGGTTTACTTCACCAAATTCTCGATACTAGCTGCGCCCATCTGTCTGGGATTTGCCATCAACGACATCTGCATGAAAATTGCCTGCACTAATCCGAAGTTAGCGTGCAAAATTCTTTCGTTCCTCACCTTCGGAAACGCAAATTCGTTGCGTTCCTTGGCCCATCTGTATATGGACCAGGGCGATTATGCGAAAGCCGAGAAGACGCTTAGTAAATCCATTGGTGCCATCGATCCGAAACGGAAATTACGTGACTACATTCTGATGCACGCGTTGTTCGCCAATTTGCGAGCGCACATTGGCAGATCGACCGAAGCCGAACAGTTGGTCCGCGAGGTTTTGAATGCCGCAGAAGCCCATGACAAAGAACGCCAGACGAATTACTCAGCGTTTCTTCTCGCTAACACTTTGAACTATGCCGCCCAGCTTTGCGATGTCACTGACAAGATGCACGATGCTCTTGCTCTGGCACGGCGTGCGGTTAAACTGCTTTGCGATCATGACATGCCACCGCCAGACATCACACTGGTCGCTCTCTACAACGCTGGTTATTACTGCAACGTTCTTGGTGAATTCCAGGAGGCGATGGTTTATCTGACCAAAGCTGATGAGTTGGCTGCTAAAACTGGTATCGCCCGTGATGGCGAGTTGGCGTTCATCTTTTCCAACTTGGCGATTGCAAATCTCGGAGTTGGACGTTCAACTCAATGCAAGCGATTATTGAATGATGCAGAAACCCGAGCCATGATGCCGCTGGGCATGTCGGAACGTCCTCATACATATCAGTGTTGGGCAATCTATCACTTTGCCAATGATCGAATGGAATATTCGCTTCAGTCATACGAAAAGGCGATCGATTATTGCAGCCAGCAGACTCCGAAAGAGAGTGTTTTTCTGCTTCGAATAATCAAGGAATACTCGGTTCTTCTGCGCGAAATTGGTAAAACGAGAGAAGCGAACGCTAACGAAAAGAAAGTTACACAGATTCGCGACACATTGCATACGATGAGCGCGTATGTGCCGACCAAGAAAGACAAGAAGATAAAGCCCTTGAAGGTGCCAGTCACCAAGAAGGCGCGCTTCCCGATATTTTATTTGTTATTGGCTGGATTTTTAGGTTTCACGATCTGGGAAGACGGCGTACGTCTGGCGCCGTTTTCACAATGGTTCCTCTTTTTGATTACGTTAGCAGTAATTGCGATCAAACTACGAGCGAAGTATGGACCGCCAATCAGAGAGGAAACCTCTCAGGGGGCTGTGATAGCGGTTGTTTCGCTAATTCCGGGTTTGCGATCAGTCGTTCCTGAACTGAGTCTGATTCCGAAACGAACCGGTGCGATAATCATTGGCTCAGCAGTAACAATGGCTATGTTTGTGCAGCTAACGGAGCCGTCACCGGATATGGTGCCGGAGAGTGGTTTGCTTGGGCAGGAATATCTGGTTCTCGGCGATGGTCTGGCTAAGATTGAATCGTTCAACAAGGCGAGAAAAGCCTACGAGTTAGCAGTGAAAAATGGTGCGGGTCCGATTGCAAAAATGAAACTGATTCGAGATCTTCCGAAGAACGAACAACCTGAAGATGCGATTGTCGAGAACATGAAGGCTCTTGAGGTGAGCAAAGAAAAAGGTTCGAAACCGGAAAAGGCCCGAATCTTGTGGGAGCAATGCGCCCAAAAGTATCCTGATTTTGAATTTCCGTACGTTCACCTCGCGGCTTTGACTAATCCGAATCAGCTCAGCGCAGGTGTTTCAGAAACACTGATTGCTTTGAAAACAAAAAAATCTGGCAGTAATAGGTTAAAACCAGAAGATCCTATTTCTTCAGCCGACACGACGATGAGAAGGTCAGAACGAAGAGCGAGAGCTCATGAGGCTGAGGCGTTGATTCAAAAAGCTCTTATCATTAATCCAAATCTCGGAATCGCGCTGCTTGAGATGTGCAGTATTAAACACAATCTTGGTGATACTGCTGGTCGTATCAAGTATGCGAAAAAGTATCTAGAGGTCACCGGTGATAGTGATCTTAGAGGTCGATTGATCGGAGAGAGTTTCGTCAAAATGGATTCAGACGACGTGGCGGCAGCCTCGCCAGGAGAAAATCGTACTGATCCAGAAGCAACGAAGAACTCCGACGTTGTTGCTGATGACACGACTAAACCGGTGGCTCGAAAGTCGAAGCTGAGATCAGCAGCAGAGCTCAAAGAACTCGACGAGCGTTTCTCCAGTACGACAGGAGCTCCAGATAAGAAATCGAAACCGGTCGAATCGGTCAAGTCTAAAGCCGCTGAAGAAGACGACTTGGAAGAAATGACCAAATCAGCAGGGATGAAGCGGTTTGAAAAATCGACGAGTCAATCATCGAATAAAAATACGCAGATAGCTAAACCCGTGACCGGAACTCACAAATCATCGATACAGGCCTTTACGCCATCCAAAACAAACGAAACGATATCGGTAAACAAATCGGTTTCGAAATCTGCTGCTAAACCGACAGCGCAGAGCCCAGTAGTTCCGAACAAGTCGATGATGAAGCCGGCTGCGACGCCAAAACCTAAGTCAACGACAACTAAGAGCGCTGAAAAATCTAAAAAGCAGAAGAGAGACGATAGTTGGATGAAATTGTCACCAGACGATACTGATTGGTAATAATTTCAACCGCTAGCGCTTGAAATTTCTTTGGAGAAACCCGTCTTGACAGTGGGGTTTGTTTTCCTAATGAAGTTTAATCGCGGTTGCCTTGGAGAAACAGACCTTGTCGGTTGGGCATGATTTTCGCAAGGCATTTCAACCGCTAGCGGTTGAAATTCTTCGAGCAACCGGAGTATCCAGGCTGTGCTTTACCGTGGTCGCGGGTGTGTATTTGCACAGACTTTTGGCTCTCTCACCATAAATTCACAATTCGTCCGTAATATCGAAAGCTGGGTGTTTGACAACCTGGTGTTAACCCTACCCCACTGTTAGTAGCAAAGGCGTATTGCCAGTTTGATCTTTGAGGAATGCTTAATTAAACGCCCTGATGTCAAGAGTTCGCATAGGATCGTTTCAATCAAATTGAACCTGAATTGAGTTGATTCAAGTTGTTGTTAATCGAAATGCCCTGGCATTAGATTTGGAGGTTGGCAAATAATGACTATTCTTTCTGGCTTTACTCCGTCTGAGATGCTCGCGCTGAGAGCGACTGAAGATGAGCAATCCCGAACTTCGGACCGAATGAGTTTCGCTCCAACGTTTGCCAAGGTTCCCGATAATCTGTTTGCTGAGCGGCCTCCGCGTCGCGTTTCAGGCAATGATGCCGCCACCGGCGTTCAGTCAGTTTCCTCAGCTCGTCCGATTGCAACCGCTGTTCCGACGAGTCTGTCGATGGATGATGTTTCGATACAACTAACGGCTTTCAACTTCGCGACTAAGCGGCCGCCGCAATCACGCTCACCAAAAGCTACGCTGGTGGACACACCGAGCCTTGTTGATGGTGGCTTGCTTGACCGACGCATAGTGCAATTGGACGTAGTTATGCGCGAACTTGAGCAATCTAAGGACTTCTGGAATCGCGCCGAGCTTTTGCTTCAAGACTCCTGGTTAAACGGCTATAAAGGGTCGTTTCAGGAGCAGAAAGATAATCTTCACGGGGCTGCCGATTCATATAAACGTGCGCTCAAGCTTTACGCGCTGGCTCTCAAGTTGGATAGATTGACCGCTAAGTCAAGTCACCACATTATCTCCTTCTATCATCTGCTGCGACGCTACGCGAACGTACTGAGCGATCCGCGCATGCCTGAAGAGATGAAGGATTCTAAAACGGTCGGACAGCTTAGCGAGCAAATGGCAATCATTCGGTCGGATCGTGCAAAGTGGGGGATGTCGGATCCCGAGACAGAGGATGAGCCTTTTGCCTACGCTGGGACTGTTTTGAAAGTCCTCAGTGTGTAATCGTCTCCGCGTCGTTCGATATTTTAATCGACCCGAATGTAGCCGCAAGCCCGCCTGGATTTTACGGCACGCAGGA
>CAZRMH010000488.1:0-5824 GCA_964600935.1 uncultured Candidatus Obscuribacterales bacterium
TTGCTGAAAACAAAACATTCTTCTACAGTCGCTTCGTTGTTGAAGATGTCAGAAACGGAAAGAATCAAGAGCATGAGGCTCACGAGAACACCGCGGGAATGGGCAATAAGGACAGGGCAGCATGAGTCCGTGGATCGGAATTACAGTCGTTATGGTCACGCTAATGGTGGTTATCCACGCATTGAGTCGGCTGCAAAGGAATGTATCCGATCCTGAAGTGATTCGAAAACTTCTTCATGTCGTAATGGGTCTGGTCACCCTCTCGTTTCCTCTTATCTTTCAGAACGCCTGGCCGGTTCTCACTCTAAGCATCATTTCGAGCCTGTTCATCGCGGTTGTGAAAGTATCGAAACTTAAAGAGTGGGCGCCGGTAGTTTGCGCTCAAGGACGAGAGAGCGTTGGAGAAATTGCCTTTCCTCTGGCGGTTGGTTTGACATTCTTGATCGCAGACGGAAACGCCCTCCTGTATGCGATTCCAATTTTAATTCTGACTTTTGCTGACACGGCTTCGGCGCTCGTCGGACAACGTTTCGGCAAGAAAAAATATGGCTGCACCGAAGGTTATAAGTCGATTGAAGGCAGTTTCGCATTTGCTGCCGTTGCCTTTATTTCCACGTTCATTCCATTGATGCAATTCAGCGATCTGGGAATCCACGTTTCATTAAGCATTGCCTTGATACTGGCAATAGTGGCGATGATGTTCGAGGCAATTGCATGGAAAGGACTGGATAATCTATTCATTCCGATCGGGGCTTTTATCGTTCTAAAAACGCATATGATCCTCCCACTTAACGATCTGCACATCCGGCTCGCCCTCCTTCTAGTTATTTCGACGTTTGTTCTGTCCGTGCGAAAGAATAGTACGTTGAACGGCGCCGGAGTAATCGGTTCCGCTCTATTCTGTTACTTCGCTTACACCGTCGGTGGTATCGAGTGGACAATCATGCCAATCCTGCTCTACCTGAGCTACCGATTTCTCCTGCCGGCACGATTCCGCCAAATTAGAAGCGAGCACAGCGTTTACGCAGTTGTTTCAGTTGCGTCCGCCGGTGTGTTTTGGTTGCTCATCACCCTAGTCAGTAACAGTGAAAAATATATTTTTCCATATATGCTGACTTTCGGTGCCCACGCGGCGATTATTGCAACAGCTCATTTGCGATATACGAGTTTTTCAAAAGAACGCATATTCACTCTGCTCTATGCGATTCTTAAAGCCTGGTGCTTGATGGCTATTCCCATGATTTTTATAAACCCGTCAGCACAAACGATCCTACTCTCGGTTTTTCTTGCACCATTCTGCATTGGCATCCCGACAATACTTTTCTATGCGGCAAATTCTACAGAAATCAAACCGTTTACGCGACCGTCGAGATGGTGGAAACAAGCTTCGTTTGCGGCTCTTGCATCAGCACTAGGCTTGATACCACTCCTGATCCATTAATATCAATGAAACAAATTACTGCCTGCCTGAAAAGTATTAGCCGTCGAGTTGTTTCGCTCTCTCTACCATCAATGGAATGGCGAAATCAACAAGTTTCTTGGCGTCTAATACATAGGTAATCGCATTTCCAATCTGACCAGTTCTTGGATTTGTAGAGTCAATAAACTGTTTTACAATCTGCGCGAAATAGTCATCCGGCCAATCTTTAATTCCCGTAGAGCTGTTGAATTCCTCAATCTCCAGCCACTCCATCTTCCCGTAATGGAGAACAGGAACTTTGATTTTCACAATTTTCTTATTTGGAATTGGCGCGATTGCTTCGGCGTAGTGCAACAGAGTTACTTCATCCAGCGATGAACCAATCAACAGCACTTTGCCGCCGATGTTGCAGAGCTTTTCCAGCGGAGTATTTTGACCAAAGCCGTAATAAAGCGGATGGTCAGCAACGATCCAATCAGCGCGCGAACCGATTGCTGTCATTCGGCAACTGGGATTCTGACTGGAAACCGCACCGTGGGTGGTTCGAAAAAATTCAGCCAGCGCACCAAAAGGTCGCGCGGCGCGAGCCTTGTGCGGCTCGAACATCGGTAAATTCGCCATAATAAAGGCTTCTTCATCGGCAGAGTAGATGCCGCGCCCAACATCATCGAACGGCATCTGGCAACCAACATACATCATCATGTTTCCGACCGAACCGATAGATTCCAAAATCGCTCCGATTAATACATCAGGTCCGCCGAGAATTTCTCCGACAGCCCGCAGCGAAGCGTGCACCATAACCGTATCGCCGACAAACAACCCAAGCCCTTTGCATTGCCTGACCAGCTGGTCTTTGACGATAGTGGGACATTTATAATTCATATTGCCTCATCCAGAACTCATAGATATTAGCATTCCGAAGCATCAGACGGTTAGCGAACTGTTGGATCTTGGGCTCGATATCAAATGGAAAACGTCACAATAGAAGAAGTCGAAAATGCGACTGCTGAAGGAGAAATTGTGATGCTCGAGCCTTGTCCGGAATTACTAAAAACGAATCCGAAATTGGAAGCAACTTACCTGGATCTTGTCGATTCAGGCTTCTCCAGGGCCTCTGATTCAGAAGTATATCAACAGTTTTTAAAACAAAACCTTTCTCACGTCGACATGCAACTGGACTCGCCTGATGAATCCTGGGTACAAACAGACGATGACAATAAAGTTGTTGGACATTTTTCGATCTGGTACTGCGAAACGCCCGTGGTAGATGGTAAAACGAGCGGCTTTGTCGGTCACTATTACGCGAAAAATGCAATCGTCGGAACGAAGTTATTGCAGCTAGCCTGCAAACTCCTCGCTTGTCACGGATGCAAAATTGCAGTCGGACCAGTCGATGGCAATACCTGGAGACGGTATCGGTTAGTCTGCGGAACGACTGATCTTCCGCGTTTCGTGATGGAACCCCAAAATCCGATGGACTATCCAACCCATTTTCTCGATGCCGGTTTCACCACACTCGCCACTTACAGCTCCTCGATTCTTGACACGAAATCCGACTTCGTTCAATCATCGGAAACTCCTGTGGATAAGCCTCAAACCTTTACGCGTCAGCCTAAAACACTGGCAAATATCAGAATTAGACCAATCAACCTCGATAATTTTGAACGCGAACTAATCGACATCTACGGTATCGCCTGCGACGCGTTCGCTGAAAACTTTCTTTATTCAGAAATTTCCGAGTTTGAATTTCTAGCAAGATATAAACAGCTGATGCCTCTTGTAGTGCCTGACTTGATATTAATTGCCGAATATGATCGCCAGCCAGTTGGATTCGTGATGGCTGTTCCGGATCCAGCCAATAGCAATTGCGTAGTTAAGACTGCAGTTGTAAAAACCGTCGGCAGAATTCAAGACGATCGTTTTCGCGGACTCGGAAAGCTGCTTATGAGCGAATGCCACGTGCGGGCTGAACGATTAGGTTTCACCAGCCTGATTCATGCATTGTACAAAGACGACAACACTTCCAGTGCGTATAGCACCATCCATGATGCACAAGTTTTTAGACGCTACGCAGTGTATGGCAAAAACTTGCAATCGTAATAACGACCGCACACTAACCTACACCGACTAAGACAAAAAATATAGATATGAACGTTAAACTGAGCCAATCTTATTTCGAAACTAAATCGACAAACGAAAGTCTATTCTCCTCAAGAATTCCTGAACTTTGCTCAATCCATCCGATTCAAAATAATCAATTCGCTGATCTCGGTGAGGACGGAGATTGTTCCACGCGATTGAATCTGGCCAACAGGCTCGACGAAATTGCCGCGCAGCATCCGGATTTCGCAGCCTTAATTCAGGGTTCCAGGCAGGCAAGTAAAACGGTGTCTTACGAACTTTTGTCTGAGATGGTCAAACACAGAGCATGTATTTTAAGAAGCGCGGGGCTTAGAAAAGGTGACCGTGTCCTGATGCTCCAACCAATCAGTATAGATTTATTCGTTTCCATTCTCGCCGTTTTTCGAGTCGGAGCAACAGTGCTGATAGTTGATGTGGGCGCAGGAAGAGACAAGGTTAACCACGCGATTGACAGCGCCGAGCCCCGAGCCGTTATCGCCGCAGGCAAAGGAGTTTTTGCAGCATTAGCTTTAACGTCAGCCAGACGTATTAAACTCAAATTTTCGGACGGACCAATGCTTCCAGGTTGGAACCCAATTGGTCAGCAAAATCTGTTGAGGAGCAAAGCAATCCTGGCCGGCGCTCCAGTAAGCGCTGATGTAAATAACCCCCTTGAAGAGTTGGAACCAGTAACGGCCGAACATCCTGCGCTGATCACACTGACCAGTGGAACCAGCGGCAAAGCAAAACTCATCGTCAGAAGTCACGAATTTCTAAGAACACAGTTAGAAGCAGTTTCTGCCAATTGCCAATTTCTTGAAGGTTCAAGCGAGCTCACTTCACTACCTGTATTCGTACTGGCAAACCTGGCGACTCGAGTCACGACAATACTTCCGGACGCTAATCTGGCAAATCTAAAAAATATGAATATCGATCGAGTAATTGATCAACTTAAGCGGTTTCAACCAGAACGTATTCTCGGTTCTCCTGCATTCATCGAAAGAATAGTGGAGCAATGTGCCAGCCAAGGCATTATTTTGCCATTCGTAAAAACGATTATCACAGGCGGCGGACCGGTATTTCCAAGACTTCAGAGTGCTGCGAAAAACGTCTGCAGGAACGCCGACATTTTCACCGTCTATGGTAGCAGTGAAGCTGAACCAATTTCCCGAATAAACTCTAGTGAACTCAGTAACGCCGATATAGTTGCCATCGCTAATGGTGCCGGTCTGCCTGTTGGTCTGGCAATACCACAAATTAAGATTCGCATAGAACCGCTCGTGGAAAAGGATAATCAGATAGACAATCCTGATCGCCTTTCTACTCTTCGTCACATTTGCGAGTTGAAAAATCTCAAGCTGAACGCAATTGGAGAGATACTTGTTACCGGTGAGCACGTCGTTAAAGGATACGACAACGGCATTGGTGACGAGGAAACCAAATTGCGAATTGGTGATGAAATCTGGCACAGAACCGGCGACGTCGGCTACCTGGACACGTCCGGTCGCTTGTGGTTAACCGGTCGACTGAACAAAAGAAGCAGTGACGAGGTTGAGACCAATTATCTTGATACTAGTTTTGCATTGAGCGTCGAAGCTGCAGTGCTCTTCGACCAGTCCATAGAAAAGGTTGCCTGCGTAACGTTGAATGAGGTAACGACCCTCTATATCGAATCAGGAGAAACGCTACATCCAATCGACACATGGACGATTAAGAACCGTTTGAGCTGGAGTCAACTAAGTGAAATTAAGCTGGTTCGAAAAATTCCAGTTGACACCAGACACAGCAGCAAAGTGCTCTATCACAAACTTGCCGAATCCGCGTAAACTGAGATTTTTGAAAAAAACGGATAAGCTGTGGATACTGTTTAGAGCCCTTCAGGAGCTGGTCTACCTTCATAAGGTGCGACAAGATTGTTGGCTTCGCTGGCTTCGAAAGCTTCCAGTTGTGACACTGGAATGCTCATGTTTGCTAGCTTAGACGAATGTCCAAGGGTGACCATTCGATCCAGCACTGCGAATATATCCTCGATGTAGCGAGCCAGAGCGCGACCCTGAGGCAGGACTTCTTCGACGCCTACGCCGAGGAAGTAATCTGCAGTGACGCCACCAACAATCTCGGATTTTCCTTCACCTTGAGTTTTGTTCCATGCGCACTGGAAACGCAGCATCAGCGGCGAACCTGGTTGAGAAATCAGAATAAGTTTTCTGACGAAACCCTGGCTGTTCATGTCCAGCTCGCCCATAAATTTGTCTAAAGAGTCAGGACCGATTGGCATCTCTC